>CANKJN010000020.1 GCA_947482345.1 Spartobacteria bacterium
GCCTCAAAATCGTGAACTTGCCTACCGATGGGCGGGGTTGTTTTTGCATATCCCTGCCATGTGGCAGGTTAAAATCTCCCCGTCCATCACCACTTTATCCCAACCACTTTTACCTTCCACTTGCCTCCTCTATGGGATGGCTGTGAATTTGAATTATAATTTCGATTTATTGCTATCATCCCAGCAGGCGGCTTTCGATAAGGTTGTTGAAAAGATTCAAAAAGTTCTCTACCCAGCCTTTGATCCAAACAATCCTGTGAACCAGGATCAATTGAATGCGGTATCTGACCCCCTTGTTAAAACCTTTTTGAACCAGTTGAGCCCCGGTCTCTACACTGCGCTGCCGACGATCCTCTTCAACAGCGCCAACGTCCAGAATACTCAACTCCAGCAACGTTTTTGGGCCGTCCGTGCCGGAAGGGCTCTGGATGACTCCGTGGCTCCTGTCGCCGATGGCGGCAAGTCTGCTACCCTGAGCGGCAAAAAGGTCGTGGCCCCCGTTGCGGAGCCCGAGCAGAAGTGGGTCACCTTTGCCGATGGTAACGGCATGTGGTCCCAGGCTCAGAGCGTCAATAACCTCCCCGGTTACAACACCTACGGTGGTGGAGTTCAGATCGGCGCCACTTATGAGTTCCTCAAGGGCCTCAGCGTCGGACCTTATGTCGGATACCAGGGCACCAGGGTCAACTTCAACGGCTCCAATGGCGGTGGCAGTTCCGCCACCCAGAACAGTGTGCGCTACGGCTTGATGGGTGAATATCAGAAGGGTGGTTGGTACACTGACGGCATCGTCGGCGGAGCCTACAACTCGGTGGATGTGAACCATGGCATCAGCATCTCCGGCAATGGCAACACATTCAGCTCCATGGCCAACGGGAATGTCGCCGGCGGTGAGTTCGACTCCATGCTCGGCACCGGCTATGAGTTCAAGGCTGGAAAGCTGACCTTCGGCCCCGCCACCAGTCTCCAGTACACCTACCTCCAGCTTGGTGGCACCACCGAGACCGGAGCCGGTCCTCTGAACCAGACCATCGGTTCCCAGAATGCCTCCAGCATGCTCTATACACTCGGCGGCCAGGCTTCCTACACCCTCGACCTGACCCAGAGCGTGAAGCTTCAGCCCTTCGTCAGCTTCGCCTGGCAGCATGAGTTCCTGCAGAATGGCTACAACCTCAGCTCCTCGATCCTCGGGCAGAGCTACAACTACCAGACCACCAATCCCGGCCGCGACCAGTACATCGCCGGCATCGGTGGCAATCTGGTGCTCAGCAAGAGCATCAGCGCCTACGCGATCTGCAACCTGATCAACGGCGACCAGAGGATCTTCAGCCAGGCCATCTCCGGTGGCATCAACTGGAAGTTCTAAGAAGTTTCGGTAGGTTTCAGTTCATTGGTACTGGTTTGATAACAGAGAGAGGGAGGCGTGAAAGCGCCTCCCTCTTTTTTTTTGTTCTTCGCGCTTTTCAGCAGGTGAAGAATGAAGACAGGGGAAAAATCAGGAACTCCGGAATTGCTTGCCTGGCCGTTGCTTCGCATCCGTTGCATCAGGAAAAAGCGACCGAGAGGATTTTTATAACGAGAAGAATCCGAGGTTGAGTGCAGCTGAGGCCGGGTAGCAGACATCGCGTCCATGCCACTTCTCGAGAGATCTTCTTCCTGCTTTCCTGCTTTCCAGATTAAGACCCCCCTTCGGCTCTTCTGTTTTTCGTTCTCCGTGGCTTTACAAGAATGCCTTCAATTCGGAAGGTTGGGTGATGGCACTCCTTCCTTCCAAACGCTCGCGATATGTGCTGGGAAGGCCGCGTGCCATCATGCCGACGATCTGGAAGCGGTTTGAGGATCTTATCCGGTATGCGGCGGCCTCGTTGTTTGCCCTGCTTTTTCTGGTCGTGGTGTTCGGGTTGCCCGCGCTTTTGGTAGTGACCTCGACTCACGGCCTGGGTGACACGATCCGGAATCGGGCGGAGGGGTTGCTTGGCGGAAAAGACTACGAGGTCCAACTCGGCAAGGTACTCTTCAGTCCGCTCCGGGGTTTCATTTTGGAGCAGGTCCGGGTGCATGATCGCACTCCTCAAAAGAGACTGGTCTGTTCAGCCGATCATCTGGCCGTTTCCGTCAACATGGACTCCATCCTTAGGGGGGCTCCGCGCTTGGAGAGGATCAACCTTCGGGATGTGACCCTCGATATTCCGCTCGGGCCGGCGGACCAACCGCGCCTCAGGCTGGATCACGTCAGGGGTGTGATCAGCTGTACTCCCGGAGAGTTCAGGGTCTCGGTTCTCTCTTTTGAGCTTGCGAAAATCAGGGTGGAATTATCTGGAACATTCCTGAACCCGAAAAAATTCGCCCCCAAGCCCGTTTCCACCGAGGGGCCGGGGAAAACAGCACAGACGATTGATGCCATCCGGAGTGAACTGGATGCGATCATTTGGGAGGGAAAGCGGCCGGTTCTCACCATTGAGGCCGGCGGGGATCTGAGCGATTCCGAGAGCCTTCGGGTCGAGGAGGCGCATCTGGAAACAGGTGCCGGGAAATGGAGGACGATTGTTTTTCGTCACCTTGAGTTATCCGCCGACTACGCCGCGAGGAAGTTGAGTTTGGAAAAACTCCTCCTTGATGACGGGACGGGCATCCTGCAGGCCGTCGGATCGGCCGACTTCGGTGAAAACCGGGGTTGGTTGGAATTCGGCGGCGCGTTCTCTGGCGCACCCATTCCTCAGCTCCTTCTCGGCAGGGAAAAAGCCAAGGATTGGGAATGGATTGATCCGATCCGTCTGAACGGGAAGATCGGGGTGGACTGGCATGCGGGCAAGCCGCTGATCGATGGAACTGCTGGGTTGGCGGTCGGTCGCTTCGGATACAAGGGAGTCTCGATGTGGTCGCTTTCGGGAGGTGCTGCCTTCCGCGACGGGAAAATCCTGATCCGTGATCTGCAGGCCGAGGGAGATCCGGGAAGCGTGAAGGCGGACCTATTGATCGCGCCGGGGGACAACCGATTGCGGCTCTCCGCCGGCCTCTTTCCCGGAAAGCTTGCCCCGGTAGCCGCAGGGCACGCGGCGGAGGCCTTGGGGGCGATGGATTTCAAGGATCCCCTCTTGGTGACCTTCGAGGGAGGAATGCCGGGAAGTGATCCGACGACCGTCAAGGGAAGCGGATCACTGTCGCTTGGCAAGGGGGCGATGAGGGGAGCCTGGATCGATGGTCTCTCGGCACGCATGGAGGTGGCCAACGGAGCCGCCTCTTTCCGCGACATCCAGGTAAGGATGGGTGAGGGAACCGGCCGCGGGGAGTTTGTCTACGACTACAAGAACTGGGAGGGGCGCTTCCCGGGCGTCCGCACCAGCATGGATCCCGTCAAGATCATGACCTGGATCGATCCGCGCATCGCCGAGGGGCTCAAGGAGTATCGCTTTAACAAGCCGCCGGAGGTTCAGCTCACCGGGAAGGTGGGTCTGAAGAACCCCGCCAAGAATGACCTCCGCATCGCTATCAACTCTCCCTCCGGGATGGGCTACACACTTATCGGCAGAAATCTTCCCTTCGGTTCCACCAGCGGAACCGTCCTGCTGAAGGGGCAGAAGCTCCTCATCGATATCCCGACGTCGCGACTCTTCGGCGGCGATGTCGCGTTGAAGGCGGATGTCTCCGTGGCGCCCGGTGACAGCCGCTACGGGGCTTCCGTTCATCTCGAGGATGTCGATTTCCAGAAGCTCGCCAAGCTCTACTTCGACTACGACGAATCGAGCGGCAAATTGACCGCCGACTATGCGTTCCGGGCGGTCGGAGGCAACGATCGCGCCATGACCGGAAAGGGAAACCTTCTTATCAAGGATGGGAATGTCCTCGCGATGCCGGTGCTTGGGCCTCTCTCCCTCCTGCTGGGAGAGGTCATCCCGGGATTCGGCTACCAGTCCGCCAGAGAGGCCACGGCCGACTTCACCGTCGAGAACGGAGCCATCACCACGCGCGATCTGCTGATCAAGGGAAAAGGATTCAGCATGATCGGAAATGGCAGCATTTTCTATCTGGAGGACAGGATGAGCATGAACATCCGCCTCAATGCGCAGGGATTGCCAGGTGTGGTGCTCTTTCCAGTGAGCAAGATCTTCGAGTACGAGTCGGTCGGGTCGGCAAAGAATCCCAAGTGGCGGCCCAAACTGCTCCCCAAGATCGGCGGCTCGGCATCACCCTCCCCGCAGCCCCAGGCTTCTCCTGTCGCTCCGTAGGAAGCGGAGGATGAGTGAATGGGTGAATGGCCTAACGGGAAAAAGCATCTTGTAGTGCATCATCGTGTTCTTCATCTCTCTCCCAGGATGCTCCACTAAAAACCAATTTTTAGGACAGATATGGCGGAGGGGGTGGGATTCGAACCCACGGAGGCTTTAACACCTCTCCGGTTTTCAAGACCGGTGCAATAAACCGCTCTACCACCCCTCCCTGTATGATGCAAAATTTGCCCTTATCTAGCCCAAGAGACAAGTCGGATAAGAGGTGTCTCATGTCAAAGTTCCGCCATTCTTGCCTTCAAGGCCATTTCGGTTAGGATTTTTTAACTGACTTCGCCGCTTTAGCTCAGTCGGTAGAGCATCTCATTCGTAATGAGAGGGTCATCGGTTCGAATCCGATAAGCGGCTCCATCATGACCTTCAGGGCATTGATGAGACATCGGAGTCGAACCTTGGTTCGATCACCATGCCGCGATCAGCGGCAAATGTTTGAGGCGAAAGCCATGCTGTAGCACCCCGCGGTAGCGGGGACATCCGATAAGCGGCTCCATCAAACAAAGTTTGATGGAGCGCCGGATGAAACCTCCGAATGGAGGAAGGAGGTTGGACTGCCAAAGGCAGCCCTGAGCCACTGGTGAGGGGCGAACGGCGTGTGCTGCGCTATAGGCAGGCTATCCCGCCCGTTCCCACGGCCAGGAATTAGCCATGCCGCGATCAGCGGCATAATGCTACTGCGAATCCATCATCAAGAGCCCTCCAGGAGGGAGGGATAATCCGATAAGCGGCTCCAACAAACCCTAGGAACGTCTTTTGTTAAGATGTTCCAGAATCGTTACTGCCTTTGCGCGGCTGATGCCCTGTATTTCCGAGAGGGTTTCGACGGTTGCTTTCCGCATCCGGGTGATGCTGCCGAATCTCGTGAGCAGTGCCTTTTTGCGGGCTTCGCTGATGCCCGGGATGTCGTCAAGGAGGCTTTCGGAAATGCGTCGGCGCAGGAGGAGTTCGTTGTAGCCGTTGGCGACGCGATGGGCCTCGTCGCGGATGCGCTGGAGGAGGCGCAGGGCGCCGGAGTCCTTGTCGAGTCGCACGGGGAGTGATTCACCCGGGCGGTAGATCTCCTCGAATTCCTTCGCGAGGCCGATCACCGGTTGGTCATGCAGTCCCAAGGCCTGAAGTTCCCTGCAGGCCATCCCGAGTTGCCCCTTGCCGCCGTCGACGATGACAAGATCCGGAAGGGGGCTCTCTGTGCGTCGTGCCCGGGAGTGGCGTTCGATGGCCTCGGCGGGATCCTCCTGCGAATCATCGGAATCTGGATGGCACTTCCCGGCCTCCGTCAGCAGTCGCCTGTAGCGGCGCCTGATCACTTCGGCCATGCTGGCGAAATCATCCTGTCCCTTGGTGGAGGTGATCCGGTAGCGGCGGTAGCTATCCCGCTCGGGCACTCCGTTTCGGAAACGGACCATGGAGGCGACGATGTGGTTGTCGGAGATGTTCGAGATGTCGAAGCACTCCATGGTGCGCGGCGCCTTGGGCAGCCCCAGGGCCGATTGCAATTCGGCGACATCGCCCTCGGGATCGATGCTGTTCGGAAGGGACTTGCGGGTGAAGCGTCGGACCGGCTTGCTGGTTTCCTGAAGATCCTTGAGAAGGTTCCGGAGGGAGGCCGCCTTCTCGAAATCGAGTTTCTCGGCCGCTTTGGCCATCTCCTCCTCGATGGCGGCGGTCATCTCGCGGGATTTCCCCTCGAGAACTTCGCAGGCCTGCTCGACGCGCTGTCGGTATTCCTCGCGCGAGATCCGGGCGACGCAAGGGGCGGAGCAGTTCTTGATGATGTGGTCGAGGCAATGCTTGAAGTCCCGCTCGGTCGGTTCCGGGGGACGGCAGGAGCGCAGGCCGAACTGCTTACGGATGGCCTGGAGGGAGGAGCGGAGGGCGTTGGCGTTGGCGAATGGTCCGAAATAGCGCGCCCCGTCCTCGCGCCTCAGGCGTGTCAACTCGAAGCGGGGGATGGCATCCTTCAACTGCACGCGGACGAGGAGGAAGCGTTTGTCGTCGCGGAAGCTGACGTTGTACTTGGGTCTCCACTCCTTGATGAGCTTCCCCTCGAAGAGCACCGCCTCGGCGTCGCTCCTGACCTCGTGCCACTCGTAGTCGGCGGCGCTGTCAATCAGCGCGCGGGTCTTGATGTCGGCCTTGGTCCGTCCGGAAGGGGTGAAGTAGTTGGAGAGGCGTCGCCTCAGATCGATCGCCTTGCCGACATAGATGATCTTGGAGAACCGGTCCCTGATCACATAGACACCGGGACGGTGCGGCACATCGCGCAGCTTTTTCTGCAATGCGGTCGCGTTGGGATTGGCTGATGTTCCGGACATCCGGATGCAACCATAGCATGAGTTGTAAAGGACGATATCGGTAATGGATGCTCGGGCAGGGGGAGGGGGGCGCTCTGCCCCATCACAGGGATCCGATTCCCCATCACCCATGAGTTGACCTGAGGGGGGGGTTCCGGTTTTCTGTGAGACTGCATTCCGTCATGATTTCCATCACCATCCCGATCTACAACGAGCACGGCGCGATCGAGGCTCTCTTTGCCAAGATCAAGGTGGTCATGGACCGTCTCGGCCGGCCCTATGAGGTGATCTTCGTGAACGACGGCAGCACGGACGGGAGCGCCGCCATCCTCGACGGTCTCGCCGCCAGGAACCCCGAGGCGAAGGTGGTCCATTTCCGCAGGAATTTCGGCCAGACGGCAGCGATGATGGCAGGTTTCGACCATGCCTCCGGCTCGGTGATCATCCCCATGGACGGCGACTACCAGAATGATCCCGAGGACATCCCCAAGATGCTTGCGAAGCTGGAGGAGGGATATGACGTCTGCTCCGGATGGCGCCGCGACCGCCAGGACAACGCCCTGCAGCGGAATCTCCCGAGCATGATGGCCAACAAGCTGATCTCCAGGATTTCGGGTGTCCGGCTCCATGACTTCGGATGCTCGCTGAAGGCCTACCGCGCGGAGGTGGTGAAGGATGTGCGTCTCTACGGTGAGATGCACCGCTTCCTTCCGATCTACGCCAAGTGGCATGGCGCCCGCATCACGGAGATCCCCGTGAATCATTTCGCCCGCACGACCGGCAACTCGAAATACGGTCTTGAGCGCGTGCTGAAGGTTGTTCTCGATCTGGTGACGGTGAAGTTCCTCGACAAGTACATGATGAAGCCGATGTATCTCTTCGGTTTCTGGGGCTTCATCTTCTTCGTCGCCTCGCTGCTCTTCGTGGTATGGACCTTTGTCATGAGGACGCGCGGTTACTACTACACGCAGACCCCGCTTCCGATGATGGCGGTCTTTTCCTTCATGACGGGAATGATCTGCGTGTTGATGGGACTGCTTGCGGAAATGATCACGCGCACTTTCCACGAGAGTCAGAACAAGTCGATCTACCTGGTGAAGGAAACCAGGAATTTCACGGCGCGCTGATGTGCGGGATCGCGGGATTCGTTGCACCCCGTGATGCGGGTGACCGGCAGACCCTTGAGAGAATGACCCGTGCGCTGGCCCATCGCGGGCCGGATGCCGAGGGGTATGCCGTCATTCCCAGGACGGGAGTCCACCTCGGTCATCGTCGACTCTCCATCGTTGATCTCTCCGGGGGCGCCCAGCCGATGTCGACCACGGACGGGAACCTGACCATTGTCTTCAACGGCGAGATCTACAACCATGCCGATCTCCGCGAGCAACTGCAGGCGAAAGGGCACCGATTCCAGACGGACCACTCCGACACCGAGGTTCTGCTCAACGGCTACCGCGAGTGGGGCGACGGGATGCTGGATCGCCTGAACGGCATGTTCGCCTTTGCCATTTACGATCAGGCACGGGGCACCCTCTTCCTGGCGCGTGACCGCTTCGGGAAGAAGCCGCTCTACTGGTTCCAACGTGATGGCGTCTTTGCCTTCGCTTCTGAGTTGACGGCTCTCCTTCAGCATCCGGCGGCCCCTTCCAGTGAATCGGCGCTCGCGCTGAAAAAATACTTCGCCTACGGCTACATCCCTGCGCCCCTCTCCGCGATCGAGGGGATCCGCAAGCTTCCGGGGGGGTGGTGCGGCACCTTCACGATCTCTAGCGGTGCTTGGGCGCCCCGCCGTTGGTGGGAGTTCCGACTGGAGCCCTCCGACGAGGAGGTGACTCCGGCGCGCTGCGAAGTCTGGTTCTCCGAATTGAGGGAGGTGCTCGACCGTGCCGTGAAGCGGCGGTTGGTGGCCGATGTGCCGGTGGGTGTCTTCCTCAGCGGGGGGATCGATTCCTCCGCGGTGGCTGCCCTTGCGGCGCGTCACCTTCCCGCAGGGAGGCTGCGCACCTTCAGCATCGGCTTCACCGATCCGACCTTCGACGAGCTTCCGTATGCGCGCGAAGCCGCCGCCTTCATCGGGTGCGCCCACGAGAGCGAGATCCTGGACCTGTCGCGGGCGAGGGAGTTGCTTCCCGGCCTGCTCTCTAGGCTCGACGAGCCAATGGGGGATGGGTCGATCCTGCCGACATGGCTGCTCTGCGGCTTCACCCGCCGCCATGTCACGGTGGCCCTGGGTGGTGATGGCGGCGATGAACTCTTCGCCGGATACGATCCCTTCAAGGCGCTGGGGAAGGCTGCGCTCTACGACAAGCTTGTTCCCAAGGCGCTTCACCCCGCGATCCGCCTGCTGGCATCGCGACTGCCCGTCTCTCACGCCAACATCAGCCTTGATTTCAAGATCAAGCGGACGCTCAGGGGGCTCTCCCACCCCGCCCACTACCGTGTTCCTGTCTGGATGGGCCCTCTGGAGCCCTCGCAAATCGATGCCTATTTCGGGGGTCGCTCCGCGCCCGAAGAGCTCTACAGCGAGGCGATCGAGGCATGGGAGGCCGCCGGGGAACATGCCGATCCGGTCGACCGGACGCTCCAGTTCTTCACGCGCCTCTACATGCAGGATCAGATCCTCGCGAAGGTGGACAGGGCCAGCATGCTTCACGGACTCGAGGCCCGCTCCCCATTCCTGGATCTGGAAGTGGTCAACTTCGCCCGCCGGCTACCCCATTCGGTGAAACTCCGCGGCGGCACGACCAAGTGGATCCTGAAGAAGGCGCTGGAGCCGCTGCTCCCGGCCTCGATCCTTTATCGCAAGAAAAAGGGCTTTGGCACGCCGATCGGTTCCTGGATCCGGGAGGGGGCCATCGTGCCGCAGATCCCGGGAGGGGAGGCGGGCCCGCTGGTCCGTGAGTCGTTGGCGGCGCATCGTGCGGGTCGGAGCGACGAGCGCCTTTTCCTCTGGTGCCAGCATGTGCTGGCGGCCTGGCGTTCCAGGCGCAATGCCCATTCCCCATCGTGAGAATCCTCGTCCTCAACTACGAGCATCCGCCCCTAGGAGGAGGCGGCGGCAGATTGGCCGCGAAGGTCGCCTCGGGACTCGTGCGGCGCGGCCATCAGGTCAGGATCGTGACGGCTGGCATGTCGCATCTGCCCCTTGAATCGGTGGAGGAGGGGATCGAAGTGAGGCGTCTGCGAGCTTTCCGTTGCCGCGAGGACACCTGTAGCGTTCCCGAGATGGCGGTCTGGGTGATGTGTGCGGTGCCCGCGGCCATCGCCGAAGTGCATCGATGGAAGCCTGATGTCATCCATGCCCACTTCGCCGTGCCGACCGGAGCCGTCGCCTGGGCGGTGCACAAGGTCACCCGGGTTCCCTATGTGCTGACGGCGCATCTTGGCGATGTGCCGGGAGGCGTGCCGGAACAGACGGGGAACATTTTCCGCTGGATCAAACCATTCACGGTGCCGATCTGGAGAGATGCCGCGGCCACGACAGCCGTCAGCAGTTTCGTGGCGGGGCTTGCGAACGACGCCTACGGGGTGCGCCCCAAGGTCATCCTCAACGGGATCGAGTTGCCGGCGACTCCGGAATTGAAGCGGTCGGAGATTCCGCGGATCCTGATGGTCGGGAGGATGAGCGTGCAGAAAAACCCTCTTGCCGCCGTCGGTGCCCTTGCCTTGTTGAAGGATCTGCCTTGGACGATGTCGGTGATCGGCGACGGGCCTCTTCTTGCTGGGATGCGCGCCGAGACGGAACGACTCGGTCTCGCCTCCCGGATCGAGTTCCGTGGATGGGCCCCGACCGCCGAGGTTTCGGCGGAGATGGGAAATTCCTCAATCCTGTTGATGCCCTCCCTCTCCGAGGGATTGCCGATGGTCGCGGTTGAAGCGCTGACCCATGGCCTTGCCATCGTCGGAAGCAGGATCGGGGGACTCGCCGACGTTGCCTGCGAGTCTGACAAAAGCGGCGCGGGTGGAAATGCCCGTCTCTACGATCTGGCCGAGGGACACTCTGGCTTGGCTGCCGCTCTCAAACCTTACCTGCTTAATCCACAAATCCTGATGGCGGCACGCAGGGCCTCGCTGGAGAAGGCTTCCGCGTTTGATCTCAAGCATGCCCTCGATGATTACGAGGCCGTGTTGAAACAAGTTACCCGATGACTCCCGGAATCCGACTCCTTCTCACGACCTTTGCCGACGAGGCGGCGGCCGCGACCGTAGTCCGGTTGCTTCTGGACGAACACCTGATTGCATGCGGCACCCTCATCCCCGGAGCCCGCTCGATCTACCGATGGAAAGGGGCTATCGAGGAATCCTCGGAAGTGCAGGTCATCCTGAAAACCTCAGGCGAAGAAGCGAGCCGATGCATGGCCCGATTGGCAGAACTTCATCCCTACGAGGTGCCCGAGATTATCGAGTTGGAGCCGACATCGATTTCAGTCCCTTATGCAACGTGGATCAGAGAATCTTTAAGTTAGGGAGGCGCTGTTTTAATCCCATGAAGGCCGCTGAAAAGCATTTGCTGATTTTTGAATGGCACTTCTCTCCCGGGAAGCGGTGCCGTCCCCCATTGTGATGGGGGATCATGCCTTCGGCATGCTTCTCCGCGCCTCGTCCCGGAGGCTTGGTTGAAGGCCCGAGTGCTGGGCAACACGTAGCTGCGGGAGCTGCTTGGGTAGATTTGCCGCAGGCAAACCCGTCAGGGCGAGCCTCGCGGGAGCGAGCGAGTCAATACCCGCAGCGGTCTCGCTCGAGCGAGCAACGCCGCAACCCAAATGGCCTCAGCCCTTTGGGTTGCGGAGATCCAAGCCAAAGGCCACAAAGCATTTGGCTTCGTGGCGAAGCGCGGGGGCCAACTATGTAGGCTTGGCGCTTTGCTTGCCTGGCCGTTGCTATGAATCCTTTGCTGCCTGAGTTCCTTATGAAAAATCTTCGTCTGTTTCATTCCGTGGATGCAGGGCTCGTCACCGAAATCCGGTTTGATCTACCCATTCGAAATAGCGGAGAGCCAATTAATCGGAACCCAATTCAACATCAGTTGCCAGGCCAAACAACACCAACAGTCAATTGGGAGGGTTGAATGAGTCTAGTTGTAGATAATGCGGTTACGTAACCTGCATGATCCGATCCGCCGATCCCGGAAACAAAAGCTGATTTCCCGTCCGGGTAGAAACTCAAAATATCTGATGCAATGGTGCCTTTAGGCCAAGGGGTGTTTCGCGGATCGGTGCAAGCATCGTTTGTCTCAATGACAAACTCATCATTGAGCTGCCACTTTGTGTACCTCTTTGAAGAGGAGGAATCGTTTTTCCAAGAAAAAGCATAAGCTGTAGATACTGAATCTTCAATTGTGATTGAATATCCAAGGCTTAAGCTCAACTTGGCAGATAACTCATCTGGCCCAATGCCGATTTCAGCTGAAAATGATTCAGTCTGGGTATCGGAGACACCGTGGCTTATTGTTGTCAGCAAGTTGAGTTCACCATTTGGAGGGACGACCTCATCATGAAAAACTGTCCAGTAAGTTCGGTGTGCCAAAATGAATCCAGGGGGTGGATTGGTTACCCAATAAGGAATTCCAGAATAAAGTAAATGATAGTATCCTGATGTGTTGGTGCGAGCCCAACTTATCATAAAATCGGGATTGTCATCTGACGAAACAAGGAATTTGTCAGTTGTGCTAAGTGGGCTTGTGAGTGATGTTGGAAACGGAGGAGGTGGAGAGGGCAGTGGATTGCTCGTCAGTGATTTCTTTGTTGCAGCTATCATTTTCATGGTTGGTTTAGGTTGGTTTGGGATTTCAAGGGTTTGGTTGAAACCCCTTGCATTAGTAAAAGCAATCGCCGTGCCAGCTTCTCCACACCACACTTTACAGAGTAATGGCCCCTTTGCAGTGGTCGGAAAAGGACTCGATACCCCTCGTTGATCAAAAAAACCATTCCTCCGCTCGTTTCTGCTCAATTCGTTGGTTTCGAGCATTGTGCAACAGGTAACGAACGGATCGGTTACATGGTTAGAGCGTCAAACCATTACAATGTGGACTGAGGGGAGCGTCGATAATTGCACCATGCTCACCAAGAGTGATGCGGCTTTCGTGTCGAGGGTTTGGGTCTGATTGCTTCAACCCAGATTTTCCTCCCATACCAGAAAACGTACCCTCAAAATCGCCCTCCACCCAACCCCCCCCCTGGCTCGACGGCCTCTTCTCAAAAGCAGGGCTCCCTCGCCCCGCCTCTTACCCAATTTTGCCGCTCCTAATGCAAATTCTGGGATAAATCAGCGCTTCCCTAGTGTTGATGAGCGGGTAGAAATGGGATCTGCCATGACTGCTCCAGCCACACCCACCATCCTTGACCGGATTCTTGCCGACGTGCGGGAGGAGGTTGCCGGGGCGAAGCGTCTCCTCCCCGAGTCCGATCTGCGCGGGATGATTGCCGATGCACCGCCGGTGCGTCCGTTGCCCGGCGCCCTGGAGCAAGGCTTCGGGCTGATCGCGGAAATCAAGGGATGCTCCCCGAGCGTCGGTCCGATGCGTGCCGAAAATGTCGCGGAGGCACCCATCGCCTACGAGGAGAGCGATTTCGTACGCGCCCTCTCGGTCCTCACCAACAGCCGTCACTTCGGTGGAAGCATGGAGCGGCTCCGCTCCATCCGCAATCAGGTCTCCAAGCCGGTGCTTCGGAAGGATTTCATCATTGGCGAGTACCAGATCCGCGAGGCGAGGGCCTTCGGTGCCGATGCGATCCTCCTCATGGCCAGCGTCCTCGACGCGGCCCGGCTGAAGGGATTCCATGAACTGGCCCTGGAACTCGGCATGGAGGCACTCTTCGAGGTGCACGATGAGGCGGAGGTGGCGGCGCTTCCGAAAAGCGCACGGATCGTCGGAATCAACAGCCGCCGCTTCAAGGCGCCCGTGGGATCGGAGGCATTCGTGGGATCGACCGGATCCTCGGAGAAAGATTTTAGCATCAGGCTCGATACCTTCGAACTCGTGGACCGCCTTCCTGAGGGAGCGATCCGGGTCGCAGAGAGCGGCCTGGATGCCGGTAATATCGTCTCGGTCTCCACCCGCTTCCATGCCGCTCTTGTCGGCACCTCCCTCCTGCGCGATCCTGCCGGGATCCGTGCGGGCCTTGCAGCCTTCGAGGAGGCATTGGGAAGCCGCTAAGGACTTCCCTAATCCAGACCATCAATGAACTCCGAAGATTTTTCCATCGACCCCGAGTCGCCCGACACCCCGTTCGATGTCTCGCTACGCCCCCCGATGTTCGAGGAGTTCTGCGGGCAACCGAAGACCATCGAGCGCCTGATGCTTCTTGTCGAGGCGGCCCGGCAGCGTGACGAACCGCTCCAGCACATCCTGCTGAGCGGCCCTCCCGGCCTCGGCAAGACAACCCTCGCCTACATCCTTGGCAATGCCATGGGAGCCGAGGTCCGCACCACGAGCGGCCCGACCATCGAGAAGGCCGGCGACCTTGCCGGACTTCTCACCACGATGCCGCGGGGCGGTGTCCTCTTCATCGACGAGATCCACCGGTTGCAGCCCGCGATCGAGGAGTACCTCTACCCGGCGATGGAGGATTTCCGCGTGGACATCATGATCGACCAGGGGCCGAATGCCCGCAGCGTCCGGCTCAACCTCGCCCGATTCACCCTGATCGGGGCGACCACCCGCGCCGGCATGATCAGCTCGCCCCTGCGCTCCCGTTTCGGGATGAACTGCCGGCTCGATTACTACGAGGCCGAGGAACTTCGGAAAATCGTCCTTCGCACCGGCGGCCTCCTCGGCATGCAGATCGATGACGAGGGGGCGCTCGAGGTGGCCCGTCGCTCCCGCGGCACGCCGCGAATCGCCAACAATCTCCTGCGCTGGGTCCGTGACTATGCCCAGGTCCGCACCGGTGGCATCGTGAACAGGGACTCCGCATCCAAGGCGCTCGAGATGCTCGACATCGATGCCGACGGCTTCGACGAGATGGACCAGAGGATCATCGAGGCGCTCATCCATAAATTCGGAGGCGGCCCGGTGGGTCTCAATTCGCTCGCGGTTGCTGTGGGCGAAGAGGCGGGAACGCTGGAGGATGTCCACGAGCCCTACCTCATCATGCAGGGGTATCTCTCCAGAACCCCTCAGGGCCGCGTCGCCATGCCCAAGGCCTATCAGAAGCTCGGCCTCCCCACGCCGAGGAGCCGCGTCGTGGAATCACAATCGGATTTCCTCTCGTAGCCGGCAGAGAGGCTTTTTGACTGAAGACTAAAGACTGATGGGTCGGATCAATCAGTTTGCCTCCAGCCTAAAAGCCTTTGGACTCAAACGCTTCAGTCTTTCTGTTCTCAGTGTCCTCCCTGCAGGACGATTTCGGTGATGACCGGCGGCTCGGGGTCCTTGCCCGGGTAGATTTCCCCGATGCTCAGAGCGATGATGTCCCCTTGATTGAGGGGAATCGTCTCGAAGTGGAAATCCTGCCACTTCCAGGTGTCGGCAAGCCTGAGGAGTGCGACCGGCTTTCCATTCACCGAGAGGGTCATTGTCTTGACCCGCGCATGGTTATGGAAGTCCTTCAGTGTCCCGATCATGCCGTTCGCGACTGAGAGACCGTAGAACGGGGTGTCGCGGCATTCGGAAGGAAGGCTCTTGGGCAGGCGAAACGTGATCGTGGAGTTCCGCCAATCCTGAGGCGCCATCCATCCGGTCATGGCATCGTCATCGCAGAGTTCGGGCGCCGGTTTTGCAGGTCTCCCGCCCACGGTTTCCCAGAAAAAGGCGCATCGCAGGGAGCACCCTCCCATGAAGTCCTGAAGCACAGGGTGGGTGACCTTCGCCTGGAGGACGGGTAAGTTCCCGGAGGGATTGGCCCGGGCGTGGGCAGCGATCGCCAGGGCAAGCATCACCGGGCGAAGCGGCCACTTCATCATCCGGTTCTCCCTATGCCGCGCAGGATTTGCAGAAGCCGTAGAGGATGATTTCGTGGTCGGTTACCTGGAAGCCCTGAGGTGCCAGGCTCTTGAGTCCGCCTGCCACGCATTTCTGGAGGTCGAAGACCTGTCCGCAGTTGCGGCAATGAAAGTGATGGTGATGTCCCTTGTCGGTGCGTTCGTAGCGCGGCGGCTGCCCCGGGATCTCGACGCAGCAGACCTGCCCCTCCTCCTGAAGATTCTTCAGCGAGCGGTAGACGGTGGCGATCCCAAGGGAGGGAACCGCTTTGACGGCAAGCCGATGGATGTCATCCGGCAGAAGAGGGCCGGCCTGTTCTTCCAGGACGGCCTTGATGGCTTCCTTCTGGCGGGTTGTGCGTCGTTCGATGGCCAAGACGTGACTATGCCCGGGAGCGGGCCTTATTTCAAGCCGTCGACGATGGTGCTGACATTATGCCTCATCATTGAGTCGTAGGTGGAGGCCTCGGTGTCGCCCAGTCCGTCGGAGTAGAGGACGCCTCCGGTACGCGCTCCGGTCTCCGCGGCGATCTGATTCACCGCGCGGCTGTTCTCGATGCTCTCGAAGAAGACGGCCTTCACCTCCTGGTTCCTGATGACGCCGATGATCTCTTTGACATGTTGAGAGGAGGGCTCCTCACCGGTGGAGATCCCCTTCACCGGCAGGATGGTGAATCCGTAATCGCGCGCGAAGTATTGAAGCGCGTCGTGGGAGGTGACGAGTTTCCTCCGGGAGGAGGGGAGTTCGGCAACCTTGACCCGGCTCCAGCGTTGGAGCTCGTTCAAGGAGGCAAGGTACTCCTTCTCCCGGCCCTGGTAATAGCCCCGGTTCGCGGGATCTGCCTGTTCAAACCGATCGGTGACAAGGCGGGTGGCCCGCTTCATGTTCTCCACGCTGTGCCACCAGTGGGGATCCTCCACCTTGCGTCCCTCCTCGGTCATGGTGAGCGAGGGGACTGCCTCGCCCACATTCACGAACTTGCCCGTGACTCCGGCGGCCTCCTCGAGCTTGGTCAGGAATCCCTCCATTCCCTTCCCCGTGAAGAGGACGAGATCGGCCTTTGCCACCTTCTTCACATCCGAGGGGGTCGGCTCAAACTCATGGGGATCGATGCCCGGCTTGATGATCGCCTCGATCTTCACATGGGTCCCGCCGATGTTCATTGCGAGATCGGTCGTGATGGTCGAGAGAGAGGCCACGGTGAGGTCGGCGCGGCCCGATGAGGAGCCGAGAAAGACCGCTGCGAGCAGCAGGGGAAGGGGGTGGATGATTTTCATGATGCTAATGAGAATAGATTATTGACAATGTGGAGATCTATTGATAAAAGGTAATCACTATCAATCATCCCATGCAACACCCATCCTCACTCGATACATCACTCGATAGCTCACTCCATGCCGCCGGAAACAAGAACCCGATGATCCGCTTCACGGCGCTCACACTGATCATGGCCATGATCATGGCATTCGCTCCGGCGCGTGTTCATGCGTGCAGTTCATGCCCCAGCGGCAACACCGGAACGAGCTACAACTTCCCCAATGGCGTGGGGGGAATGGCCTGGATGCAGTACAACTTCGAGTCGCAGAGCCAGAACTACAGCGGTTTCAACAAGGCTCCCGCCGACGCCAACCACGACAAGCTGATCCAGACCTCCACGATGATGGCGGGCTTCCAGTATTTCTTTAATGAGAAGTGGGGCTTCCAGGTGCTGGTTCCCTCAGCCAACACTCTCTACCGCTACGCCCCGCACACCGGCGATCATGCCGGCGATCATGCCGACGATCATTCCGGGGAGACCACGGAGGCCCATGCTGAAGAGGGACACGCCGAAGAGGGGCATGCCGAGGAGCATGAAGGGGAGAAGGTTGTCACCAAGCAGTGGTGGGCCATGGGCGATATCCGCCTGAATGCCATCTGGACGGGACTTTCCAAGGATCAGTCGACCGGAATTAATCTGGGTGTGAAGCTTCCTTCCGGAAACTGGACCGAACCCAATGTCGAGCGCTCCGTTCAGGTCGGCACCGGAAGCACCGACATCCTCTTCGGTTTCTACCATCGGCATCGCATCACGAGCGATGCGCTTTGGAGTTGGTATTCCCAGGCACAGTTGGATGCCCCGGTGATCTCGCAGGGAGGATACACCCCCGGCATCACGGTGGATGTCGCGGCGGGCGTCTACTACTCGGGACTGAGTCTCGGGAAAGTGAAGATCCGACCCATCGGTCAGGCGATCTTCACCACGGTGGGATCGGATTCCGGCTCCAATGCCTCCGGCCAGAACAACGGCTTCCAGCAACTCTCGCTCGCGCCGGGCATCGAGTTTGAAGTTCATCCCGTGCGTGTCTACGCGGATGTGGCCATGCCTGTCATGAACAACGTCTCCGGTAACCAGCTCATAGCTCCGGCCCAGGTGCGCGTGATCGCCAGCTACATGTTCTAGGGCCTGTTAAGACTAAAAGGCAGGTGGCGGTGCTAGATAGGAGTTTTGCTGCCAGGCGAGGCGCATAAGAGAGGCAATACCCTTGCGGTCTTGACTCTCTTGGGCAACAAAGCATGGCGGCAAAAGAACGGCACCCCAAAGGCGAGGGTTGCTGATGCGCAGGGTCAGCGTTGCTCTTTCGGTCTTGTAGTGCTGTGACTACACTCCCTCTTTCGCGCCTTGTCCTGCACCTCATCTCCTCCTCGCGCCATCCCGCCATTTTAATCTTAACAGGCCCTAGAACGGTTCAACAATCATCGGTTCCTTAGGAGTTCCGATCCGAGCGCAGGCTGGTCATCCCGGAGGGAAGCCGCTAAACGGAGTGCTTCCCATGAGGATCGCTCGGATCTTTTTCACACTCCTGATCGGTTTGGCGGCCCCGCTCCTTCATGCGGAGCAGCCGCCAATCCTGGATCCGGCGTTCAATCCCCTGCTGAGGGAGAAGATCACCGATGATCTCTACGGCTACAGACCCAAAGGAGAGGAAAATGGGGTCTCGCTCTTTGCGCAGTCGGTGACCGACATGCTCTGGAACACGGTCGGCGGCATCTCAGCCGGGAATGCCTGCGCCGGGTTGCTTCAGTTCGGAACGGAGATCGATCTGGGAAAGACGATCGGACTTCCCGGGGGGCGATTCAAGAATACCTGGTTCTGGCTCTACGGAGGCAATCCCTCCAACTACGTCGGCGACGTGAATTCGGTGAGCGGCATCGCGGGATCACCGGCTTTCCGTTGTTATGAGCTGTGGTATGAGCAAAACGTTCTGGAGGATGCCATTTCCCTGAGGGGAGGATTGCTGGGGCTTGATGCCGAGTTTGGCTTCACCGACACGGAACTTCTTTTCCTCAACGGGACCGACGGCATGCCGGCACTGATGTCTCAGAATCTGGTCAATGGAGGACCCCAGTACCCCATGGCGACGCCGGGCATCAGGCTTGCCGTGAGACCGGTATCCTGGCTCACCCTGCGTAGTTCCTTCTCCCAAGCCAATCCCTTTCAGCAGAACGAGAACCTTCACAACTTCAACTGGAATTTCGGTCCTTCCGGTGGGCTCCTGAATATGAATGAGGCCGAGGCACGCTGGGAATCCCTCCTCAAGGATCGCAAGCTGCCCGGTGTGGCAAAGGCAGGCTTTTTCATTCAGTCGGGTCCGCCGCCTTCCCTCCCGGACCAATGGTCCTTCGGCCCGCCGACATCAGTGCAATACTGCTCTGGCTTCTACGGGATCATTGACCAGATGCTTTACCGTGCGCCGGGTCAGGATGAGGCACCCTCGAAAAACCCCGTTTCAGGAAAAGCAGTCTCCGACGGCAAAAGCACCGCTGTGGATGCTCCCGTGCGTGGTCTCAATTCCTGGTTGAGGCTCGGATTCTGCCCTCAGTCCTACAACCCGCTCTCGGTCTACACCGACGGGGGGCTTGTCTACACCGGGTTGATTCCGGGTCGCAAGGAAGACAAGACGGGTATCGCCTTCTGTTTCGAGCAGATGAGCAGCGGCTACATGTTGCTCGGCAATGCGCAGGGGATCCCGGGGCCCTCCTTCGAGTCCGTGATCGAGTTCACCCACTCGTTCCGCATTGCCCCCGCGATCGCACTGCAACCCGATATCCAGTATGTCCTGCATCCCGGTGGAAGCCGCCAGAACGGCAACGCCCTGGTGGTGGGCTTCCGGGCGGTGGTGGATTTCTGAGTAATAGTATCAGCTGATCGCCGGATGGATCGCACGAGTTCGAAAATCTCCAGGACTTGTCGTCAAACGGGGAAGGGCAAGAAACCTCACTTTCTTTTTTGAGGCTTCGAGGAGGGGGGGCTCTTTGACGTTCCATGGCAACCACTGCAGAGACCGGTTAACTGCAGGGAGTGACGGATATCGTGGAAACCGAGATCAAGAGCCATCTTTTCAAGCGGTGCTATCATGCACTCCTCAAGGCAGACGGCGGCATTGCACCTTCTGCAGATCACATGGTGGTGGTGGTGCGACGGTTCCTCGGGAAGATAGAGCTTCTTGCCTTTCACAATCATGCACTGGAGGAGTCCCGCCTCATCCAGTGAGTCAAGGATCCGGTAAATGGTCGCCCGGTCGCAGACTTCACCGCCTACCAGGGAATGAATCTCTTCCGCTGAAGCGGCTGACTTCACTTTCCCAAGAACGGAAAGCACGGCCCTGCGTCCGGGGGTCGACTTCAATCCGGCCCTCTTGAGTGGATTCTCCTTCTGGGGATGTGTGTGCCTCACACCCGAATTTATGCACGCACAGGGATTATTTCACGAGCATGAAAACAATCTAAATGCGAAGATTTGCATTGACGCATTATCGCGTTTTCTGATAGAAGCATTACATGAATTTGCAAGCGAGCTCCAGATCGGCCGGCTTCACGTTGGTGGAACTGCTCGTGGTGGTGGGTATCATTGGTGTCCTGACAGCTGTCGCGGTTCCGGCAGCGCTGGGTGCGCGTTCCCGTGCCAACAGTAGTAAGGATCTCTCCAACATGCGGCAGATCGGCCAGGGGTTGGCACTTTATGCAGGGGAGAATGATGGAAAACTCCCTCCCTCCTCCTGTTTTCTCGAAACCGAGGAGGAGATGCAGCGCAGTTGGATCAATGCCCTCAAGGCTTACTTGGGGGAAAGATATGAAGAGTTGAGAATTTCACCATCCGATCCCTTTCAGGCGACCCGCCGCCAGTTTCAGAACACGAGTTATGTGATCAACGACGAGGTCGATACAAGGATGTCCATCATGCAACGGATCGACGCGCCATCCCGCCGCATCCTTCTCTTTCTCGCATCCGACAGCAAGAATCCTCGCGGACAGGAGGATCATATTCACGGTGGTGTCATGGGATCCTGGAACAGGGTGCTGAGAGAAATCAAGCCCGATGCCTACTCCGGCAGCAAGGGCAACAGGTCCCGGGGATCGTCCCCTTATCTTTTCGCTGATTTTCATGCGGAGATTATCCCGGCAGCCCAGATCAAGACTCTCGCAGACAGGGGCGTCAATATCGCTCGAGCACCGATGACCAACTGAGACCTCGGGCAACCATCTTCACCGCAGAAACTAAACCACAACACATACACCATCCCGCAACCATGAAATACAACCTGAAACACCTCCTCACGATCGGCCTTCTTGCCGCATCACTCGGATCAACCCAATCTCTCAAGGCTGACCCGATCACAATCTCCAGCGGCCATACCGACATATTCGAGGCCGAATATGAAAGCATCGGGGGAAGCAACAGCGTTCACCTTGGGGTGCATACGGATGATGGTCACTACGAGCCGGGCGAAGTCATTCTGGAGATTGGAAACGCCGCCTACACCAATACGGCTAACTTTAGTTCTTCCATTGTCAATCTCCTTGGAAGCAACGCATGGATTCTGCCTGCTGATCTTGAGGAAGCGCATGCACTTGGAGTGATTGAGGGGGGCGTAGCCCATACCGGCTTCAATGGTGCTGCTACCTTCACCATGCTTGGAGCGGGTCCGAATAACCCCGGAAACTTCGCGCTCTTCACATCCGGCAGCTCCATCCGTCTCTCCTCTATCGGAGACACAGTGGGAACAAACAGCTTCAGTATCTCGGCCGACCACATTCACTACAACTGGGGATTCTCCGCCCCCGGCATCTACACCTTCGATATGCAGGCGACTTACGGGGGGCTGCAAAGCGCCGTCGAGACCTACACGTTCAATGTCGTTCCCGAGCCATCGACCTATGCCCTGCTTGGCGCAGGAGCCGGAATTCTCCTGATGGCCCGCTACAGATCTCTCCGACGTCGCGCCTGATATATCAACGGACGATATCTCCCAAGACGGCATTGCAGTTTGCTTGGGAGATATCGTTTTCCTAATCGTTCGGACAGGGATGAGCACAATGGTTGTCAATTCGGATGCCCCCACTTCGCGGCTCTGGGGCATTCTGCGCGATCTCACCGACGGTCTGGCCCAGCAGATGTTCTTCTGGGGGTCTGATGTGACTCACCCCGGGGGGAACGGACTGAGGAGGGCGGGGCTGGAGCGGGTCGCGCGACAGGATTCGGGGGGCGAGGGGGGAGGCGAGGGGACAAGCCGCTATCATATCGGGAGGGAAGGGGGACGGATCGAGTTGCACGGCTTCTGCGCAGGATGGAGGCCGCACGATCCCGAAGCCGAGGGTGCGCTCTACATCCGCAGGGAACACAGGATATTCATGACTTCCGGGGAAACGAATCCGGGGCACTATGACATGCGGCGACTGAGGAGCGGCACCGCCGGGGAGATCCTCTCGACGATGGGACCGTTCCTGCGTTGGTGGGCAGACTACGAGGAGTGGGCGGCGGAGACCTTCGGGAGCGACTGGCGCCAGTCGTGCTGGCGCGGATACCTGAAGCTGCGCCCGCACCGGCCGTGGTTTCCACCGGGTGAGGGGCTTCAGTGGCTGCGGGGGTTCATCGCCGCACCGTGCACCGCGGAACGACCCCGCAATATCCTCAGGAGCCGAAGGCCGGCCGGGCTCCCCTTCCATTCACGACGAACCCAACCTTTCTCATGAAAACAAACACCACCAACCGGCGTCTCCCCGTCACCGTCCTCTCGGGATTCCTGGGAGCCGGCAAGACCACCCTGCTCAACAACATCCTCAACAACCGCGAGGGGAGGCGCGTCGCCGTGATTGTCAACGACATGAGCGAGGTGAACATCGACGCGGAGCTGGTCCGTGACGGCGGGGCCCAACTCAGCCGCACCGAGGAGAAGCTTGTGGAGATGTCCAACGGCTGCATCTGCTGCACGCTGCGCGATGATTTGCTCAAGGAGGTGGCGCGTCTCGCCGACGAGGGGCGGTTCGACTATCTCCTGATCGAGTCGACGGGCATCTCCGAGCCGCTCCCGGTGGCGCAGACCTTCACCTTCACGGACGAGGGGGGCAGAAGCCTGCAGGAACTGACGCGTCTCGACACGATGGTGACGGTTGTGGATGCCGCCAACTTCCTGACGCATTACGAGGGTTCGGAAACGCTTCTCGACAGGGAGATCGCGCTCGGGGAGGGGGATGAGCGCTCGATTTCCGACCTCTTTGCCGACCAGGTGGAGTTCGCCGATGTCATCGTGATCAACAAGACCGATCTTGTCGGCGCGGAGGAGCTCGCGGAACTGCGGGCGATCCTGAGGAAACTCAATCCCGAGGCCACGATCATCGACGCGGAGAGGGGGCGCGCGCCACTGGATCAACTCCTGGACACAGGGCTCTTCGACATGGAGAAGGCGCAAGCCTCTGCAGGGTGGCTCCGCGAGCTGAACAACGAGCACAAGCCGGAGACCGAGGAATACGGGATCGGCAGTTTTGTCTTCCGGGCAAGGAGACCGTTCCACCCGAAGCGATACTGGGATTTCATCCATACCGAATGGGGCGGGCTTCTCCGATCCAAGGGGTATTTCTGGCTGGCGACGCGCCATGACATCGTGGGGCTCTGGTCCCAAGCCGGGGGGTCGGCGGAATACCGTCCCGTGGCGCAATGGTGGGCTGCGGCGCCCGAGGGCAGCCTTCCTGAGGAAGAAGAGTCACGGATGGAGATCACAAGGGAGTGGAGGGAGCCCTATGGCGACCGACGCCAGGAACTTGTCTTCATCGGCCAGAATTTCCCTAGGGAGAAGATGCTCGAAGAGTTGGAACAGTGCCTTCTCACCGACGAGGAGATGGAGGCCGGGCCGAACGGTTGGAAACTCCTGCTCGAGGATCCCTTCCCCGCCTGGACCGCTCCCGAGGCAGGGAGTGAGGGAACCGGGGAGGGTGATTCCGACTGATTTTCATGGTTGGAAGGCCTCGTCCGGAAACGGACGGGTTTTTTTTCCCAACATATCTCGCGGATGGATGTCACTTTTTTCACCGGCTTTCTGGGTTCCGGAAAGACCACCACGCTCAAGCGCCTGCTTCGGGAGCACGGCGAGGGGAGATCGTTCGGCGTCATCGTCAATGACCTGAGTGAACTGGAGGTCGACGGCGAACTCATCGGCATGGAGGAGCGCGTCTCCGTCAAGAACGGCACGCTGGCCCTGCTCAACAACGGGTCGATCTCGGGGGAGAAACTCAGATCATTTGCCGGGGAGGTCGCCCGGATGAAGCAAGGGGGGATCCGTCATCTCCTCGTGGAGGCCTCGGGGGCCTCGCATCCCGCCGCAGTGATCGATGCGATCCGGTCCGTGGCCGGAACGACACTGCGCGCAGTGATCGCGATGGTCGATGCCCGTGCCCTTCTGCACGATCACGGAGGGGGTCTCGACCTCGTGGAGCGGTTGACTTCCCCTGCGGAGGATGACCCGTGTGCCGCCGATCTTCTGGCATCCCAGCTGCAATCAGCCAGCGTGATCGCCCTGACCAAGGCGGATCTCGTTCCCGGGTCGGAACTGGAGCGACTCCTGAGATCCCTGCACGCCATCAATCCCACGGCCACCCTGACTGCCTGTGTCTACGGGAAGCTCGATGCGCGCCTGATTCTCGACTCGGCGCCTTACCGGGGAGGTGTCGTGGAGCAAAGGCCGGATCAGGGGGGCGCTCAACGCTACGATATCGGCACGACTGTGGTGAGGAATTCCCGTCCGCTTCATCCGCAGCGATTTCACACCCTTTACCGCGACCGCCTTGGTCTGGGGATCTTCCGGAGCAAGGGTTTCATCTGGTTTGCCAGCCGCCCGGCCGATGTCCTTCTCTGGAACCAGGCGGGAGGGGCCATGGGGCTTGAATGGCTCGCCACATGGAGGATAGCGATCCTGCAGGGAGAGGGCGGCGTTCCTCTCCTGCAGGAGGAAAAAGAGCACCTACGCAAAGTCCTTCGGGATAGTGATCCCCTCTTCGGTGACCGCGGCAACGAAATCACGGTCATCGGGCACGCGATGGATCGCGCGGTGTTCTGCCGGGAGCTTGAGGAATGCTTCTGCACGGATGAGGAGGTGGAACACTGGCGACAAGGTGGCTCCTTTCCCGATCCCTGGCCGACCCGGATCAGGGAAACCGGTTGAAAATCAAGGAATCTGAAAAAACCACATCAAATTATGAATGATACGAAATACACACCGGTCACCGTCCTTACTGGGTTCCTCGGCGCCGGTAAAACCACCCTGATGAACCGCATACTCACCGGTCAGCACGGACAACGCATCGCTGTGATCGAAAACGAATTCGGCGAGGTGGGCATCGACCACGAGTTGGTCATCAAGGCCGAGGAGGAAATCTTCGAAATGAACAACGGTTGCATCTGCTGCACCGTGCGCGGCGACCTTATCCGGATCCTCGGGAACCTCATGAAGCGCCGCGATCGCTTCGACCACATCCTCATCGAAACCACCGGCCTGGCCGACCCGGGTCCGGTAGTGCAGACGTTCTTCGTGGATGACGACATCAAGGAAAAACTCTCGGTCAACGCCGTCGTCACCCTCGTCGATGCAAAACACATCCTCGAACACCTCGACGACAGCGACGAAGCAAAGGAACAAATCGCTTTCGCCGACCTGATCCTCATCAACAAATGCGATCTGGTCACCCCCGCCGACCTCGACCGACTCGAGGCCCGCATCAAGGGCATGAACAGCATGGCGCGCCTCCACCGAACAACCAATGCGGACATCGAAATCGCCAAAATCCTCGAAGTCGGCGGTTTCAATCTCGACCACGCCCTCGCCCAGGACCCGAGATTCCTTGAGCCGGAATACCCATTCGAATGGGGAGGCATCTTCCGCCTCCCGGCCGGTCCCGCGGAAATCACCGCCACGCTGAATCCCGATCCGACCATGCGACTCGCCCTCTTCCCCGTGGCCGACGCCAGCGAAGACTCACTTGCCACCGCCCGCGAAGCCGCCGTGCGGGCTTTCTCCCACAGAGAGGCCCCAGCCGCGCCGAGCGGCACGGGACTTGCAGCCGATGGCACCCTGCGCGAACTCGTGCTGCAGGACGGTCCCATGTGCTGGACCCTGGGCCTTCCGCAGGATGGCTGCTACGCCCTCTTCACCGAGCACTACCCGGATGAACTCGATCTGCAAATCTCCGCAGCCGGCACCATCGTCACCGCCACCCCGGCCGCCGCTTACAAACCCGACCACGAACACGACGAGGAAATCAGCAGCGTGGGCATCGAGACAGAGGGTGATTGTGATGGCGAAAAACTCAGCCGCTGGTTCGGCCGTCTCCTGCGCGAGCAAGGCACTGACATTTTCCGAATGAAGGGCGTCTTCGCAGTGCGAGGACAGGACAAACGCACTGTGTTCCAAGGCGTGCACATGCTCCTCGACTCCAAACCAGGGGAGCCCTGGGGCGACCGCCCGCGCCGCAATTCACTTGTTTTCATCGGGCGCAATCTCGACCGCGAAGAGCTCAACCGCGGATTCCGCACATGCCTGGCATGACCGACCAACCCCCCGCCGAATCCTACCTCGGCGACACACAGCGTCACGTCCTAGACGACTACGCGCTCGACGCCCGCTGGTCGCCCGATGGCACGCACCTCGCCGCCCTCCCCAGCCAGGGGCGCATCGTCCTCCTCGCCGCCAACGCCGAACCCGTGACCGAATGGTCAGCCCACCGCGGAGGCAATAGCTCGCTCGCCTGGCACCCCAGAGATCCCGTCCTCGCCACCGTCGGACAAGACGCCGTCCTCCGCATTCACTCAGCACCCTTCGGTCGCAACACCCGCGAAATCGAACTGCCTGCCGGATGGTGCGAACGAGTGGCTTGGAGCCCCGACGGGCGCCACCTCGCCGTGGCCTGCGGGCGCCGTGTCATCGTCATCGCCGCCGAAAGTGGAGAGACCTTGGTCACTTTCGAAGACCACCGCAGCACCGTGACCGATCTCGCCTGGAACCCGACGCGCGACGACCAATTCACCACAGTCTGCGACGGCGGGGCTAAAATCTGGCGCCTTGGGAAAAAATCATCCTGCGGACATTTCGACTGGGGAGGTGCAAGCCTTCTTGTCACATGGAGTCCCGACGGACGCTGGGTCGTCACCGGTGACCAGACGCCGAGCGTTCATCTTTACGACACCGTCCGCAAAACGCCGCTCCATATCCAAGGCTTCGAATCCAAGGTGAAATGCTTCGCTTGGTTCGACCGCGGCGAACGCCTTGCCACCGGCGGCGGTTCAGTCATCACCCTCTGGCCCTGCACCGGGCCCAAAGGACCCGACGGCGCCACGCCCATCGAGTTGGCCGGGCACTTCGGCGAAGTTCTCAGTATGGAATTCTATCCCGGTCGTCCAGTCCTCGCCTCAGGTGGAGCCGACGGACTCGTTCTTGTCTGGCTCCCGCTGCAGAACAGCGGCCCCGCCCTCCTTGCCAGGAGCGAGGCGGAAATCACCGCCGTCCGTTGGAACCCCCGCGACTTAGTCATGGCCTACACCACCTCCGCCGGAGAAGTCTGCATCGGCGCCCTCAACACCCATCAAACCACCTCTGCCAGCAATCCCTAATGACCTATTGACCCTGTACGACGGACTCTGCCGCTGCAATCGGTCGCCGCAATTCAAAGAAGCATCGATTTCATCAACTCATCCTCCTCCTCTTCAGCTCAAATAATCCCCGCTACCCATGAAAAACACTCTTGCTGCATTCTTGCTGGCCCTCGCTTTAGGCACACTGCCTTCGGCCATGGGGCAGTCATCCGCTTCCCCGGTGAAACGACTCAACATCGTCACCAGCTTCCTGCCGGTCCAATCGCACACCCTCGCCATCGCCGGCGACCACGCGAATGTGAAGCAATTGCTGGCCAAGGACACCGGTCCGCATGATTTCCAACTCACGCCGGCGGATGTCAAAAAACTCTCCGATGCCGACCTTCTCATCATAAACGGTGCGGGGATCGAAGCATGGCTGGGCGAACTGATTAAAAAGTCACGGAACAAAAACCTGATCGTCGTTGATACTTCGAAAGGAATCAAACTCGTGGAAAGCCCCGAGGAGATCGAGGTTGCGCACAATCACGACCACGCCCACAACCACGGGGATGCTGCGAATCCCCACATCTGGCTCGATCCTGTCATCGCAAAAAAACAGGCCGCAAACATTGTGGCCGCGCTTCAAAAAGCGGATCCCTCCAATGCTTCGGCTTACGCTGACAATGGCAATGTCTACGAGGCCAAACTCTCGGCCCTCGACTCCGACTACCGCTCGACCCTGGCTCCGCTTCCAAACAAGAATCTCGTCACCTTCCACGACGCCTTCCCGTATCTGGCCGCCCGCTACAAGCTGAACTATGTCGGCGCAATCTCGGAATTCCCCGAGAAGGATCCCTCTCCCAAGCAACTCGCCGCCCTCGTGGACAAAATCCGCAACCTGAAAGTGGGTGTTCTTTTTGCGGAGAACGGATACGCCCCCGGACTCCTGAAAAAGATCGCCGCCGAGACAGGGGCCAAGGTCTCCGAACTCGATACCCTCGAGGTAGGGCAAGGAACCCCTACTGCCTACCTTGACCGTATGGGTGCGAATCTCGAGTCCCTCCGCAAGGCCTTTGGAAAGGGTGATTGATGAATGTGTCCGCAGCTGATTCCTTTCACGACGACATCGACCGGAAGCCGCTCCTCCGAATCGAACGACTTGGAGTGCGCTACGGTTCGCATTGGGCCTTGCGTGATTTTGACCTCGATGTTCACCGGGGTGACATGGTCGGAATCATCGGCCCTAATGGAGGAGGCAAGTCCACCCTGTTCAAAGCGATTCTGGGGCTTGTTGCGCCAACCTCCGGACGCGTGATCAAGTCCTCCGAAGCACTTCGCATCGGCTATGTGCCGCAGCACCTCACCTACGACACCTCATTCCCCATCACCGTGGGTGAATTTCTCACCGTCAACCATCCGGGAAGGTTTTTCTGGTGCGGCGGAGTGGGGCGGAAACAAAAACGCGAAATCACCGACACGCTCGAGCGTCTGCATGTCGCCGACCTGCTCGGGCAACGCCTGGGAACCTTGTCCGGCGGCCAGTTTCAACGAATCCTTGTAGCGGCGGCCCTCCTTCAGAAACCGGAGCTTCTCCTCTTGGACGAACCCTCCGCTAGCGTCGACCGGCGCGGCAGTGACGACCTCAGAGACATCCTGAAGGAAATCCACCACGCCACCTCGCTTTCGGTGCTCTTTGTCTCCCACGACCTCCACTTTGTAAGCCACCTCGCCAAGAAGGTGTGCTGCTTGAACCAAACATGCTGCGCCGAGGGTGCCCCGGAGACCGTTCTCACCGGTCATTTGCTTGCCCAGACCTACGGCACCGCTGGAAAGCCATGGCCGGGCCTCCAACCTGCCGAACCTCTTCCCCGATGAACCTTTCCGAGATCTGGTCCTACGAATTCATCCGCTATGCGCTCATCTCCGCCTGCATCCTCGGGCCGACCTGCGCTCTGCTGGGTGTCTATGTGACGCTTCGAGGGATGGCGTTCTTCAGTGACTCCCTGGCTCACTCGGCCGTTACCGGCGTGGCGCTGGGCTTTCTTTTGGAGGAAAAAACCGGCCTCGCGATCGATCCCATGCTGATCGTCTTGGTCTTCAGTGTTTGCCTGGCCTCGTTAATGGCCTGGCTTTTCCACCGCACCACGCTGCGGCCGGACACTGTCATCGCATTTTCTTTCACCGGTAGCGTGGCATTCGGAGTCATCATTATCGCCTGGCTTCAAAAATACCGCCTTCTGGACGGCATTTTGTTCGGAAGCATCTACGCCAACGGGCCGGAGGACATCGTCCGCCAAGCCATTCTGGCATTGGTTGTCTGTGGATTTCTCTTCCTTCAAATGCGGCCGCTCACCCTCTCGACGCTTAATCCGGAGCTAGCGCAGACCCGTGGAATCCGTACCGGTTGGTTGAACTACGCTTTTGCTATCCTTATTGCGGCAACGGTCGTCGTTTCCCTGCGAATGCTCGGAGTACTCCTGCTCAGTGCCTTGATTGTGATTCCACCGGCCGCCGCCAAGCTCGTGAGCAACAGCTTTGCCGCACTTATGCTGGTCTCCGCCGTCATCGGACTCGCTGCCCCATTCTGTGGGGTTGTGGCTTCATGCCAACTCGACCTTCCTACCGGCCCAACGATCGTTCTGGCGAACGTCTCTTTGCTGATCCTGTGCTATGCAGTGAGTCTGTTCATGGGAAATCGCACCCTGCTTCGCGGAGGCCGCAAGGAATGATTCTCGATTACCCCTTGCAACCCGCCTCCCGAAAGCGAACTCCGGTAGGAGGCCTTTGCAAAGTCGTCACACAACCCATGGGATTCTGGGGCTGTGACACTCGCGAACCGTCACTTTTATGCCTCTCCCACATGCGATGCCCGCATCACTTCCTTTGAGATAAATCCACCATGAAACAAAACATCACATTCTCACCACGTTTCTCCATTGAGCAAGTTGAGGAGGGCTGCGAACTCGCTCCCAAATTTGATGCCGAAGGGTTCATTCCAGCCGTCACGACAGATTATTTGAGCGGGGAACTTCTTATGCACGCCTACATGAACGAGGAAGCCCTTCGACTCACCATCGATACCGGTGAGGTCCATTACTGGAGCCGCAGCCGGCAATGTCTCTGGCACAAAGGCGCCACCAGCGGCCTTGTGCAACGCGTGCGCGAGATTCGTATCGACGACGACCAAGACTGCGTCTGGCTGCGCGTCGAGGTCGCAGGCTCCGGTGCGAGCTGCCATGTGGGCTACCGTAGCTGCTTCTACCGGTCCGTTCCCATCGGCGCGCCCGGGCAACCGCTCGTTTTTCTCGAAGAAGAAAAAACCTTCGACCCCGTCGCGGTTTATGGCGACGCCCCGAATCCCACAAAACTCTGAGAAACCGATGAGTTTTTCAGCACGGCTCCCGAGCATCGCGCCGCACCCCCAGTCGCAGCTAGACCCGAGGGGTATTTTCCTTAAATAGTGACGTCACGAGATAGGATTGTTGATAGAGGGAGCGGATGAACAAAGAGAGCGCCCTTCATCGTCACGACATAACGGATCGAGTTTGGAAGTTACTGGAGCCTCATTTGCCAGGCAGGGCAGGTGTTTGGGGAGGGCGAGC
>CANKJN010000021.1 GCA_947482345.1 Spartobacteria bacterium
AAGCATACCGAAAGACGCCCCTCAGGAATGCTCAGTAGAATTAAAATGAATGAACCGAACAAGTCGGTGGGCTCAACGGCTACACGCGTCACGCCTTCTGCGGAGCAGGATCCGCGCCACGGGCAGCCGTGAGTCACCTTTGACGTTAGCAAAAACTATGAAACTTCGACCAACGACAGCAGTGATTTGGATTCTTGGAGTTTTAGTCCTCGCAGAGGCCATCGTAATCGGCTGCCAGTTAGTTGAATTGACGCGTAACAGTGACAGCCGACCTGCTGGCCATATGATAACACTCGATACCGACCTTCCAGTGTACGAAGTAATAGATGGCAAACAGGTGTTCGTGATACCGAAAGGTTGCAGAATTCAAGACTCGACTCCCCGACGATTAGCGCAACCAGTGGAACGTGGGGGCGACGAGTTCATCATAGTATTACGGACGAGTGGAGGCCCAAGGGGTCTCGCCATTGTCAATCCTCGTCAGAACGATGAGTGGATGGATGATTACCGCGTTCAAGGAATCGGTACACAATGAAGAATGTGGCTAACCAATCACCGGAGCGAACACCACTAGGTCGGCCGGTTTGCATGGGGATGCCGTGCATGGTGTCGCTCAGTTCCATCCGTTGGGCTAAGTAACAGAATCCATCGCTATGAAGTGGACGCATTTTCAGTATCTTCAAGTGGTCGTCGGTGCACTTGTTTTGATTGGCTGCACCGGACGTTGGCTTCATCGTGATTACATCTGGATCGCGCCAGTTGCCTCTCTTGTTTCGGCGCTGTTGCCTGGAGGAGTCTCGCGTCGGGTCTCCAGCCTTGCTCTGATTCCTCTCTCATTCGTGAGCAGCTATACGTCGGGAGTTGCTGACTACGTCTATGTGCTGCCGAATGATTTCGAGGGCAAGATCACGGTCGTGTATCACCCGAATGGCCCCGATCATTTTACATATACAGGTGTTGGGAAGCCCACAATCCGCGTTGATGTTCCTGACTCAGGTCTGTTGGTCACGCCTGACACGACAAGGACTTCACCGTCTCTTCAACTCCGAGGAGTGGCGCTACCGTGACGGCAGAGTCATCAAGCGATTCAATTGGCTTGCCCCAGGTTTTGCCTATGTGGGCAGTCGCGGGGCCGAAGGACGTGGCATCCGCCCCGATGACCCTCTCTACAAGTGGGCCGTTTGGGATCACGACTATTATTGTCTATCCACCATGAACTACGAGGTGGTTCGAGGCACTCCAGCAAAGCCATGAGGTCTACTACCCAAAACAAGCCGAACAAAACGGATGCAGGCAACGGCTCGGAGGCTATGCTGTCGTGTCAGCAACGTCTCCCGCTCGCCGTCGCCTGATCCGAGACGTTCGGAACACGGAAAGGAACTGAAGAATGAAAAATGATGCTAAGTCAAAGGGAACCTGGTTTCACCGTTTTGCCATACGGCTGTTTACCGTCGTTCTGGCGGTATTGATATTCTGGGTGCTGGGATTCTTTGTGGACGATATCCGGTCCATCCGTGGTCCCGACTACGCCACCATCGAGCAGAAACACCTCGATAAGGACCTGGTGGCTAAGCGCGATGCGCTTGATAAACAGATTGCAAACCTTTCCCGCCAGATTGAGAACCAGACGGAGAAACAGAGGGTGGTCGGTGATAGTTCGCGCAATCTGCAACAGACGATCAACCAACTTATCGAACTCCAGAAACTCGGCCTGCAGAAAAGCATCGCCTTCTCCGATACGGAGCAGGCGAACTTCACTAGCAGCCTGAGACTCTTTTTGGACAATCAGCAGAAATACCAAGAGCTCAGCCAGACAGTATCGGGCATGCTCGAACAGAAACAGGGGCTCGTTCGGGAGAAGGAACAGGCCGAACAGGAAATTGAAAAGCAACGTCGGCCGGCCAAGCAGGAGTTCAACACACTCAGCGAGAAGCACCGTCTGAAACTCGCCTTTCTGCAACTGGCGATCCTATTGCCAATTCTTATTGTCGCGGCGGGCGTCATCATCAAGAAGCGTTCCAGCATATACTTCCCGTTGTTCCTCGCCTTCGGCGCGGCAACACTGATCAAAGTAGCTCTTGTGGTTCACGAGTATTTTCCGAGCAAATACTTCAAGTACATCCTCATCGGCGGCCTGCTGATCGTGGTGGCCCGGTTGCTGATCTACTTCATCCGAACCATCGCATATCCAAAGACGCAGTGGCTGGTCAAACAATACCGGGAGGCATACGAGCGATTTCTGTGTCCGGTGTGTGAGTACCCCATCAGGATCGGCCCGCGTCGGTTTCTTTTTTGGACTCGGCGGACGGTCAATAAGATCGTGGTGCCGGGCGATCACGGCGTTCTGGAAGAGAAGTACACGTGTCCTTCGTGCGGCTGCAATCTGTTCGAGGAATGCCCGTCTTGTCATAAGGTCAGACACGCGATGCTTCCCAACTGCTCGCACTGTGGAGCCGAGAAGGAGATCGAATAGGGCTCCAACCAAACAGTGCAGGTTGCTGCACGTTCCGCTTGGAGCTTGATTTTCAACATTTGGCCAATAAGACGAAAAGGAGAAAAACGATGATTCCAGTTATGTTCCGTGTTTCGTTGGCAATCGCCTTCTTACTGGTCCCTACAGGTTGGGCTGATGGGGGTGAGCAGGGAACGGTGAAAGTGGAGACGCTCTCTCGGCACGAGACAGTGGCAGAGTTCCGTGGCACGAACTACCACCGATGCATGGGGCTGACATCTCTGTGCCCTGACCAGTGCGGCGAATCGGGGACACTCGCGACGTTCAGGATAGTCAACTACGTGACCTACGAAAAGCTCGGGGAGTACGGCGATCCGAAATGCGACGAGTTCGCCTTTCTTGTTGAGAACAACATAAAACATCCAAAGGTGCCTGCTGACATCCGCGCTGCGGTGAACTCCCTGAAGAAGGGCGATGTTGTCCTGCTTTCGTGGAAACACGACTATGTCACGAGCCAAGGCAGCTCAGCGCCGGAACGACCGCTCACAAGACTGGAAAAGATCGCACCTGTTGGAACCCAGGAATGGCTCAATCAGGTTGACCGCCGCTCCGGCATCCGCGACACAAAGGGTCATGGGCCAACCATAGGCTCAGCCGAATGGATGCAAGCCGTGAGTGTCAATCTGGGGGTCTATGACAAGCTGCAACACGGGCCGACCCCCGACTCCGAGGAATGGCGGAATGCGATACAGTGGAAAGCATTCGGGATCAAGGAGGGGCAGTTGAAGGCTGGTGGAGAGAAAAACGGAGCCCAACAAGACAAATCCAGCGAACACGGTAAACCACGCGGCTGATTTGCGGGGGTAGGCCTGCTGGATTAAGAGATTTTAAGGAATCGGCTAGGCGGAAAGGCGTTGCCGTAGCATCTCCCCCTACGCGTCTTTGCGTCTTTGCGCGGGATCGGCTGTTTCTTAAAACGCTTAGTCGCGGAAGTTCTTGAAGCTGAGCGACACCCCGAAGTCCTTGGCCCGCAGGAAGGCGATGACCTCCTGAAGTTCGTCCCGCTTGGTACCGGTCACGCGGACCTGCCGGTCCTGCAGGGAGGCCTGCACTTTGAACTTCTCGGCCTTGATGGCCGTCGTGATCTCCTTGGCCTTGTTTCCCTCGAGTCCCTGGGTGATGACGAACTCCTGGCGGGTGTTACCGATCGAGGAGACGGAGGGATCCTTCTGCTCCACGTTGCGGAGGTCGACGCCGCGCTTGGCCAGCTTGCCGACCATGATCTCGCGGACACCCTTGAGCTTGTTGGCGTCCTCGGCCGTGAGGGTGATCAGCTCCGGCTTGGTCAGCTCGATCTTGGCGCTGCTCCCCTTGAAGTCGAAGCGGGTCGCCAACTCTTTCACGGCTTGGTTGACCGCATTCTCGATCTCCATCCGCTCGATTTCGGAAACAATGTCAAAGGAAGGCATAGGGGGCAAAAGGGGTTTAGGCTGAAGGCTGTTAGACTGTTAGGTAGACAAACAAAAGTCGAGTGTGGCGGTGTTTGGTTCTTCACCAAAGAAGGCCCGACTAAAAGGCGGGACATGATTGCCGGAGTCCGAAAATTTTCAGGTTTCAGGTTTCAGGTTAGCTAGCCCGGCCGTTGCTTCGCAGCCGTTACAGCAGGTTTCGTTCCTTTTGCATATTGCATTCCGGGCCGGGTGCATGGATCTTGTTCGACCCGATTATTGCCATGAGCACCGCCACGACAGAGAACACAGCCAGACCGGTCACGGAGAACACCCGTGTCAGCGGGGTCACGCGTCTGGTGACGCCCCGCGAGGTGAAGGACAAGCTGCCCGCCTCCCCGGAGGTTCTTTCGAAGGTGTCTGAGTATCGCGAGACCTGCCGCCGCATCCTGCGTGGCGAGGATCAGCGGTTGCTCGTGATCGTCGGGCCCTGCTCCATCCACGATCCCGTTTCGGCAATCGATTATGCTAAGCGCCTGGCCGCGCTCGCCAAGGAAGTCGAGGACCGGCTTTTCATCGTGATGCGCGTCTATTTCGAGAAGCCCCGCACCACCGTCGGCTGGAAGGGTCTCATCAACGACCCCCATCTCAACGACTCCGGCGATCTGGCCCGCGGCATCGAGGTGGCGCGCCAGCTGTTGCTTGATGTCGCCGCGCTCGGGCTTCCCGCAGCCACCGAGGTGCTCGACCCGATCATGCCGCAGTACATTGCCGACCTGATCAGCTGGTCGGCCATCGGAGCCCGCACCACCGAGTCGCAGACCCACCGCGAGATGGCGAGCGGCCTCTCGATGCCGGTCGGCTTCAAGAACGGCACCGACGGCAGCGTCCAGACCGCCATCGACGCGATGCGTTCCTCGCGCACCGGCCACAGTTTCCTCGGCATCGACCAGGAGGGGATGACCAGCATCATCAAGACCGCGGGGAATCCCGACGGCCACCTCGTCCTGCGCGGGGGCCGCGACGGGACCAATTATCATCCTGATCAGACGGCGGATGCCGCCGCGAAGCTGAAGGCCGCGGCAATCCCGACGGCCATCATGATCGACTGCAGCCATGCCAACAGCGGCAAGGATCCCGCCCGTCAGCCCGAGGTCTGGAAGAGTATCCTTGAGCAGCGCGCCGCTGGCCGCGCCGATATCGTCGGGGCCATGCTCGAGAGCCACCTGGAGTTCGGCGCGCAGAACCTCGGCGACGACCCGACGAAGCTCCGCTACGGAGTCTCCATCACCGACGCCTGCCTCGATTGGGAGGCTACGGCGGAGTTGCTCCGCAACTCCTGACCCCTCTCCGCTCCCGCGGGTATGAGCATGGGACGCCTGATCCGGGAGATTCCCTTCGCCGCACTTGATTTCGAGTCGGCCGGCGAGCGTGCCAACGAGGCGGGAGTCCCCGTCCAGATCGGGATTGCGTGGATGGGCGGGCTGGCGCCCCTCTCTGATTCCTTCTACCGCAGCTATCTCAAGACCGACCGCCCTGTCACTTGGTCGGCCCAGCAGATCCACGGCATCACGGCCGATGAGCTGAAGGATGCGCCGGATCTACTCGGGCTCTGGCCGGAGATCAAGGGGCGTCTCGGCGGACGCTGGATCGTGTCCCATGGAAGCGGGACGGAAAAAAGATTTCTGCGCACCTTCCCGATGCATGGCTTCGGCCCCTGGGTCGACACCCTCACGCTGAGCCGGAAGATTCTGCCCGGCCGTCCATCCTATGCCCTCTCGGATCTGGTCGGCGAGCTTGGGTTGGAAGCGGAGGCACGAACACACCTCCCCGACTTCCGCTGGCACGAGGCGCTGAGCGACTCCCTGGCCTCACTGCTCCTGCTGCGCAGACTGATCGAGCTGACCGGTATCCAGGATCACCCGGGGGAAGTGCTGGTGGAGAAAGGATGAATGATGAAGTCAGAGGGATGAAGAGGAGAGGGAAAAGACCACGGGGTTCATCACTTTCATCTTCAGAGTTCGTGTCCGAACGCTCTAGTCTTTTGCCATGAACCCTACCGGAGACCTGATTTTCCTCGCCCTGAACGAGGATCTGGGCGCCGCCGGAGATGTCACCTCGCGGGCCTTCATCCCCGCCGATTCGGTTTCCCGCGCCCGCATCGTGTCTCGGTGCGACTGTGTTGCCTCGGGAATCGCCATCGCGGCCGCGGTCTTCCGCCGCATCGATCAGACTCTCACCATCACGGCCCATGCCGCCGAGGGGGGGAGACTCTCACCCGGATCGCTGCTTCTCGAGATCAGTGGCCCGACGCGCTCGATCCTCTCCGGAGAGCGGACAGCCCTCAACTTTCTCGGAAGACTCTGTGGCATCGCCACGCTCTCCCGCCGCTACGCCGATGCGGTGAAGGGCACGGGGGTCACTCTACTCGACACGCGCAAAACCACACCCGGATGGCGACTCCTCGAGAAAGAGGCAGTGAAGGCGGGCGGCTGCACAAATCACCGGATGGGACTCCACGACGCGGTGCTCGTGAAGGACAACCACCTGGCCGCACTGGGCGACCTCTCCCTCCTCCCGCCGGTCATTGCCCGCCTGCGCTCGGAGCACCCCGGAATGCCGATCGAGATCGAGGCCGATACGCTTGTCCAGCTGAAGACCCTGCTCGGCATGCAGGGAATCGATGTCATCCTTCTCGATAACATGTCCCCGGCGCAAATGAGCGAGGCTGTCGCCCTGCGCAAGAAACTCGCTCCCGCCGTTTTGCTCGAGGCCAGCGGCGGCGTGACGCTGGCGAGCATTCCCGGGATCGCCGCCACGGGCGTCGACCGCATCTCCGTGGGTGCGCTCACGCACTCTGCGGCGAACGCCGATCTTTCGCTTGAGATGGAGTCGCCGGGTCATGTCAGCTGAACCGCTGGATCCCGCCGTTCTGAGCGCGGCCTCGCCATGGGGCCTTCCGGTGCGGGTGGTCGGCGAGATCACCTCGACCAACGACGAGCTTCTCCGTCGGGGAGAGGAGGGAGCCCCCTCCGGCACCCTTCTTTTTGCGGAAAGCCAGACGGCGGGTCGCGGCCAGTTCAGGCGCCCCTGGTCCTCCGCGCCAGGACTCGGACTCTGGTTCTCGCTGCTGCTGCGGATGGAGATCAACGATGCCTCGATCCCTTCGCTTTCCGCCTTCGCCGCCGTGGCACTCGTCCGCGCGCTGAGCTCACTCGGGGCGACCGATGCGGGCATCAAGGAACCCAACGATGTCCTGATAGGCGGGTGCAAGGTGGCGGGCATCCTCGTTGAGACAAGGGTCGGTAACGATCCCTTCGCCGTGGTTGGGATCGGACTCAACGTGAACCACACCCCGGAGGACTTTCCCATGGAACTCAGAGACCGCGCAGCCTCCCTGGCGATGATCACCGGATCCTCGCTGGATCGCAACACCGTGGCAGTGTCACTGATCGGGGAATTGGGAAAGGCTGATCGGTTGATGCGTGAATCCCCTCAGGAACTCCTTGCCGCATGGCAGCGCCACCTCCTGCCTTCGCATGGAATCTCGAATCAGCAGGGATAGGAATGATCGGAATCCTTTGCACTTCGAGCAGCCACAAAATGCACAAGAAGCTCAAAAGAGATTTTCAGGAGGCCTCTCTTCCTGGGACTTTTGTGCCTCGTGTGGCCATCAATCCATTGTTCCCCTGGTTCTTTACTCCCAATTCCTGATTTCCTGATCAAAACCCTTCAGCCGTGTCTTCCGATTTCCTAATTTTAGCGATTGAGTCCAGTTGCGACGAGACAGCCGTGGCGATTCTGCACCCACCCGGCACAATCCTCTGCAGCCTCATCGCCTCCCAGGCCGAGGAGCACGCCCGCTTCGGGGGAGTTGTTCCGGAAGTCGCATCGCGCAACCACCTCCTTGCGGTCGACCCCCTCGTCCGCAAGGCTCTCTCGGATTCGGGAATCGACCCTTCTGACCTCGGAGCCGTGGCCGCGACATCCGGCCCCGGTCTGGCACCCGCATTGCTGGTGGGCGCTTCGTATGCCAAGGGGTTTGCCATGGCTCTTGGCATTCCTTACCTCGCGCTCAACCACCTCGAGGGTCACCTTCTCTCGCCTTTCCTGGGTGCGGAGGAAATCCCTCCTCATCTCGCCCTGCTGGTGAGCGGCGGGCACACACAACTAACGCTCGTGCGGGGAGTGGGTGACTACACCGTGCTGGGGCGGACCCTCGATGATGCCGCGGGCGAGGCATTCGACAAGATTGCTAAGTTGCTCGGCCTCCCCTACCCGGGAGGGATCGAGATCGACCGGTTGGCCGCCACGGGGAATCCCAAGGCCCATGAATTTCCCCAAGCCCTGCCCGAGCGGGAGAATCTCGACTTCAGCTTCAGCGGCCTGAAGACCTCGGTCCGTTACTTTCTGGAAAAGAACCCCGAACTCCCCAAGTCCTCACAGGGTATGGCCGATCTCTGCGCCTCGGTGCGCCATGCCATCGTCGGCGTCCTGCTCAGGAAGACGGAACACGCCGTGGAAGCGGCGGGCGTCAAGCGCGTCGCCCTCTCGGGCGGAGTGGCAGCCAACCGCGCCCTCCGGGAAGGGATGACACGTCTCTGCCAGACCAGGGGGTGGGCACTCCACCTGCCGGCACCCGAACTCGCCACTGACAACGCGGCCATGATGGCCTTCGCTGCAGTCCACCATCTCGCCGCCGGGGAACGCAGCCCGATTGCCAGGGAGATCTCCCCCCAGTGGCAGGTGGGGATCGGCAAAGAGGGATGAGACCCGCCGTAATGGCTGCGAAGCAACGGCCGGGCAAACTAACTTGAAAGCTGAGGAACAATCCCGAAGCCATGTTCCGAGCCTCAGCACTCAGGTCTCAGGTCTCAAGTTTCACCCTCCCCCTCACTTTCTTGTTGCGCTGGAGGCTGTTGTGGGACTAACACAAACATGTATGAACTCCCCCCGTTCCTTCCTCCTCCTTCTCGTTGCCGCCCTGCTCATCTGCCCCGCGTTTGCCAATGGCTGGGGTGACGATTACAAAGCCGCCATCGCCACCGCGGCGAAGGAAAAGAAAAATGTCCTTCTCGACTTCACCGGGAGCGACTGGTGCGGATGGTGCATCAAGCTGAAGAAGGAGACCTTTGACCAGCCTGCCTTTAAGGATTACGCCGACAAAAACCTCGTTCTGGTCGAGATTGATTTTCCTCAGGGGAAGAGCCAGGGCCCGGAGGTGAAGAAGCAGAATGACGCCCTTCAGCAGCAGTATCAGGTGCAGGGGTTCCCAACCCTCGTCCTCCTTGATCCCCAGGGCAAAGTCATCAAGCAGAAGAGCGGGTATATTCCGGGTGGGCCGAAGGGGTTCATCGATTGGCTCAACGCCAAGTAGGGGCGTGACAATTTGGGTGCGGGGCGGTGTTGCCCTGCGTTTGCCGTAGGACTACCACGGCTGCACTTGGGCGCCTGCCCCCGCCTCCCAACTTGTTCACGCCTTCGTGCAGCTGAATGATTTCCCGCAGAGGCGCAGGGGCATATTGGCGCAGAGATAGAAGAGAAGGCTGCTGCCTTCGGCCCTTTCTAACCCTTTTAACGTTTTTCAACCTCCGCCTCAATCCAACCGGATAGTCACGCTGAGCTCTTCCTGCCGCGCGCAGGAGAGACGAACAGCTGATTCACCGAGGGATTTTCTCATGGTGCCGAGCGCCAGCTCCTCGCTGTTGCAATCACGGCTGAGGTGCCCCAGCAGAAGGTGGCCCAGACCATCGTGCAGGATTCTGGAGACGGTTTCCGCGGCAGCGCCGTTGGAGAGGTGGCCGTGGCGTGACTGGATGCGCTGTTTGATGGACCAGGGTCGCTTGGTGTCGTTCTGGAGAAGCTCCTCGTCGTAATTGGCCTCGATGAGGAGGGCATCGACGCCGCGCAACGACTCGACCACCAGCGTGGTGGCATGGCCGAGGTCCGTGAGAAACCCGAAGGATCGGCCGCCCCGGCGGATGACGAAGCCGACCGGTTCGACCGCGTCATGCGGGATAGGAAAGGAGCGGATCGACGTTCCTCCGATCTCGAATTTCCCTCCGCTCTCGAAGAGGTTCCAGCCGGCGAAGTCGGTGACTTTGTCGCGGAGAACCATCGCTGTCTGCCTGTTGCAGTAGATCGGCGTGTCATGCTTCTTCGACCATTGGGCCAGTCCCCGCGCATGGTCGCCATGCTCGTGGGTGACAAGGATGGCCCCGAGTTCGCGGGGCTCCATGCCGCAGAGCGCCAGCCTCTGGGTGAGTTCGCGGGCGCTCAGCCCGGCATCGACCAGAAATGCCGCGGTTTCGGTCCGCACCAGCGCGGAGTTTCCGCTACTGCCGCTGGCAAGGATGGTGACTTCAAGCATCGGGAAAGGATTGGGCGTTTAGGGAAGCGCTTCCCTAGCTTCTTGGGAAGAGCAACTGCGGATCCGTGGCGCACCCGGGAGGATTCGAACCTCCGACCAAGGGATTAGAAATCCCCTGCTCTATCCCCTGAGCTACGGGTGCCGCGGTTGGAAGAGACTAACGGCTTCCCGCCGCATCGGCGATGCAGATCCATGAGATCCGTGAAAACTTTCAACCGAGGGCGCCTTCCTCCTCCTTGCCCGTGGCGATGGCCAGCGCGCGGCGGGCTAGGGCGGTGATGCCCTTCCAATCCCCGGCCTTGATCAGGTTGCGGTCGGCGATCCAGGATCCGCCGACGGCGGCGACGCCGGGAGCGGCAAGGTATTCCTTGAGCGTGGCCTCGCTGACGCCCCCGAGGGGAACGAACTTCACTCCTGTATGGCCGTAGGGTCCGGAAATCGTCTTGAGCATCTTCACGCCGCCGGCGACATCGGCGGGGAAGAACTTCTGGACCTTGCAACCGAGTTCGAGCGCCTCCTCGATTTCCGAAGGGGTCATCACGCCGGGGATGAACCCGAGTCCCCGCTCATGGGCCGCCCGGACGACATTGGCGTTCAGGCCGGGGGCGAGACCGAACGTGGCCCCGGCCTCCGCCGCCTGGGCGACCTGTTCACCGGTCAGGAGTGTGCCAACGCCCAGATGAACCTTATTACCGAAGGCAGCCTTGATCCGGCGAACGGCCTCGGGGGCGGCCGGGGTGCGGAAGGTGACCTCCAGGGCATCGAGGCCTCCGTCGAGGAGGGCCTGGGTCAGCGGTTCGGCATCCTCGGCGCTGTCGATGGTGATGACGGAGATGATGCGGTTGGCAAGAACGGGCGTGAAATCAAACAAAGACATCCCCCTTTTCTAGATTCTTGGCCCTGATTCGCCAAGCCCCCATTCCGCGACCCTGTGAAGGATGTCCATCTTACACAGGTCCTTTTGGCAAAAAATGTCCGGAAACCACTACATCTTGTGGTTTATAGACAAGATATCCCCTATCGGTAGTGTTTTTTGTTGTGCCTTTCGGAAGGTAAAGCCTACTCTGACACACCCCCAATCACTACCCTTTTTCCATGTATCTCCAATCCCTCGAGCTCATCGGTTTCAAATCCTTCGCCCCGAAGACAACCCTCCGGTTCCATCGCGGCGTCACCGCCATTGTCGGCCCGAACGGCTGCGGCAAGTCGAACGTCCTGGATGCCATCCGATGGGTGCTAGGTGAACAGTCGGCAAAGGCCCTGCGCGGCGGTGAAATGGCGGATGTCATCTTCAGCGGCACCGACACCCGCCAACCCCACAACATGGCCGAGGTCTCGATGACCTTCTCCGAGTGCGAGAAGGAGCTCGGGGTCGATTGGAACGAAGTCCGGATCACCCGCCGTGTCTTCCGCGACGGCAAGTCCGAGTACCTGATCAACGGCACCCCCTGCCGCCTCAAGGACATCCACAATCTCTTCATGGACACCGGCATCGGCCGGAGCGCCTACTCCATCATGGAGCAGGGGAAGACCGCCCTCCTGCTCAACAGCCGCCCCGAGGATCGCCGCTCCATCTTCGAGGAGGCCGCCGGCATCACCAAGTACAAGGCCCAGAAGAAGGAGGCGCTCCGCAAGCTCGAATACACCGAGTCGAACCTCCTCCGCGTCTCCGACATCATCAAGGAGGTCAAGCGACAGATCGGATCGCTCCAGCGACAGGCAGGCAAGGCCCGCCGCTACCAGTCCCTCATGGAGGATCTCCGCGTCCTCGACACCCACCTCTCCCACCGCACCTACCTCGACCTCGACCGCTCCATCACCGAGGTGGCCGCCGAGGTCGACAAGAGCGCCGACGCCCGCGCGCTCTATGAGCGGGAGATCGCCGAGCAGGAGGTCGAGGTCTCCGGCGCCCGCGAGCAGCTCTCAGCGCTCGACGCCGAGACCGAGGGTGCCCGCGACCACCTGCAGACCCTGCGCAACCGGATCTTCTCCGGAGAGAACCGCATCGAGACCAATACCGAGCGCTCCGGGGAGTTCCGCGAGATGATCCTCCGTTCGCGCGCCGACATCGACGCCACCCATCTCCGCATCCGCGAGCAGGAGAGCGAGATCGAGCAGGCGGACGCCCAGCTCACCTCGCTTCTCGAGGTCCTCCGCGCCGAGGAGGAATCCCTCGCAGCCGCCACCGCACGCGTTTCCGAGGCCCAGCGCGAGCGCATCACCGCCGAGCAGTCGACCGAAGCGCTGACTGGCCGCCTGCACGAACTCGAGAACCGCCTCACCGACGTCCGCGGCGAACTCTCCACCGCCGGAGCCCGCCGCGACGCCGAGCGCGCCCGCGCCCTCCAGCTTCAGGAACAGGTTTCCGTGGCCGGCCTAGCCGTCACGACCGCGGCCACCCGCGCCGAGCAGACGACGGCCGCGCAGACCTCCACCCGCCAGGCGCTGGATGCCGCCGAGCAGGAGCTCATCGCCTCCCAGCAGGCCCACGACGAGGCGCAGATCGCCCGCCAGTCCGCCGAGACCGAATGGAACTCCTCCGTGAAGCAGCTCTCCGAGCGGGAACACCGCCTTGAGATCCTGCTCCAACTCGAGCGCGAGGGAGAGGGGCTAGGCGAGGGAGCGCAGGCCATCCTGCGCGGACTCGACCGACCCGAGTTCTACCAAGCCGGGATCCTCGGCACGCTCGCCTCGCTGGTCGAGATACCAGCCACGGAGATCCCCGCCGTCGAGGCAGCCCTCGGGGCGGCAAGCCGCGCCATTGTCTTCGCCGATGCGGGCATGGCCGAGGCAGCCCTCCAGACCCTGCGCGAGGCCGCCCAAGGCCGCGCCTCGGTCCTGGCCAGCGACCTGCTTCCGGTTGCGGCACAGCAGACCGGCATGCTTCCCGAAGGCGTGATCTGCTGGGCCACCGACGTCGTCCGCGCCGCAGGCTCCGCCCACGGACTCATCGCCCGCCTCCTCGAGGGAGTGGCGATCGTGCCCGATCTCGAGACCGCCTTCCGCCTCAAGAAAGCCAATCCCGGACTCGCCTTTGCCGCCCGCACCGGCGAGTTCCTCGGACGCGACGGAGTCGCCCACGGTGGAGCCACCGGCGAGGCCACCGGATCCGCGCTGATGCGCCGCTCCCAGATCACCACGCTTGAGCGCGAGGTGGCCGGACTGCGCGATCAAGTCGCCCATCTCTCCCTTGTCCGCGAAGGCGCCCTCGCCTCCCTCGAGGCCGCCGTGAACAGACTCCGCGAGGCACGCGAACATCTCGGCAACACCCAGGGACTCCTCGCCGCCGCCCAGGCCGACAACCTGCTCGCCACCCGCGAGCTCGAGAACGCTCGCCACCGCCATGAGTCACTCGACGGAGAGATATCCTCCCTCCAGGAACACATCGGCCAGCTGGAGTCCCAGATCGCCGAGCGCCAGCAGCAGCTCGAGGGCGCCACACTGGAACTTGCGACCGCCCGCGAGGATCGCAACGCGGCCTCCTCGAGGATCGCCCTCCTGCGCGACGCCGAGACCGAGGCCGCCAGCGACCTCGCCGAGGCGCGCCTGCGCGTGGCCACCGAGCGCCAGCGCCAGCAGTCATTGGCCAGCCAACGTGCCCCGATGGAGGCCCGCATCCGCGAACTTGCCGAGACCATCTCCGCACGCGAGCGCGACATCGCCACCCAGGAGGAGCGCATCCGCTCGCTCGAATCCGAGTCCACCGGCCTGGCCGAGAGCGTCCAGGGCTGGAAGCAGGAGAGCACCGAGGCCGAGGCCCGCGTCCTGGAACTCGGCGTGCGCCGCAACGAACTCCAGGCAGGAGTCGAGGCCCTCGAGATTGCTCTGCGCGGGGCCCGCAAGAACCTCTCGGACCTTCAGGACAACCGCTCCAAGAACGAGGTGCGTCTGGCCGAGCTGAAGCTCCGCGCCGAGGCGATCCGCGACCACGTCTCACGCCGCTATCAGCTCGACCTGGAGGGCTTCGAGCCCGACCGCTATGCCCTGCTCAAGGCCGTCGCCACACGGAACGAGAAGGAACGCCGAGCCGCTTTGCCTGAGGCTTCGACGGAAGGCGAGGGAGCGGTTCCCTCCAACGAAAACCCCGAGGAAGTCTCCGTGGAAGCCATCGAAAGGGTGGAGGCTGCGCTGAGCGGTCCCATCCCGGCAGAGATCCCGTGGGAGAGGATCGAACTGGTCGTGGCCGAACTGACCGAGCGGGTCGACTCCATGGGCCCCGTCAACCTCGACGCCATCCAGGAGTTCGACGAACTCGAGGAGCGTTACAAGTTCCTCGAACAGCAGAACACCGACCTCGTCAACGGCAAGGCCGAGCTCCTCGAAGCGATCGCCCGCATCAACAAGACCACCAAGGAACTCTTTTCGGAGACCTTCGAGAAGATCCGCGTGAACTTCCAGGAGATGTTCACTCAGCTCTTCGCGGGCGGTAAGGCCAACCTCATTCTCATGGATGAGAGCGATCCGCTCGAGAGCGGCATCGAGATCATCGCCCAGCCTCCCGGCAAGAAGCTCCAGAGCATCTCGCTCCTCTCCGGCGGCGAGCGCACCATGACGGCGGTGGCCCTCCTCTTCGCCATCTACATGGTGAAGCCCTCCCCCTTCTGCGTGCTCGACGAAATGGACGCGCCGCTCGACGAGTCGAACATCGGCCGCTTCATCAAGTTGCTCGACCGCTTCATCGGCCAGAGCCAGTTCATGGTCATCACGCACAACAAGCGCACCATGTCCCGCGCCGACTCCCTCTACGGAGTCACCATGGAGGAGCGCGGCATCAGCAAGCTGCTCAGCGTCAAGTTCACCGGCCGCGACGAGCAACTCGCCCCCGCCGCCGCGAGCAACAGCACCCTCCGCGACGAGACCAAGGAAAACGTCACCGCAGCAGCGACGGAGACTGCAGGCTGATTGATTAATCTGGAAATCAGGAAGACAGGAACTGAGGGCCATTTGTCTACCGATCTTTCAGGCACCTTCCCCCCCAACCAGAAGCGGCGCAGGATTGATTTCCTGCGCCGCTTCTTCATTGTTGGGGTGTGAGGAATCCTCAACAGAATGGGAAGATATGGAACTACTTGTGGTGGTTCTCCTTAATTGGCGCAACGATCTGTTTCTTTTTTAGCCTATGGTTTATTTTCCAAACCCAAAGGCATCAATGGACGGACTGGAATGGTCTCGTTATAGATCTTGTTTTGTTCAGCAATTTGGCAGCCATACGCTTGCGTCAGGGCAAATGGAAATCAATAGCGGCGGGCATGAACCTCATATTGGTTGTATTGGGTAATGGCTATATCTTCTGGGCCATCTCCCATTCCTCTCATTCCTGAAAACCAAGGCACCATGAGTTTGTATTTCGCCTTCAGCCTTCAGCCTTCAGTCTAAATCCCTAGAGTCATGCTTCTCGACGGCTCCCCAGAATGGCAGCGGTATCTTTTCATCGCGGCCACGCTTTTCCTGATCTGGGAGGTCTGGCGCGGCTGGAAATTCGGCGCCGTGCGCAGCCTGCTCCGGTTGGCGGCCCTCTTCTGCGCCTGGATCGGTGGAACCACCGCGGCGGGGGCCACCGGGACGGTGATAGGATTCGTCACCAAGACGCCCCCCCTGCTTGCGCCCGCCATCGTCGGACTTGTCGTCGCCGTCGGCATCTACATCGCCATCTCACTGGTGGCGGGACTTCTCTTCAAGACCACGGAGAACCACTCCGGGGTCGTCCGCTGGGGATTCGGCCTGGGCGGCGCCATCTGCGGTCTCATTTACGGACTCCTCCTGGTCTGGGGAAGCATCACGATGATCCGGGGTCTGGGGGCGCTCGGCGAACTCCGCGTGGTGCAGGCCCGCAACGAGGGGAGGTCTCCGGCCACCGAGAAGAACGCCCTCCTCCTGATCAAGCTCAAGGAGTCTCTTGAGCTGGGAGCCACCGGAAAGACGCTCCAGAAAGCGGACCCCCTGCCGACCTCCTTCTACGACAATATCGTGAAGGTCTCCATGGTGGCCGGCGACCAGCAGGCGCTGGAACGCTTCTGCCAGTATCCCGAGACGTTGAAGATCATCGCCAATCCCCACATAGCGGCCCTCCTACAGGATCCCCAGCTTGAGAAGGCGGCCGAGAGCCGCAATATCCTCCCCCTGATCCGCAACAAGCACGTGCAGGCGGCCATGAACGACCCGCAACTGATCGCCCAGCTTCAGGCCTACAACCTGACGGCGGCCCTCGATTACGCCCTCGAACCGCAGGCGCCCTCCCGGAAAGGGGCTCCCCAGCCACCCGCTTCTCAGCGCTCGCCTCAGAAACCGGGAAGCGGTAAAACCACTGCTCCCAAATCTTCCACCTCTTCCACTGCTATTTCCCCAGCGACTCCCAGCACCGCCAAGAAACCATGAGCACCGAATACTCCGTCACGATCGGCCTTGAAGTCCACGCCCAGCTCAAGACCAAGAGCAAGATGTTCTGCGGCTGCAAGGTCGAGTACGGCGCCGAGCCGAACACCCACACCTGCCCCACCTGCCTCGGCCTGCCCGGCGCCCTCCCCGTCATGAACGGCGAGGCCCTCCGGCTCACCGCCCGCGCCGGCATGATGCTCGACTGCGAGATTCCCGAGGTCTGCAAGTTCGACCGCAAGAACTACTACTACCCGGACATGCCGAAGAACTATCAGATCTCCCAGTATGACCAGCCGCTCTGCCTTGGCGGCGGCGTCCCTCTGCACGAGACGGCCTATCCGAAGGATGCCCAGAAGAGCATCGCCACCCCGGGCAAGACGATCCGCCTCACCCGCATCCACTTGGAAGAAGATGTCGCCAAGAGCTTCCATCTCGAGAGCTCCAGCGGCATCGACTTCAACCGTGCCGGCACCCCGCTCATGGAGATCGTCTCCGAGGCCGACATCGCCTCCCCGGAGGAGGCCTTCGCCTACCTCTCCGCCCTGCGCCAGATCCTTGTCTACGGCGAGATCAGCGACGCCGACATGGAGAAGGGGCAGATGCGCTGCGACGTGAACGTCTCCGTCCGCCCCGTGGGCCAGAAGGAATACGGCACCAAGATCGAGCTGAAGAACCTCAACTCCATCAGTGGTGTCCGCCGCGCACTCGCCTTCGAGATCGAGCGCCAGATCGAACTCGTGAGCAAGGGAGTGAAGCTCGATCAGGAGACCCGCCGCTGGGACGACGACCGTGGCGAGACGACGCTGATGCGCATCAAGGAGTCAGCCCACGACTACCGCTATTTCCCGGATCCCGACCTTCTCCCCGTCCGCACCGCGAAGATCGTCGAGTCCGCCAAGGTGGGGATGCCCGAACTGCCCCAGGCGAAACGAGACCGCTTCGTCGCCGACTACGGCATCAGCGACTACGACGCGGCCGTGCTCGCCGATGACAAGGCGCTGGCCGATTACTTTGAGGCAGCTGCCAAGGGTTCAACCAAGCCCAAGAGCGTCGCCAACTGGATCATCAACGACCTCCTGAGCGCACTCTCCGCCGCCTCACTCGATCTCTCGGAGTGCCCCATCAAGGCCGTCCACATCGGCGAACTCACCGTACTCATCGAGGGGGGAAACATCAGCGGCCGCCAGGGCAAGGAGGTCTTTGCCGAGATGATGGCCAGCGGCAAGCAACCCGCCGTCATTGTCGAGGAGAAGGGGCTCAAGCAGGTCAGCGACACCGGGTCCATCGAGGCCTTCTGCGACGAGGTGATCACAGCGAACCCGAATTCCGTGGCCGACTACAAGGCGGGCAAGGAAGCCGCACTCAACTTCCTCAAGGGGCAGGTCATGAAACTCTCCAAGGGGAAAGCCAACCCCGCCGTCGCCGGCGAGATCCTGGCAAAGAAGCTTGCTTGAGCCATGGCGTTGCGAGCCATCCCCGGTTGGCTCGCGCGCACCTCGCATCGCCAGCGACTTCTGGCGGCCGAACTCCTGATCCTCATTACGGCTCTCCTTCTCCTCTTCCGATATTCCCCCGCGGCCAAAACCTCGCGCAATGCCCGTGCCAGCGAACAGTTCGGCGCAGCGCTGGAGCGGGCCGGAATCCCCACGCAGGCAGGACCGAGTAGATAGGAGATAGGAGTGAGAGGAAACCGAATGCGAGGCTGTTAGTCTGAAGGCGGAAGGCTGAAGACTTTTAGGATCTGGCGGGGGGCGAAGGCCATCAAATAGGTGATCGGGAATAGGGAATGGGGATCGCTCGTGATGGGATGCAGGCAAGAAGTGCCTGTAGTAGAGGACGACTCGTTTGATGCCCTTGCCAGCATTTTTGGCTTTCACTTATCTTTGGCATAGGACGCGTGGTGTCCTATCTGCTGTGCGATGCTTTTCGTAATGCAACAAAACAACAGTCAGAGATACAATACTAAACTGGATGAAGAGATCATGAGCATCGGGGGTGTTCCCGACGAACATGCTCGATATCAGGATATCCACGAGACCCTCTTCTACTCCAAGTCTTGGGGCTTCTACCTCGAAAGACGCATCAGGCAGAGGCTCGAGGGGCGCACCTGGGAGACACTCGAACTTGGAGAGTTTGAAGATCCTAAACCGAAATCCCGCTTTCGATTTCTGCAAGTATTCCGCCCTATGAGCAGGGATCAGGTGATTCGTTTCGTCATTGAAAACCACATGCCGACGAAGGAAGGAATCCGGGATGAGGCCCTACGAATTCTTAATCTCGGTCCGGTTCCTGGACAGCAACAGCAACAGCAACAAAAGGGCATTACTAAAAGAGGCCCCAAGCAGATCGATCGGGAAGCCACATCGTGATACTTATCTGCTTTGCATGACAAGCATTATTTAGTATAACGCATGGCAAGCAATTATCGGGCCGATCCAATCACCGACTTCTTATCGAAATGACCACCATCCATCAGCATCGTCATACCCGCTGCTACGGCAGTCCTCGGATGACCCGTCAGCATCAGGCTCTGGGTCATCCCTGTTCGGAAAACCGAGTTGCCATACTCATGCGTGAAGCGGGCCTGAGAGCCCGTCCACGCCGTCCCTACCATCCCCGAACGACCCGGCCGGATCATGCTGCCCATCCTTCCCTTAACCGGCTGGCCAAGGCCCCCGTGGCGCAATCTCCCGGAACCCATCTGGTCAGCGACATCACCTATGTCCCCACCAAGGAGGGCTGGCTCTATCTGGCCGTTGTCATGGATCTCTTCAGTCGCCGGATCCTCGGCTGGAAGCTAGCCGAGTCACTCCACACCCCGCTGGTCACAGCGGCCCTCAGGAAGGCCATGAACTCGGACCTGGTCCAACACAACGCCCTCTTCCACTCCGATCGCGGCTGCCAGTACTCCGCCTCCTCCTGCCGGGAGTTCCTTACCCATCATCGCCTGATCCAGAGCATGAGCGCCGCCGGTTACTGTTACGACAATGCCTTCGCCGAAAGCGTCTTCGCATCGCTCAAATCCGAACTCATCGACGATGGTTTACCCTTCGAATCAAAACGAGAGGCTGCAACCGCCATCTTCGATTACATCGGATGCTTCTACAATCGCCGCCGACTCCATAGCTCCCTGGGATACCGCTCCCCGGACGACTTCCTCCGTCAGCACTTCCAAAATCTCAACCCTACACTAAATACCAACCCTCTGCGCTCCACCTATCCATTTTATCGGGGGAAGACCAGTTGAGAACAAACCCTTGCTTTGAGCTCGGAGTGAAAGGTAAAAAAGTGGGAAAATAAAAACATTTTTAGACAATATCGTTGCTCTGATTCGTCCCTCTTTACTTAAGAAATATTGTGGAACTCAAAAACTTGTACAAAATTCTCATTATTGCAGCCGCCTTAGGAGGTTCAGATTGTCTCAATGCCGCTAAGCTTGTAACCGATGGGATCATTCTCCCCTCTCATACTGCTTCTTTGAGCCTGCCTACCGAAGCCGTTTTACGCGATTTGAAGGTAAAGGAGGGAGACCTTGTCACCCGAAGGCAAACGCTTGCCATTCTCTATAGCACCTCCGAGGAAATGGAAAATCAGCGTGCCGAGAGCGCGACAACGCTGAGGAATAGCCTCCTGTGATCTCACCCCACCAGGAGACATGATGCCTCCCATCCCTAAGGCAACTCTGAATCAGCGCTTCCATAGATCTTCTGGGGAGCACAGTGCACTCTCTCGATCCGTCCGTTTGAGTCGGGGGATCTCCATGCCAGTTTTAGGCATTACCCCCTCATGCACTCAGATACTCGCCATTCACCGCAGGGTTGGTCACGACGAGGTCCCGATACCATCTGACTCGTGGATCATGTCCCACTCAACTCAGGCCGTCATCTCGCTCCCTGACCGAGCCCCCGGGGAGTGCCCGATCCGCCAAGATCAGGTCGAGAAGATCCAGTCATTTGCCGCTGAGATCGATGCCGCCAGGGTCATCATCCTTGGCGAAGAGCAGGCAGAGCAGCTTATTGAAGCCATCACAAAACTTAGGCTCGAGCACACCCGAAGGATTCTAAAGAAATACTACTCCACTCACGGGCACCCTTTACCCGACTGGGTTATCGATCAGGCCATCGAACATCCTGACAAGCCGTTTCGACGCCCCAAATCCAGCGTCGGATGGCGATTGATACCCATCCTGCTCATCTTTGCTTGGCTGACCGCCAAGTTACTGGAGGCTTCCCACCGGTAGTGAACGCTCCCATCTCGCAGTGATCCGTAAAAAACCAGCGACTGGCGAACACATAGCTGTTGGAACGGCTTGGGCAGACTAAACGGAAGTTCAGCCCGCAGGACTGATCCGTGCGAAGGGAGCAAATCAAAGCTAATAGGACCGCGAAGCAGTCCCAGTGCTGGTGGGACCAAGTCCGAGGTGGAGTCTTCAATAAGACTACATCATAAGGAAAATGAACTGAATATACTTGGGTTGTGGTTGGACTTTCAGTCAAGCCGGCGGCCTTTCCTTCGATGAGAAGGAATGGAGCGGGTAGAGGGAACACCGAGTGCCGGGTGGCACGGTGTAGATCCCGCGACAGCGGGACCCGTCAGGGCGCGGGTCGCGGGCGCGACCGCGTCAATCGAATCCGGCGGTTGAAAAAACCGTTCAAACCTTTCCAAGCCGAAAGGTAAAGTGGAGCGGGTAGAGGGAATCGAACCCTCATGGCCTGCTTGGAAGGCAGGAACTTTACCACTAAGCTATACCCGCGTGAACTAGGTACTATCTAACACGGACCTTGAGTCCGGTCAATGGGTGACATCCATCTTCAGGGATTGCTTCGATTGTTGCCTCGACGAATCCGGAACGGCAAAGTCACCACCCATGATGAGTTGCACCTCCCCGCGTTTTGCATGCCTGTTGGTCTTGTCCGTGGCTCTCGCGGGATGCGCCACCGAGGCCACAATCAAGGAACGGGTTCCCTCTTTCAAGCCGCTCACCGCGACTTCGGCATCTGGCAAACCATCGCCGGCCACCAAGGCAGAGGAGATGATCCGCCACGCCCTGAGCCATGTCCGGGTGAATCCCCTCGCGGCCCTCGGTGAGAACATGCAGGCGGCGCAGGGGGCTCTTGCCGCGCTCAAGGCAAACCCCAACGACGCGGTCGCCCTGCACGATTACAACTTTGCGGTGTCGCGCATGGTCGGAATCATCAGTCAGTCGAAACTCGACCCTTGGACCAAACCGCTGGCAGTGCCGACGGCCAACGGCACCCTCCTTCTCACGCACAAGCGCGATCCCCGCCCGATGTGGAATCCCGCGCTCTACAAGTTCACTCCGGCCGATCAATTCACCATCGGCGGAGACTACGTGAAGGAGCGCGTGACCCGGCCCGGCATCGGGGCGTCTATCGTCGCCGTGGGCAGGGAGCCGAATAATGAGTGGCGGACAAACTACCTCACCAAGAGGATCTACTATGGCGTCACGGCGGTGGCGCGCTTTCAAGGAAACCGCTGCGTGCTTGCCTTTGAGGATCCACTGGAGAAGGAGACCGTTTCCGTGGATGGCCGCACCATGGATCTGGCCGCCGACTTCACCGTCCCCCTGGCCGTGATGTTGGCCAGCGCAGGGCCGCAGATTCCGAAGCTGGAGCGCATGCTCTTCCCCGAGAAGTATGCGGAGACGGCGCAGCTCGCACGTCTGGATGCCTACAATCCAAACAAGGCGGTGGTGCTTGTCATCCATGGACTGATGGACTCGCCCTCCACCTGGGCCCCGATGATCATCAAGCTCCGCAGCGATCCCGAAATACGGCGTAATTACCAGTTCTGGTTCTACAGCTACCCCTCGGGATATCCCTATCCCTACTCGGCCTCCATTCTCAGGGAGAAGCTGGATGATGTGGAGCGTCGGTATCCCACTCACCGGCCGATGGTCGTGATCGGCCACAGCATGGGAGGATGCATCAGCCGCCTCCTGATGACAGACACGGGCGACAGCCTCTGGAAGCTGCTGTTCAACAAGACACCCGCCCAAACCAAGTTCCCCGCATCCTCGAAGAAGATCTACACGGACGCTCTGATCTTCAAACATCGCCCCGAGATCGGCAGGGTGATCTTCATTGCGGCACCGCTGAAGGGAAGCGAGATCGCGACCATTTCCATCGGAAGGATCGGATCCATGCTGATCCAAACGCCCAGGAAGCTCCTGCTTGCCGGAAACGACGCCCTCAAGATCACCACGTTCCAGGCCAATGACCTCAAACTCAAGCGTGCTCCGAACAGCATCGACACGCTTTCGCCGCAGAACCGCTTCGTCCGGATGATCAACAAGATCCCGATCGTGGCGGGTATTCCGCATCACACCATTCAGGGAGACCGGGGCAAGGGCGATACTCCCAACTCATCCGACGGCGTCGTCCCCTACTGGAGCTCCCACATGGAGGGGGCGCAGTCCGAGTGCATCGTCCCGAGCGATCACAGCGCCCATCAGAATCCCCAGGCCTTTGCAGAGGTCGCGCGTATCCTGAAGCTGAACGTGGCGAACCAGTAATCGCCGAGAGAATCATCAGGAGGTCGGGATTTTTGCCGCCTCGCTGTTTACAGTGGGCTGATTGAAGGATGATGTTTTCACGCAACGGGCGCAAAGGTCGCCAAGGTAGGATTAAAGAGTAGCGCCCGATGGAGCGGAGGAGGGCGGAAAGCTGAACCAAGCCTCTGGGGAGAGGTGCGGAATATCCCGCGCATGCGGGACCCACAGGGCGGTACCGCTTTGCGATCGTTGCGTCCTTTGCGTGAAACTCATTCTGTGTCTTTTCCGGAACATTTCCCCACTTCCAATAGCGAAGAGCCTAAGATTTTTACCACCGAGTGAACAGCCAAGGACGAACAAGCCTGCTAGGCTGAAGGCTGAAGGCTTTTAGCGAAACGCTGATTGTATTGTTCACCAAATCGCCGCGTCCTCGGCACTCAGCGTCCGCCGCTCGGGAAAATATAGTTGACATGAATAATGTATGACAGCAAAGGTTACGTTGCTGGCATCGGTATTCCCCTAACCATGAGAGCACTTCTTTTTTCGCACGTTCCCGCTTGTGCTTGCCGCGGGATCGGGGCGGGCTTTTTTCGCGACGCGTTCGCCTTGCTTCGGTACGGAAGCCTTGCGCCGCGAACATCGGGGCGCTTTTTCCATGCCGCCCCGGCATCCCGATCACCGCAGTAAACCCGCAACCCCCGAAAAACAACCCTGAAGCAAAAACAACCAAACCCATGAACATGAACCTGAAATCCCTAGTTACCAAGATCTCGTTACCGGCCATGATGGTCCTGCTGGTGCCGAGTCAAGTACACGCCTCATCCAGTGTCGTCCTCAAATCAAACGACTTTGTCGGAATGTCGTTCTGGCTGATCTCGATGGCGCTGATCGCCTCGACCGCCTTCTTCTTCCTGGAGACTCAGCGAGTCGCCGGTAAGTGGAAAACATCACTCACGGTCTCCGGTTTGGTGACAATGGTCGCCGCCGTCCACTACTTCTACATGCGCGAGGTCTGGGTAACGACCGGCGAGACCCCCACGGTCTACCGGTACATTGATTGGCTCATCACCGTGCCGCTCCTGATGGTCGAGTTTTACCTGATCCTCTCGGCCATTACCAAGGTGCCCGCCGGGGTCTTCTGGCGCCTCATCATCGGCACCCTGGTCATGTTGATCGGTGGATACCTCGGTGAGGCCCACTACATGGGAGTCATGCCGGCATTCATCATCGGAATGCTCGGTTGGGCCTTCATCCTGTTTGAAATCTTCCTCGGCGAGGCGAGCCGCATCAATGCAAGCCAGGCACCGCCATCGGTCCAGTCCGCTTTCAAGCTGATGCGCCTGATCGTCACCTTCGGTTGGGCCATCTATCCCATCGGCTACTACGTCGGATACCTCACCGGCAGCAATCCCGAGGAGAGCATGAAGGGTCTGAACATCGCCTACAACCTGGCCGATGTCCTCAATAAGATCGCCTTCGGCGTCATCATTTGGACGGCAGCCGTCAGCGAGACGGAATCACACAAGCATTAGAACCCGGTCGGGCCCGGCTCCGTGTGCCTCAACAAAGGCACACGGAGCAACCCGAACTTCAATCAAACCCTCTAAGGAAGCGCTGATTAAATCCCATGATGGCCGCTGAAGAGCATTTGCTGATTTTTGAAGGCGCGAGCGCTGGGCGATACCCGCAGCGGTCTCGCCCAAGCAAGCAACGCCACAAAAATCGACAAATGGCTTCAGCCCTGCGGGTTGCGGTGATAACCGGCCGGGGGCTGCGTTGGCTTGGCACTTACAGCCCGCTGAGGGGATGCTTGTGCCAAGCCGCCTTGCCCGCGGCCAATTCTTTCCGCAACGGCCTCTATGCGATTTAATCAGCGCTTCCCTAAAACAACCTCTCCGGACCATCCCATGCTTCCCTCAGTTACCCCATGCGCTTCGGGCGTCGGGCACGCCGGGGATCTCATCGATCTCGTGGAAAGCCGGATGATGGACCTCATCCATCCCGAGCGCGAGCGGGAGCAGGAGAGTCTCTCGGACGCCGCGGGAGCGGCGGCCTATCACCTCGCCTCCGGCGGTCAGCGTGTCCGCGCGCGGCTCGCCCTCTCTTCCGGAAAGTCACTCGGTCTGACGGACTCCGACGCCGTCACCATCGCCTCGTGCGTGGAACTGCTGCACAACGCCTCCCTGATTCACGACGATCTTCAGGATCGTGAGCAGTGCAGGCGCGGCGTGAAAACCGTCTGCGCCGCTTACGGCGATCACATCGCCATCTGCGCGGGAGACCTGCTTGTCTCGGCCGCCTACGCCGCCCTCGCGCATTTTAGCAACCCGGGCATGCTGCCCGAACTATTGCTCTTGGTTCATGAACGCACTTCGGTCGTGATCGCCGGGCAATGCGCCGAACTGAACCCGACAGGGGATGCCCTTCTGGACATGGATATTTACGGGAACATCGCAGCGGGAAAATCAGGCTCCCTCCTGAGCCTGCCGATCGAGATGGCGCTTCTCGTTTCCGGAAAACGCGAATGGATCTCGGAGGCACGCCGCGCTGCGGAAGACTTCGCCATCGGTTACCAGATCGCTGATGACATGGAAGATGTCGACCAGGATGAGCGCTCCCGTGCAGTCAATGCCGTGCTGGCACTCAAGGCCTCCGGGCAGGGTGACTTCCGGAGCGCCCTTGCCACGGCCCGCGAGCGCGGCATCCGTCACCTTGATCAGGCAATCTCCCGCAGCGGGAGCCTCCCCGGCGGTTCGGGAGCCCTTCTCATGGAACTTGCCCAGGGGCTCCGTGACCGTCTCTGATCCCCGCGCGGCCCGCAATCACGCCCTGGTGCTGGGCGCGGGATATGGTGGCATCGCCTCTGCGCTACGCCTACGCGCGAAGGGCTACCGCGTCACCCTGGTGGAACGCTGCGCGGAAATCGGGGGGAGGGCCCAGGTGTTCGAGCGCGACGGTTTCAGGCACGATGCCGGCCCTACTGTCATCACGGCACCGTTTCTCTTCGAGGAACTCTTCACGCTGTTCGGTGAACGGTTCTCGGATCATGTCAATCTCGTGCCGCTGAAACCGTGGTACCGGTTCCGCTTTCACGACGGAACAACCTTTGACTACGGCGGCACCCTGGAGGAAACCCTCGCCGAAATCGGCCGGATCGAGCCCCGGGACAAGGAGGGTTACCTTGCACTGCTCGACCACTCGAAGCGCATTTACGACATCGGCTTCACGAGACTTTCCGCCACGCCGTTCCATCGGTTCTCCACCATGCTGCGGCTGGTTCCCGAACTGCTGAGGCTCCGCAACCACGAGACGGTCTGGCAAATGGTCTGCCGGCACCTCTCCAACCCCAAGTTGCGCCAGGCATTCTCGATCCAGCCCCTGCTGGTGGGGGGAAACCCCTTTGACACCACCAGCATCTACTCCCTGATCCATTACCTGGAGCGCGCCCATGGCGTGCATTTCGCGATGGGCGGAACAGGCGCGATCACGCACGCGCTCGCGGCTCTGATGGATCGGCATGGGGTCACGACACGCACGTCAGCAACGGTGGAACGGATCATCGTGGAGAAAGGCGAAGCCAAGGGGGTTCTCCTGGCGGGCGGCGAGAGACTTGCCGCGGACATCATCGTGTCCAACGCGGATCCCTCCCATCTCTACGGAAAAATGATTAGGCCAGCAGAGAGCGGCCTCTCGGCACGGATGAAGCTCGCCGGAGCGCGCCACTCGATGGGGCTCTTCGTCCTCTATTTCGGGACGACCCGGAACTACCCCGACGTGGCGCATCACACGATCTGGCTGGGCCCGAGGTATCGCGAGCTGCTCAAGGACATCTTCGACCGGAAGCTCCTCGCCGAGGATTTCTCCCTCTACCTGCACCGTCCCACGGCCACGGATCCAAGCTTCGCGCCCGCCGGATGCGACAGCTTCTATGTGCTCTGTCCCGTTCCCAATCTGCAGTCGGGCATCAACTGGGAGCGCGAGGGCCCACGCCTGCGGGACCGTATCGTCAAGGCACTCGGGGATACAATGTTGCCGGGGCTTTCCTCGGTGATCACGGCCGAGTTTTTCAGAACGCCCAGTGATTTCCAAAACGACTACCTGAGCGTTCACGGGGCCGGATTCTCCATTGCACCCATCTTCCGCCAGTCGGCGTGGTTCCGTTTTCACAACAAGGGGGAGGGCATCAGGAATCTCTACCTGTCCGGCGCGGGAACACATCCCGGCGCCGGGTTGCCCGGCGTCCTCTGCTCAGCCAAGGTGGTTGATTCCATGATCCCGGCCCTTGATCCTTACGCCACTGCGTGAACAACCGCGACGGAACGAATGCGTTGGATCTGGCGGATACCGTCCTTGAGGAGAAAGGGCGGAGCTTCCATTGGGCCAGGCATCTTCTCGGGAAAAGGCATGCCGCGCGGGCGACCCGCCTCTATGCGTTCTGCCGCCATCTCGACGATCTCGCGGACGAGGCCGGATCGAAGGAGAGAGCCCGCGCATCTCTGGATGCAGCCCGCCGCGACATCACGACCGGGACATCAAGCGACCCGGTCATCCGGGACGGGTTAACCCTGATGAGGGAATGCGGGATCGATGACACGCTTGTCCTGGAACTGATCTCGGGAGCCTTGTCAGATCTGGATGAGGTCCGCATGCGCGATGAGGCCGCGTTACTTCGCTACTGTTACCAGGTGGCCGGAACCGTCGGCCTGATGATGTGTCGCGTGCTCGACGTTGACGACCCCCGGTCATTTCCGCACGCCGTTGACCTGGGCATCGCCATGCAACTGACCAACATCTGCCGCGACGTGGCGGCCGACGCCGCCATGGGACGGCGGTATCTTCCGGCGACACTCATCGGTGATTTACAGGCAATGGACCTCGTCGATCCGGTCTTTGACCGGAGGGATACCATTCGTGAGGGCATACTCAGCCTGCTCACACTGGCCGACGACTATTACCGCAGCGGTGAAGCGGGACTTTCTTACCTCCCCCTGCAGGCCAGAGCCGGGATTCTCGTCGCATCGAGGGTCTACCACGGTATTGGGGAGGAACTGCGATCGTGCGAGGGTGACTGCTGGAGTCGTCGTGCCGAGGTCTCTTCCCTGCAAAAAGCATTCCTCTCCACGGTGGCTTTGGCCGGCACAGCACACGACAAATCATTCTGGATTACCGGATCCGCCCACAAACGCGACCTGCATTCGTGCCTGACAGGTCTGCCGGGAATCAATCTCCCATGAACAACGATGCCGACCTCGTCATTCTGGGTGGAGGATGCGCCGGATTGAGCCTGGCGATGCAGCTCGCTGAACTGGGTGAGAAGGCCCCGAGAACGCTCGTTCTCGAAAGCCGCCACGAGTACGTCAACGACCGCACATGGTGCTTTTGGGGGCATCCCGACGCGGCGATGAGCGGGCTAGCCAGCCACCAGTGGAATGCTTTCTCGGTCTCGACCGGCACCAGGCGGATCGTCCGGAACTGTTCGGCGGCGCCTTATCGCATGATTCCCTCCGGGGCATTCTACGCGGCGGCCCGTGAAAGGATCGCCCGATCCCCCGGAACCGAACTGCTGACCGGCAACCCCATCACCAGCGAGCCCGTGAGGGAAGAGGGATCATGGAGGGTGATGAGCAGCAATGGGCCTGTTTCAGCGAAGTGGATCGTCGACACCCGCCCGGTGAATCCCCACGACTCCCTCCAGCCTCATCTCTGGCAGTCTTTCCTGGGGCAGGAAATCGTGACGGAGAAGGAATGTTTCGATCCGGAGTGTGTTGAACTGATGGATTTCAGCGAAAGCACCCCGTCGCGGATTCTCTTCCTTTACCTGCTCCCGTTTTCAAAAAACAGGGCCCTGATCGAGGCAACGGTCTTTGGCCGCGAACCCATGAGCGCGGAGGATCTCACCCCGGCACTTCGATCACTCCTCGGGAAGAGGCTCGGAGGGGCGGGGGTTTCCATCATGCGATCGGAGCACGGGATCCTGCCCATGGGCCGACGGCTAACTCCTCCCCATCGAGGGCGCGGTTATGTTCACGCGGGTCTCACGGCGGGTGGGGCACGCCCGAGCACCGGCTACGCCTTTCAACGCATCCAACGATGGGCACGCGAGTGCGCAGCGGCCGTGGCCCGCGGTGAGGCTCCACTCCCCCATACCGCCGATCCGTTGATCCAGCGCGCCATGGACGAACTTTTCCTGTGTGTTCTCCGGTCGCGCCCGGACCTGGGACCCGGCATCTTCTTCTCCCTCCTCGGTAACGTTGAGCCCCGTCGCATCGCGCGCTTCATGAGTGATCGGAGCCGCCTCTCCGATTATGCAGCGGTGATCACCGCGCTACCTCCGGGACCTTTCCTGCGCGAACTTCCCGGAGCCGTTTTGGCGGGCCTTGGTAGTCCGCGCGGCGCCACGCCGGAGTCGTCATGGTGAAGACCCTCCAAATCCAGGGACTGGCCTTCAGCATCACCGCGTTAGTGGTCTCGGCGCTTTCCATGGGAATCGGCCGCCTTGACGAACAAACCGAGCTGATTGTGCTCGGCGTCCTCATCCTCCTTCTGGGTGTTCCCCACGGGGCGTTGGACACGATCTTCGCGCACAGGCTCTATGGAATCAGGACCCCCCTTGGGTGGGCAGGATTTGTCGCCCTCTACCTCCTGCTCGCTGCGGGGGTTGTGGCCTTTTGGGTGATGGCTCCCGCAGGTTTCCTGCTTGGGTTCCTGCTGATCTCGGCCGCTCATTTTTCGGGGGATCCGGCTGAGGGGACTCCTTTGCCGGTTCGGATCCTGCAGGGAGGATGCGTCATGATCCTGCCCGCACTCTTGCACGAAGGGGAGATGGGCCGGCTTTTCGCCCTGTTGGCCGGTCAGGAAGCGGCTGGCACGGTGATGCCGTTGATCCGTCTGCTGGCTTGGATCTGGCTGCCGAGCGTTCTCCTTGCAGTGATCCTGCGCGCGAGGCGTGATCAATTCGGCACACTCGAGACGGGGTCCATCGCGCTTCTTTCGGTAGCGGCTCCACCGCTTGTTTCCTTCACCCTCTTTTTCTGCGGCATGCACAGTGCCCGCCATATCCTCAGGACAATCGACTACTCCGGCCAAGCGTCAACCCGACTGCTTGCTGCGGCCGCGCTACTCCCGATGACCGGGGTCCTCATCGCCTCCGCTGCGGCGTGGCACTTTCTGGCCGGGACCCCGCTGGACGCGCGTGTCGTGCAGATTGTCTTTGTGGGGCTTGCCGCACTCACCGTTCCTCACATGGCGCTGGTCGAACGGGTCAGGATCTCAGGTTGGTTGAAAGGCGCCGACACAAAACGCGATACTCAGCACTAAGCGTTCCAGTGCTGGCTTCAGTTATCGAAGCCGGGCCGTCCGGCGCGTATGCGCCGTGAGAATTCGGGATCCTGATCCGCCGCCATCGCTTCAGGGTTGATCAGCGCACGCTGCTTCAACTCACCGAAGGGCAGTCCACCCGTGGAGAGCAGGCCGCGCTGATAGAACATCTCGTCAATATGCCCGTTCTTGAGGATGCGCAGATCCCAGGGGCTCCGGGCGGCGATCGATCGCTGGGAGCGGATCGTCGTGGTGCAGTTTGCGGTGATGGCGTTGTGCCAGCGGGGGTAGGCCCACAAAACCGCCTCGCCTTCACCCCATCAAACTCGGTCGCTCGCAGGCTGCCTATTTTTTGCGAAAAAACGCTTCCTAAAGCCCCT
>CANKJN010000022.1 GCA_947482345.1 Spartobacteria bacterium
GAGGGTTGCTGATGCGCAGGATCAGCGTTGCTCTTTCGGTCTTGTAGTGCTGTGACTACACTCCCTCTTTCGCGCCTTGTCCTGCACCTCATCTCCTCCTCGCGCCATCCCGCCATTTTAATCTTAACAGGCCCTAGCCCATCACCAAAATCCCTTGGCCAATTCCACCTGGCTAATCGTATCAATGGTATAACCTTTCACTTTTCCTACTCCGCCTTCGACGCTCATTGTTCCGGTTCCTCCTCCATCAAGACCTTGATCTGCAAGGGCTTTCCGGCGCGCAGGATTTCCATGATGGCAGGGGATCCAATCTCTGCTTCGGCGACGCGGTTCCTGAGATCCTTCACATCGCGGATCTGGTGTCCGTTCACTGAGAGGATGACATCTCCGACAGAAAGTCCTTCCCGCTCCGCGGGAGAGCCCGCCATCGTGGCGGCCACGAGGGCTCCGCGCGCATCGTTTAGCCCGAGTTGGCGCGCCAGGCTGGCGTTGAGCGGTCTCATCACGACCCCGAGCCAGGGGTGGATGACCCTGCCGCGCTGAACGATGTCTTCGTAGACCCGGCGGGCCACGTTGGAGGGGATGGCGAACCCGATCCCCTCGGATCCGCCGCTGCGGCTGATGATGAAATTGTTGATCCCGATCACCTTTCCCCGGATGTCGATGAGGGGGCCGCCGGAGTTGCCGGGATTGATCGTGGTGCTGGTCTGGAAGAATTCATTGGCCGCTTCGCTGGTGGTGCGGCGTCCCTTGGCGCTGATGATTCCCTGGGTGACGGTTTCCTGAAGGCCGAAGGGATTTCCCACCGCAAAGACCATCTGTCCAACCCTGACCGATTCGGAGTCTCCGAAGGCGATCGGGGCGAGTCCCGTGGCGTCGACCTTCAGCACAGCGATGTCGGAGCGCTGGTCTGCTCCGGCGATGCGCGCGGGAAGGGCTCGTCCATCGCTTAGTTGGACGGTGACCTGGGAGGCGCCGTTGATCACGTGCCAGTTGGTCACGATGTGCCCCTCCGGGGAGACGATCATGCCGGAGCCCATCTTGTTGCTCTGGGCGACACCTCCGCGGGCCAGGCCGAAGAACTGGCGCACGAGCGCCTCCCGGTCCGGCGCGGTGGTGGTGGTGATGCTGACCACCGAGGGGATGACGTGGTCGACGAGTTCGGTGAATTCGTTGTCCATGGCCTCGAGTGAGCGCCCGGAGGGGAGGGGAAGGCGTTCGGTGGAGGAAGGGCCGGTGCCCCGCGCGATGGAGGGGGGATATTGCGGCGAGGAGGGGTGCATCAGCCTCCAGAAGGCGATGCCGCCGACAGCCAGCGCAAGGGCCAGCAGAAAAAGGAGGAACGAGGGGAGGTTCCCCCGTGGTTTTTTTGGAAGACGAAACCGGGTTCTGCTCATTGGGCGGGATCGAGGATCAATCCGGACAGGACGGCTTCACGAAGTCCCAGGAGATCGGCGGTTTCATTTTTGGGCATCTGCCAGAGGATGACCGCTAGGGTTCCTGTCTTGTCATTCGCCCGGAGGACCTCGGTGACGACCAGCGGTTGATCGGCGGCAACGGGAAACTCAAAGCGGAATTCGCGGAAGGGACCCGATTGGGATTCCTTGATAGGAGTCGCATCCTCACCCGCCTTCTCCTTCGCCTCCCGGGCCAGTGCTCGGGCATACTCGCTCGCCTTCTGGCCGGAGTCCTTGGAGCCGTTGCGATCGATCGTCATGCTCAGTCCGGTGCTCCAGGGGTCGTTCTCGCCAGTGATCTTTTCCTTGGTGGCGAGAAGGACATCGCCCTCAAGCAGTTTTCCGGGAAGGAGGGTCCACTCCTTGGGGAGGGAGATCTTTCCATGGATCTCGGGCAGATCGCGCACGGTCAGGCTCGGCGCATTTGTCTGCACGGCGGGAGATGGGTTGGTCTTTGCGGCCGTGTTGGTACCGGCATCGGCACTCGCTGAGGCGCTCACCGTGACGGAAGGGAGGGGCGCTTGGGGCGGGGTCGGGGAGGGGGAATTGGTTGCGGCCAATCCGGTCATCGGAACGATAGCCGGGAGCAGGGCGGCAATCAGGGCGGGATGAGGGAATCCGTTCATGGTTTTGGAGTCGCTGAAACTGGAACATGAGCGCCCCGATTACGCAACTCTTCCAGCGTTTTTTGGGCCTCGGCCGCATTGCCCGCCTTGCGGTAGGCCTCGGCCGCCCGTGTGAGGGCCTTCCTGGCGAGAACATCGTCGTCGTTGAGAAGCGCCACGGTCATGTAGGCCTTGGCGGCCGCGGTGTGATCCTGCTTGGCCGCAAGAATGTCGCCGCAGAGCAGACGCGCCTCGGCGTTGATGGGTCCCTCGGGTTGGAGCAGCATCGCCTCCTCGGCCATGGTGGTTGCCTCCTGCAGGTTTCTCATGGAGCGCTGGATGTCAGCGGTGACAAGCAGGGCCCGGGCTCGTGAGGCGGGGTCGTGGGCCATCTTCAGGCAGGCGGCGGCGGGAGCCTGGGCCTCGCGGTATTTCCCCTGGGCGGTGAGGGAGGTGGCCAGCATTCCCTGGAGCTCGGGATCGGAGGCTCCCGGCAGTCCCTCCTTCACAAGGGGTGCCAGGAAACGTTCCGCTTTGGCGTTGTCTCCGGTCTCGAGCGATTTCTGGCCAAGCCAGCGCCCGATTTCCGGGGGAATCAGGCCGGGCTTGAGCGCCGCCGCTTCGCGGGCGGCTTGCGCGTCGTTCCCGAGGTGGTAGTTGCAGAGCAGGATGCGCAGTCCCGCCCGTTCGCCGAATTGCTTCGGATCCCCCGAGCGGGCAAGCGTCAGTTCGGGCAGGGCCTTGGCATGGTCCTTCTCCTCGAGTGCGGTGACGCCGATCCAGTAATGGGCCTGGGGGGCCGCCGTGCTCTTGGGATAATCGGCGAGGAGTTGGGTGAAGGTGGCGACCATCTCGCTGTTGCGCTGGAGTTGGCCGAGAAGGAGGGCTTTCTGCTGGAGGGCCAGTTCCCGTTCGGATGACTTCGGGTAACGCTCCGAGAGGAGGGTGAAGTCGGAGAGGGCTCCCTCGAAGTCTTTCTGTTGCTGTTTGAGGAGAGCCCTCTGGGCCAGTGCCGCCGGGGCGCGTTCATCGTCGGGGTAGGTCTCCAGAAAGCGGGTCAGAGCGGAGATGCCGTTGGGTTGATCGCCAGCCTGGAGAAGGGCCCACGCCACCTTGTAGAGAATGTCGGGTTTTGCTGATGAAGGGAGTGATTCCGCATTGATGCCGTGGTAGAGGAGGGCGGCATCCGCATACTTGCCTTGGCGGAGGGTCTCCTCGGCCTTGAGAAGCTGCGCGCGCGCGCGGTCGCCGGGATCGGATGCCGTCAGCAGGTATTGATCGATCTCGGTGAGGAGTCCCGGGTTCCTTGCGGCGTGCAGGGAGAGGAGTCGCTGGAAGGGTGCCTGCGCCGCGGCGGCGCTCCTGGGATACTCACGAAGGATCACGTCGTAGGCCTCGAGGGCCTTGGCGTTCTGGCCTTTTTTCCGGAGGGCGTTCGCGCGGAGCAGAAGGATCTCGGGTTTGTTCTCGGAATCGGCGGCAAGGGCGGCCTCAGAGATCTTCAGCACCGCATCATCTTCGCCGGACTGGGCCGCAAGGCGGAGCGCTCCGAGGGAGGCGACGGCCTTCCACCGCCCGGCATCCTTGGAGGCGATGACTTTCTCGAAGAGTTTGCGCGCCTCCTGCGGTCGGCCAAGTTCGGCCTGGAGTTGGGCAGCCTTCATGGCGGTCTCCCCGAAGGTCTCGCCGTCGCCCGTCGCCGCGAGGATCAGGTTGTCATACCCGAGGGCTTTCTCTTTGTCGCCTGCCTCAAGCGCCTTGGATGCAAGATGGAGAAGCATCGGGATCCGGTAGGGGTTCTCCGCTTGGGTTGGAGTTTTAACGTTGCCGGTTGAGGGAGGCTCCTCCAGCAGTGATTGAAACAGGGGCTCCGCTTCGGTTGCGCGGCCGCTTTTTTCGAGGCAGAGCGCCTGATGGTAGGTGGCGGCAAGACGTATCGCGGGATCACCCGCGTTTTTCGCCGTGAGAGCAAAGTTGTCGGCTGCATTAGGGTAGTTGCCACGGGCTTCGCGGAGTTCCCCCAGGCGGAAGGAGGAGGAGGGGGCAAACTGGCCCGAAGGGTACTCCGAGAGCAGGCGCAGGAAGGTGGCCTCGGCCGCCGGGGCGCTTCCCATCTGACGCTGTGCCTCCCCGAGGCGGTAGAGGGCCTTCTCTCGACCCTCCGCGTTCTTCGGGGCCATGATCATGAACTTCTCATACTCCGGCACCGCCGCCGCTGGCTGTTTGAGGCCGTAGAACCCGTCGGCCACGGCCAGTTGGGAGGCGGCGAGGGTGGCCGGATCCGCAGCCTGCACCGGCGCGATTCTGATGCTGCCCGCGGCATCGGGGGCAGGCGTGGTAGACGGAAGCGGTTTTGCAGGAAGTAGTGACGAGGGTGAAGCCGGAGGTGTGAGGACGATCCCTGAAGGGGCGGTGGGGGTGGGGATAGCAACTGGAGCAATCGGAGGTGCAGGCTGTGCCTGCGAGGTCACGGGGCGCGGCGTGGCAACCGAGGAGGCGGCGGGGGAGGGAGTCCCGAAACGCTCCACGGGCAGGGCCTTCATGACCGGCACGGGAGAGGGAGTGGCGGCAGGTGTCACCGGCAGGGCGCGCCTGACCTCCGGTTCGGGCGTGGCGAATTGGGCATTCAGCGACCCGATCCCTGCCGATGCGAGCAGGAGGAGGGGGAGGGTGCCGGTTGCCTTCACGGGGTCGTTGCAGGTTGCGCGCCGGAGGCGTCGCCCGGGGGATTTGCAGTCGCAAAGGCCACGTTCCAGATGTTGGCCCGGCGGCAGAGATCGAGGGTCTTCACGATTGTGCCGTAATCGACGCGTTGGTCGCCGCGCAGCACCACGGCCTGATCGGGGTAGAGCGATGCGACCCGGCTCAGGGCGCTTAGCAGATCGTCGGGACTCATGGTCCGGCGGTTCATGACGAGGGATCCGTCGGACTTTACGTTGATGATGACCTCGCCGACCGAGCGGCGCTGCTCCTTCGACTCGCCTGCCGAGGGCATCTGGACATCGAGTTCCCTCTCCTGCCGCGCAAAGCTCCATGTCAGCATGAAGAATCCCAGCAGCACGAGCAGGATGTCCACCATCGGGGCGATGAGGAAACCCCGAGGCTCGGGTTGGAGGCGTGTGCGGAAATTCACGGGATGCGGCGCCGTTCCGTGTTATGGGAGGGAATTGCCCCCGGGAGCTTTCCTGGCGATCACGAGCTTCACGAGCAGGATGGCGGTGGTGCCCTCCATCTCGGAGATCATCTCCTGAACCCTGCCGCGGAACCATGCGTAGGCGGCCATCGCGGGAATGCCGATCACAAGCCCCGCCGCCGTCGCAACGAGCGCCTCTGCAACCCCCTCGGCCAGCAGCATGGGGCGCGAGGCGGCCACATCGTTGGCCATCACGCTGAAGGAGCGGATCATCCCAAAGACTGTGCCGAGCAGTCCGAGCATCGGCGCGATCGTGGCGATGTCGGCGAGCCATGCCGCGCGCTGGTTGAGCAGGGCGGCCTCGCGGCTTCCCTCCGTCTGGGCGATCTCCCGGAGTTGGTCATCGGTGGCGGTCGGGTTGCGTGCGAGAAATTCCAGCGTGCGGGTCATGATTCCGGCCACGATGTCGCGGTGGCGGTTGGAGATGGCAAGCAGTCCCATGAGGTCGCCCTTGCCTAGAAGGGTTTCCGCGGTCGTCATGTAGCGGGATCCGGCGACGGCGCCGCGGCGTAGCGTGACCAGATAGACAAGCACCAGGGCGAGCGTGATGACCGAGAGGATGGCAAGGGGGATCATCACCATGCCGCCGGCCGAGAGGAGTCTGGCGAGCGTTTCCGGGGTTGAGCCGGCTCCCTGGGTGGAAAGCATCGGCAGTCCTGCGGTGGCATTCGTGTCGGCGGCGTTCAACGTGGAGGATGCGACCGAAAGGGCGACAGCCAAGAGCAGGGAAAGAGGGTGGGTGCGGTGTGCGGGCATGGGATGAAGGGAGCGGATAAAGAATATCCGAGCCGCAGGCACACGCAAGGCTCACCCCTTGCTGGGGAAGCGCAAGATCGGCGCGAACTATTTTTGAACGGTCGGGAGATACCCCCTGTCTTACTCATCAGAAAGACAACACCATGAAAAAAAACACCTCACTCAAAAACAGCATCTCCCTCGGCGACCTGGTCGCTGCAGTCTCCAGCTACGCCCGCAATGAACGCGAGGTGGTTGCCGCTATCGGCGACCTCTTCCGCCGCGGGGACGTGGTCGCCAAGACCCCCAGAGGATCCAAGCGCCTGAAACTGGCCTGACCGGGCAACTGATTCACATTAGAACCGAGTATACGGATGTAACCATGTTCACCGGGGTGGTGAAAGGATTGCAGGTAAAAAGAGTGTAAAAAATACGGCTCTTAGCCGCGATCTTATACCAGCTACCAATAGGAATCAACCCTTTCGGCTCTTTCTTTTGGCGGGTGGCGTTGTTGTCATCCCTCCGGTTATCATCGGAACGATTCAATCGGGGAAGCCGCTGCTGTTTTTGATGGAGCCCGGGGAAGTACGCGGGTATTTCCCAAGCATGGCAGTTGCATTCAAAGAATGGGCACTCGTCTGCGAGGCGCTCGGATCGGGTCAGCAAAGCGTGATCTTGCGTAAGGGTGGGATCGCCGAGGGGCTCGGCGGGTTCGGATTTGACCACGAGGAGTTTTATCTCTTTCCGACATGGTTTCACGGACAGGTGGACAAGGTGAGGCTCCCTGGCGCGGTTCTCCCCGAGCAGAATCCCGACAAGGTGACCGTCGCCCATGTCGCCTCGCTGGAATGGGCCGGCAGGATCGATGACAAGGATGCCCTGCATCGCCTCGCCGATCTCCATGTGCTGGATGCCTCCGTGATCGAGGAGCGCTTTGTCTACGACACGGGAAAGGGCTCCCTCGGTGGGGATGGAATCAATGTCGCCCTCGTGCGCGTTTACCGTCTGGAACCGGCGGTGACATTGCCCATGGAAAGGAAATTCGGAGGGTGCCGCTCCTGGATCGAGATCCCGGACATGACGGGCGGGACACTCGTCTCCGTCCTCAGTGACGAGGAACATGAACGCCGGAAAGAACTCTTTGCCCGATTGCTTGGGGTGAGTTTTTAGGGTGAATCTGTTTGGGTGATGCGGAATGGGGCCGAGGCAGAAGGGACGTGAGCTCCCCGGGTTTTCTGATTGCTCCCGCCTCCCAAGTCACTCCCCATGCGACTCTGCGGGGAATCTTTATCCGTGCCGACGGCCGTGCTGGATTTTCGCGCACGAGCCCCTATGATCTGTAGCCCATGAAATACATTTTCGTGACGGGCGGTGTGGTCAGTTCTCTCGGCAAGGGACTTGCCGGAGCATCCCTGGGGACTCTTTTGGAACATCGCGGACTCCGCGTGACCATGCAGAAGCTGGATCCCTATCTCAACGTGGATCCCGGAACGATGAATCCCCTCCAGCATGGCGAGGTCTATGTGCTCGCCGACGGTGCCGAGACCGACCTCGATCTGGGGCACTACGAGCGCTTCACCAAGTGCGTGCTCACCCGCGAGAACAACCTGACGAGCGGTCAGGTCTACGAATCCGTTCTCTCCAAGGAGCGCCGCGGCGACTATCTCGGCAAGACCGTCCAGGTCATTCCGCACATCACCGACGAGATCAAGAATCGCATCCGCAGTTTTGAACAGGCTGGCGATGCCGACATCCTCATCACCGAGATCGGGGGGACCACCGGCGACATCGAGGGGCTTCCCTTCCTTGAAGCGATCCGCCAGTTCATCCTTCAGGTGGGCCACGAGAACGCGATCCTGCTCCATGTCACGCTCGTCCCCTACATCAAAGCCGCTGGCGAACTGAAGACCAAGCCGACCCAGCAGAGCGTCGCCAAGCTACGCGAGATCGGTCTTCAGCCCGAGGTCCTGATCTGCCGTACCGAGATGCCGCTCGAGCCCGAGGTCCGTGAAAAGCTCTCACTCTACTGCAATGTCCCCGTGGATGCGGTCATCGAGGCCCGTGATGTCGAGAACTCGATCTATGAGTTCCCCCTCATGCTCCAGGCGGAGGGGCTCGACGAGAAGGTCTGCAAGCTGCTTCACCTGAGCACCCCTCCCGCCGACATGGAGGGGTGGAAGAGAATCGTGAAGTCGATTGTCCATCCCTCGCGCCGCGTCACTGTCGCCGTGGTCGGCAAGTACGTGGAGCTTCAGGATGCCTACAAGAGCATCTATGAGGCGCTCTGCCATGCCGGTGGCGCCAATGACTGCGGGGTCGATCTCAAGATCGTCGATGCCGAGGAGTTGGAAGCCGACGGTGCCGAGAAACATCTCGCCGGTGTCGCGGGCATCCTTGTTCCAGGCGGATTCGGCGACCGGGGCACCGAGGGAAAGATCGCTGCGGCCCGCTACGCGAGGGAACAGGGGATCCCCTACTTCGGGATCTGCCTCGGCATGCAGATCGCCTCGATCGAGTTTGCGCGCAATGTCTGCGGACTGGAGAGGGCCAACAGCACCGAGTTCGACCCCGCGACGCCCCATCCCGTGATCGCCCTGCTCGACGACCAGAAGAAGGTCACCGGCAAGGGCGGGACCATGCGTCTCGGTTCCTGGCCCGCCGTGCTCGCGCCCGGATCAAAGGCCCATGCCGCCTACGGGCAGGACGGGATCGCCGAGCGTCACCGTCACCGCTATGAGTTCAACGGCGATTACCGCGCCCGGATGGAGGAGAAGGGCTTTGTGATTTCCGGAACCTCGCCCGACGGATCGCTCGTAGAGATCATCGAGAACCGCGACCATCCCTGGTTTGTGGCCGTGCAGTTCCATCCCGAGTTCCTCAGCAAGCCGGAGACTCCGCACCCCCTCTTTCGCGATTTCATCAGGGCATCGATGGCCAGGAAGTCCTGAACCGCGATCCCGGGTAGCAATTCAGGAATTGCATTCCGCCGTACGAATCTCCAACACTAGCACATTATGAGCGTAAACCAACTCGAAGCCCTCAAGCAGTTCACCACCGTCGTCGCCGACACCGGCAATTTCGAGGACATCAAGAAGTTCTCCCCCCAGGACGCCACCACCAATCCCTCCCTCATCCTCAAGGCCGTCCTCAAGCCCGAGTACCGCACCCTTCTCGACAAGGCGATCGCCGACAACAAAGGATCCAGCCTCTCCGGCGGCGCCCTCTACAAGAAAGTCATCGACGACACCCTGATCCTCTTCGGTCGTGAGATCCTCAAGATTGTCCCCGGCCGCGTCAGCACCGAAGTGGATGCCCGCCTCTCCTTCGACACCGAGGGGACCCTCGAGAAGGCCCGCTACCTCATCGGCCTCTACGAGAAGGCCGGTGTCGATCGCCAGCGCATCCTGATCAAGATCGCCTCCACCTGGGAAGGCATCCGCGCCGCCGAGGTCCTCCAGAAGGAGAAGATCAACTGCAACCTCACGCTCATGTTCTCGATGCCACAGGCCGTCGCCTGCGCAGAGGCCGGCATTCGCCTCATTTCCCCGTTCGTCGGCCGCATCTACGACTACTACAAGGCCACGACCGGTAAGGAATACACCGGCCTCGAGGATCCGGGCGTCCAGTCCGTCCATAGCATCTACAACTACTTCAAGAAGTACGGTTTCGAGACCCAGGTTATGGGAGCCAGCTTCCGCAACACCGGCGAGATCGTCGCCCTTGCCGGATGCGACCTACTGACCATCAGCCCCGACATCCTTGAGAAGCTCGAGGCCTCTACCGAGCCTCTCACCCGCGTCCTCAGCCCCGAGAAGGCGAAGTCCATGGAGATCGAAAAGATCCCCGTCGACGAGAAGAGCTTCCGCTGGCTCCTCAATCAGGACGCCATGGCCACCGACAAGCTGGCCGAGGGCATCCGCAAGTTCGGCGAGGATATCGTCAAGCTTGAGGGGATCATCGCCCAGGCTTCCTAAGCCTTCCGGCATCCGGCACCCGACCTATCCCTACCATGAAACGCACCGCACTCCTCCTGACGGTCCTGCTGGCTTCGGCGTCCATGGTGGGCGCCAAGACCAGTGCCACTCCTGACAGTCCCGCCTCGGTTCCCGTCCTCCTTGGACTCGAACCGGTGCGTCAGGACTTGAAGCTCTCCTCGCTCCAGTGCGTCCTGCTCGATTCCCTCAGGGCCGAGTACAAGGCCAAGGTCGGAGTGGTGGCTTCGGCCGGCCTTCTCGACTCCAAGCTGGCTCCCAAGGCCTCCGCGGATCTCGATGCCTACCGTGCATCCTACAACCGCCGCGCCCTCAATGTCCTTAACCCCGCTCAGCAGCAGCGTCTCCGTCAGATCGAGCGCCAGATGCTCGGCGCTTCGCTCCTGACATCCCCCTCTGAGCAGAAACTCCTCGGCCTCGATGACCGCCAGATCCGCAAGATCGGCGAAATCCATGCCTACGACCAGACCAAGGCCGCTTACATCATGAAGCGCTTCCATGAGGGCAGGATCAACTCCTTCCGCAAGGATCTCGACCTCCGCCGCCTCCAGAAGACCGTCGGCCGCAGCATCTACGCGATCCTCACGCCGGATCAGCGCAAGCAGTGGTTAGGCCTTACCGGCTCCAAGCTCAAGCTGTAGGCTTGTTCTTTTAGCGCGGGGCGGCGCTGCCCTGCGCTTGCAGTATGTCTCATACAGCTGCGCTTGGGCATCTAGCCCCGCATCTAAAATCCCTTCGCCTTACCCTCAGGCTTTCTTCTTTTGGCGCCGCGCGTTGTTGCTGCTCGCTCGCAGTAGTTCACTACAGCTTCGCTCGCGCGCCTAGCACGGCATCCAAACTTCAAAACCTTGTAGTGAGGGGAGGCCTCATTAAAGCCCTTTGTCAGTACTGACTCGGGAGTTAGTGTGTACGTCCTCAGGACGTATGCCTGCCGACATTCCTGGAATTCCGACTTCCAAGGTTTTGATATTCCTCTGCCCTCGACGCTCGACTATCAACTCTTGACTGGCCTGATTGCTGACCTAACAGCCTTCAGTCTAAACCCCTTCAGTCTTTCCGCCGGTCATTTTAATTCCGGCGGAAGTGGTAGATTCTTGATCTGCTGCGCCGCGTTGCGGTGGCAGACGAGAATGGCATCGTCGGTCTCGACGACAACGAGGTCACTGACGCCGCAGAGGGCGACGGTTCTTTTCTTGGCGACGACGATGTTGCGGCCGGCATTGAGTGTGACGACCCGGCCGACGAGGGTGTTGTCTTCGGCATCCTTGCCAAGGTGGTCGGGAAGGGCTGTCCAGGAGCCGACATCATCCCAGTCGTACTCGGCGACCAGGGCCGCGACATCGGAGGCTTTCTCCATGATGGCGAAGTCGACGGAGATCTTGGGGAGTTTCGGGAAATTCCCGGCAAGGTAGGCCTTCCCATCCCCTTCGCGGGGATAGTTCCGGATGAAGGTTTCGAGCTCCGGTTGGTGTCGATGGCACTCGGAGAGGAAGGTCTCCGCCTGCCAGAGGAACATGCCGGCATTCCAGCCATGCTTTTTCCCGGCGAAGAATTCCTGCGCCCGGTTCGCATCGGGTTTCTCGACAAAGCGTTTCACCGCGAGGAAGCGGCTGGACCCCTTTGTCTCCAAGTCGGCTCCAAGTTCGAGGTAGCCGAATCCGGTTGATGCGTGGGTCGGGGTGATCGAGAAGGTGAGGATGGCGGGATGCTCCGCAACGAAGGCAGCCGCTTCCCCGACCTGACGGTGGAAGGTCGCCACATCATGGATCATGTGATCGGCCGGGAAGAGTGCCACGAGGGCGTCCGGCCGGAGAGAGCGCGCGATCGCGGTGGCAAGGGCGGCGGCGGGAGCGGTGTCGCGCTTGGCCGGTTCGGCGATGATGTTTTGCCTCGGCAGGAAGGGGAGGGCGGCGATCGTGGCCTCCAGTTGAACCTCGTTGGTGAGAATGAAGATCCTCTCGGGGGGGATGATTCCCTCAAACCTGCGGGCGGTCTGCTCGAGCAGGGTCTGGTCGCCGAGAAGCTTGACCAGATGCTTCGGTGTGGCGGAGCGGCTGACGGGCCAGAAGCGTTCCCCGCTGCCACCCGCCATGATGAAGAGAAAGAGGCGGTCGAGAGGGGATGACATGGAGAAAGTGAAAAGTGAAAAGTGAAAAAGTGAAAGGTAGAAAAGTAGAAGGGATCAAGCCTCATATGGCGTGGGCGGGCTTAGGATCACCAGTTTTGCCTCAGTATCTCCCGATGCCTTCGCTTTGGACTGCTTCGTAGGCTACATCCTGATCCCCATTACCCGATGTTCGCTCGTGTCGCCCCCGTGGGCTGTACTTAGTGCACCCTTTCCCAATGGCATGGGATATCGATCCTTGGAGACCCACCGTCCTGGATGATGTGCTCGATCGCCAGAGGCGAGCGAGCGGGAGATTGGGTTCCATCATCTATCTTTCATTTGATGGCATCCGCCGCCCGGCGGACAGTGCCACACCTCCGGGGCTGCGGCATGCTCCGCAGGCTACCGCGCCGCTTCCAAGCGACTTGGTTACGCAACTCGTATCGGCCAGCATCTTACGCCAATTGACTCGCTCATTCCCATGAGACTCGCCACTCGCTGCACTCGGATTGCCTTTGGCACTCTAACCTGCTCATCCCTTTCCCAGTTTGCCTCTCTTTCATCTTCAGAGTTCGGGCTGAAGCACAACCTCGATCACCGGGGGACGGCGGCGATGGTTTCATGCGAACGCATCTCAAAATAGCGTGACAGAACTGTAACATTAACGACCTAGTCGTCGGGTCGTTTCTGCGTCATCGATGAACGCATGGTCTTCGCGGCGATTGGTTTCACTTGGTGCTCTTCCCGGGAGAGCCCACCCTCCTACCAGTGTCATGAGTGAGACTGAAGCGGACTCCCTGGTGCTTCTCATCGAGGATGAGGAGGATATGGCCGAACTCGTCGGCACCCTTCTCCGAAAAGCACTCTTCAAGACCGCGATCGCCCATTCCGCATGGAAGGGGATCGCGATGGCCGAGGAACTGCAGCCGAAAGTGATCATCCTTGATCTGATGCTCTCGCGGCTTGACGGGTTCGAGGTGTTGAAGCGCCTCAAGGAGACACCCCTCACCGGTAGTATCCCCGTCATGATCCTCACGGGGAAGAGGGATCAAGCCAGCTGCATCAGGGCACTGGAACTAGGGGCCGATGATTTCATCACCAAGCCCTTCAACAACCGCGAGCTTGTATTGCGGCTCAAGGCCGTGCTGAGGCGCTATCAACCGGTGGTGGGATTCCTCACGGCCGGAGATCTCCAGGTCGACCCCTTCGCCCTGAGGGTGCGGGTCAAGGGGCGCCCCTTGGATCTCGCCCTGATCGAGTACAAGCTTCTTTGCGTGCTCATGTCGCGGTCCGGGGAAATCATCGCGAGGGAGGAACTCCTCGAAACCGTCTGGGGGAAGGATGCCGGTGTCGACATCCGCTCGGTTGATACCTACGTCTACCGTGTCAGGACAAAACTCGGCGATCACGGGGCCATGATGCAGACCGTACGCGGACGCGGCTATCTCTTCCGGAAAACCGATCAATTCCCGCACTCGCCCACCGTTGTTCCCTGAATCAGCTGGATCAGCTTCGTTCCCCCGATACCCTTTCATTTGTCCCCACGCAAGGTTACACTTATACCCCGAACACCGCACTTTCACAGACCCAGACCCTTATCTCTCGCCCATCATGATCACCGCCATACGATCCACCGCCATCCTGCGGAGCATTTTTCTCGCAGCCGCCATCCTGCTGCTTGCCGGCCTGAGTCCTCTCCGTGCGGGCAACGGCTCCGACAGTCCCGCCTCCTTGGCCGTGCTGCTGGGACTCGACGGCGTGAGGCAGGAACTCGGGATCACTCCGGCGCAGTCGGGCCTTCTCGATGCGCTTCAGTCCGATTACAAGTCCCAGGCGAAGAACATCATGGCCATCGGTCAGGCCGATCAGGATGCCGCCCTGCGCGCCGACTGGGATGTCCGCTCCCTCCGCAAGCAGTACAACTCCCGCTCCCTCGCCATCCTCACACCCGACCAGCAGCAGCGCCTCATGGAACTCCAGCGCCAGATGCTCGGCGGATCGCTTCTCTCCTCGGTCACCGAGCAGAAACTGCTCGGCCTTTCCCCGCAGCAGCAGCAGCAGCTCGCCGCCCTGAGTTCCTCCAGCCAGGCGCAGGCCACCTCCATCAACGCCCAGGCGCAGGCCGGACAACTCTCCGGTTTCCGCAAGGGGATCGAGCTTCGCAGGATCCAGCAGCAGACCTCAGACCGGATGGTGGCCGTCCTCACGCCCGACCAGAAGAAACAGTGGAAGATCCTCAGCGGCCAGAAGAGCGGCATGCCCGAGATCCACGACCCGAACGCCCGTACCCAGAGCCTCTTCGAGGGATATTAATCGGCCGAAAGTCTGAAGGTTGAAGGCTGAAGGGGAGAAATCTGAGACTTGAAAAGTCTGAAAAGCTGAAATCTGAAAGCTGAACCAAGGCGCAGGGAAGCGCCGAGGAAGATTGCCGCTCTCTCCCGTCACGACTTGCGAAGAGCGTGTAGCAGTTCATCCAGTCTGATGCTCGCGATGGAGGAGGAGCGGTCACTTACCGCGAAGGGAAGGATCAGGTCTCCGCCGTGGAGCAGTGAGCCGCAGCTATAGACGACATTCGGAACGTAACCCTCCCGTTCCTCTCCCTCGGGTGCGAGCAGGGGCTCGCGCAAGCGCCCGATGACCTTCGTCGGGTCATGGAGATCGAGCAGGGCCGCTCCGATGCAGTACTTGCGCATCGGTCCGACCCCATGGGTGATGACGAGCCACCCGGCCTCTGTCTCGATGGGGGAGCCACAGTTGCCGATCTTAACCGTTTCCCACATCTCCGACGGTCGGAGGATAACCTGCGGATCCCTCCAGTAGTGGGGGCTTTCGGAAAACATGATGAAGAGGTTTTCGTCATCCTGTCGTGAGAGCATGGCGAAGCGCCCTCCGATCCGTCGGGGAAACAGCGCCATCCCCTTGTTCTGCACGGCATCGCCGTTGAGGGTGAGGATGCGGAAATGGAGGAAATCCTGTGTCTCGATCAGTTGCGGCAGGATGGCGTGACCGTTGTAGGCGGTGTAGGTGGCGTAATACATCACCGAACCATCCTCCTCGGTGAAGCGGACGAACCTGGCATCCTCGATCCCGTCTGATTCGTTCCGGGAGACCGGAAAGATGATGCGCTCGCTCATGGCAAGCTGTTCCGGGAAGCGGAGTTCGTAGTTGGAGTCCGCAAGCCAGCGGATGCACTCGAGGGAACGGTGCAGATCGCGAGTCGCGGGCTGGGACGAGGCAAGGACGGCGTCGACGCTCCCGTTGAGCTGGCTACGGGTGAAGTTCTCGGAAAGGGGCTCCAGCACTCCGGCCACATGGCCGTCCTCGAATCCCATCTCGGACAGTTTGATGGTGAAGCGTTTCTTGTCGTAGCTTGGGTTGGGGAGGATCTCCGGAACGGTGACGAACCGTGAGACGGGGTCCATGGAAATGCCCCCCTCGGGCCCGATGACACCTGAGCGAAACTCAATGGAGGAGATGTGTCCCTCGCCGGTCGCGCGCAGGCTCATGATGAATCGGAGCGCGCCTTCGGGAATGCCTTCCTGGTTGGGGTGGGGAACCATGGAGGGATTGAAGATGGCGGCGGACTCCAGGGCATACTCCCCGGAGAACAACGCCCCGATGAGGAGCTCTCTATCGTGGGAAAGCGGGCGCTGGGTGAAGACATGGCGACGCACCTTCTCGTAATGTCCCCTCAGCAGCGACTCGATATCGAAGTGCCTCGAGTCGAATTCCTTACTGACGGAGCCGAGTTGTTCGCTCACCTCCTCGTCGGAGAGCGCAAGGGCGCGACCAATGATCGTCGTGATGCGGTGGGTCTCCTCCGGTATGAAGGGCCTGATGATCACCCTGGCGCTTTGCGGGAAGAACGCCACTTCATGCCGCCGGATGTGGATCATGCTCATGGCGTGAAGAGTGTTCTCCCGGTGAGGGGATGCGTTGCCCCGCGCATCTCCGCCAGGGCGATGTGGAAGGCCAGGGTCGACTCGGCCCCCTGATTCTCACTCACGCGATCTTCGTGAAGTCCATCACTGCAGCCCCCGGTCATGGCATCGTAAAGCGGGAGGCCAAGGTCGTTGCGGCCAAGGAACCACTCGAAGGCGCGCCGGGCCTCCTCCAGCCAGTCGTGATCCGCCGTGGAGCGGAAGGCTTCCAGCGAGGCGGATACCATGGCCTGGGCTTCCAGGGGTTGCTGATCGAAGTCCGCTCGTGCCGAGTCGCGCCTGTAGAATCCGTTGCTGCCGACAGGGCGGAAATGCCCCCCGTCGCTTTTCTGGACCGATGCCAGCCATCGGAGCGAGTGCAGTCCGACTTCCAACGCACCGGAGTGAGGCATGTTCCTCCCGCTAAGAATCAGCGCCTGGCAGAGCCGGGCATTATCGTAGGCGAGGATCTCCTCGGGCCACGGCCACTCGTGTCTGGAGGCGGATTCCCAGAGATCGAGGAGCCTGCCGGTCAGCGTCTCCCTCATCCGCCCGGAGGCCTCGTCTTCCGGAAATCGACGCATGTACTCGTGGATGCCCAGCAGGGTCAGGCTCCAGGCCCTCAGGGAGGTGAAACGCTCCACGGCTCCGAGCCCTTTTCTGAAAATCTCCGCCGAAAGACGTGAATGGGCGGCATCGCGTGAACGCGAGGCACCGGTGCCGGCCCCCCAGAGCGACCTCCCGTGGCTGTCCTCGCTTCCCTCCTCCTCGAGCCATTGCCTCGAATGGTTCATGAAGTTGCGGAAGCGACCCTTGAGCGGATTGAAAGCCGCGTTCAGAAAGGCGAGGTATCCCGTGGCTAACCGGTGAAGATCCTGATGCGGAGGTTCCTCCCCCGACTCCGACAGCAGATTGCAGAGGATATAGGCCCGGGCGTTATCATCGACGCAATACCCCTCGTGGAAGTTCGGCACGGTGTAGGTCGCGTGCTGGAAGATCCCTGTCCCGTCGCTCATCCGCACCAGGTGGTCGTATCGTGGTTCCGGGATCGGATAGGAGGGGGCTTCTCTGACCCAACCTCCGGGAGTCGACTCCTGAGCCGAACGCCTCTCCGTGCTCCATGATTCCCTCGGACGGGTCCTCCGATCCAAGCGCGCTCGTCGGAACGATTCCAGATAGCGCTCCGCGACGGCGGGCCAGATCATCTCTCGGCCCGCCCTGTAGGCATTGCCGCGGATTCTTTTCATCCGCAACGGATCATCCAGTAGCCTGCCGACCTCCTCGGTGATGGCTGCGGGATCGCGGAAAGGGACCAGCGATCCGTTCCCGCCGTCGAGCAGTTCCCGTGCATGCCAGTAAGGGGTGGAGACGACCGCTTTCCCCGATCCGAAGACATAGGAAAGCGTGCCCGAGGTGATCTGTGCCTCGTTCAGGTAAGGAGTGATGTAGATGTCCGTCGCCTCGATGAAATCCTTGAGATCCTCCTGTGAGACGAACCGGTTTTCAAAGCGCACATGGTTCTCCACGCCGCGCTCACGCGCGAGACTCTCCAGACCGGACCGGTAGCGCTCCCCCTCCCGTTCGACGAGGTGGGGATGCGTTGCCCCGAGAATGACGTAGAGGACATCGGGATGGCGGGCGACGATTCCCGGGAGCGCCTCGATGACATGCTCGATTCCTTTGCCTGGCCCTATCAGTCCGAAGGTCAGCAGCACGGGATGACCGCCCAACCCGAGCTTCTCCTTGAACGGTTCGGGGTCCGTGAATTCTAGGTCGGGAATGCCGTGGGGGATCAGATCGATCTTCTCCAGAGGTGCGCCGTAGGTTTCCTGAAGGATCTCTACCCCCTTGCGGGCCATCACCACCAGTCGACTGCTGCGCGAGATGATCTCCTCCATGACCTTTCTCTGATCGTCATCAGGTTCGGTCAGGATCGTGTGGAGCGTGGTGACGACTGGGATCCTCGATTGCCTGAGCAGCTTGAGCACGTGGCTTCCCGCTGGTCCTCCGTAGATGCCGAACTCGTGCTGGACGCAGAGCAGGTCGGCGTCCTGGACGTTCAGGAAGTCTCCGCCACGACCGTAGGAATCCCGATCCTGCTCATCGATCTCGAAGCGCACGCGCGAGGAGTATCCGTATCCCTCCGCATGGTCATTAACGGCGACCACATAGCACTCCGAGGAGGGGCAGGCCGAGGCCACCGACTCGCAGAGATCATGGGTGAAGGTTGCCAGACCGCAGAGACGCGGAAGGTAGTCGCCGAGGAAGGCGATGCGCTCCGGTCGGGGAGGAAGTCCCGAGCTCATGGGTGGAACTCCGTCATCCCTATCCGATTGTCACCAGGTGCAGGATCCTTCACTCGTTGTGAATTTTCGGGTCGATTTGGGAAGCGCTGCAGTGATTCCTTAAAAAATGAATCGGAGGCCGGCACGCGTCAGGCTCTCGTTAAGACCGCGGTTCCCGTAGAGATAACGCGAGTCGGCGAAGAGACCGAAGCCACGATTGACCCTGTACTCCAGGCCGCCGCCGATATTCCCATTGCCCTGGGTGTTGTTGTTGCCCCAGGTGGCCCCGCCGCCGGCGATGGCGTAGGGTGCCAGATGGAGGCTCTCGATCGGGATGCGGGCGATCAGATTGCCCTGAAGGTTATTGAAAGTGTTCCCCGAGCCGTTGAGACCGCCAAGGGTGTCGTCGAGACCGATGGCGAAGCACCGGGTGAAGAAGTAGCTGAGGCCGAGGCCGCTACCCATGCCGGTGACCGTCCTGTTTCCAGAGCCCGGAACGCCCGGGCCGGCGAACTTCCCGGCAGCACCGGCCACGAACGCATCCAGCTGAACCTCTCCCGCGCGGAAGAGATCCTGCTGCGGGGCCACGATCACCTTCTTGTCGGCGGATCCCGCGAACACGGCGGAGGTCATCACCGCCGCCACGGAGAGGGCTGTGAGGACTTTGGTCGCCCTGAGGAACGTCGCTCCTAGGGTACTCTCTTTGAGTGATTGAGTTGATGGGACGTTGGATGTCAGGTTTTTCATAATGCCCAAGGGTTGCCCGGAACATCACTTCCTGACCATTGGAGGGAACGCTTAGAGTCACCTAAGCAGAGTGATTAGGTGGCCGAGGGGATTGTTGATGACGGCACTTTGCTCCAGCAAAGCCGTGCCGCCCTTTCAGGGTCCCGCATGCGCGGGATCTTCCGCACCTCTCCCCAGAGGCTTGGTTCAGCTTTCCGCCCTCCTCCGCTCCATCGGGCGCTTCTCTTTGATCCTACCTTGGCGATCTTTGCGCCCGTTGCGTGAAAACATCATCCTTCAATCAACCCACTATAAACAGCGAGGCGCCCAAAAAAATGGGTTAAGTAATGATCCGCGGGGATTGCACTTCTTGCGGACTGTAGGCTCAATGGTGGCATGATACGCCTCGTTGCTTTTCTGATACTTTTCGTCGCTTGTTCCCAGCCGGTCATTGCAGACAATAAACCGCTGCGCGGCATTGTCCTGATCATTTCCGACGGGACCTCTCAGGAACTCCTGACCGCCGCCCGCTGCTACTCAGCAGGGGCAGAAGGGAAGCTCGCGATGGATGGATATCCTGCGACCGCATTCGTCTCCACTTATTCGGCCAACGACATGGTGACTGATTCCGCCGCAGCGGCCACGGCTTTGGCGCGGGGGATCAAGGCCGACAATCACGTGATCGGCATGGTCTCCGCCGGCTCGACGAATGCACCGGAGAGTCTGCTGGATCTGGCCCGCAAAGCCGGATGGTCGACGGGAACCATCACCGACGACTCTGCGACCGGGGCCACCCCCGCACCCTTTTCCGTCGAGTGCCCTGATCGCAATCAGCATTCACTCATCGCCTCGAAGATCGTTTCGCAGCTGGGAGTCCGCGCCGACATCGTTCTGGGTGGAGGAAACAAGTGGTTTCATGACATGAGTCAGACTGAGAGTTACGGAAGTGATGATCTTCAAGTAGTTCGTAAGACCGAGGTGGAACTCAGGAATCGCACCATCCTCGCCTTCTCGCGCTGGGATGATTTCATCGCCCATGTGAGGGCGGGTCATGCACTTGAAAAACCTGTGCTGGGAACCTTCTTTCCCGATGTCTTTCCCTATTATGCCGACGGGAATCGCACCCTTCGCCTCAAGGATATGGTGGATGAAACCCTTCAGCTGATGCTCCGGGACAAGCGCCCCTTCTTCCTGATGGTCGAGGCGGGACTTCCCGACAAGGCATGCCATCAGAATCAGGCAAAGCGAGCCATCGGCGAGGTGATGGAACTCAATGCCATGATGGATTTACTCAAAGCAAAACTACCTCTCGACGTACTCGTAGTGGCGACGACCGATCATAGCACCGGAGGCTTTGCCTTCAACGCACCCGTTCCCAGAAACCTTCGCGGTGAGGCGCTGCTTGCCGAGAGTCCAATCAGCAAGGGGTCCACATTCACCTGGGCAACAGGACCCGGAGGTTCGGGTGGTCCCGATCCCGCGACCCCTCGGCAGGGATCAACCAACGACCCGCTTTCGTCGGATCATGTCCAACCGTCCGCAATTTACGGACGCTCCTCCCAGCACACCGGCGGCGATGTCTGGCTTGTTGCGAGCGGTCCCGGGGCCGATGTCTTCCACGGACACATCGATAACACTCATATCTATGCCCTGCTCGCCAAGGCGATCAAGGGTGAGGGGAAGGCTCAGGTGATAAAAAGTGAGACGAAAAAGACTTCCCTCCCATAAGAAGCCAAAAACAATTGCCGATCTTGGTTTGAAGCCGGTATGCGGGTCTAGACTGGAACTCCTGATTGACTCGCGACAATAGCCGCTTCGACGTAGCCGCTTCGGGGCTACGAATGGGTCGTAGTCTTTTTTCTGCCGATTGTCCCCGATCAGGCATCCTCTCCCGCAAAAGCGGGATCGGACTTGTCAGACTCAGCGGCATCGAATAACAGCGAGGCAACCATAGCTGCGTTGACACGCACCTTTTGCGCCAAACTGCCACAAAGAAGGGTCTGAAAGAAGAATAGCAAAGGAGTAATCCCAGTGAAAAATCACCTCATGATAGCAACAACGGCAATCGCATTTGCCGCCAACAGTTTCGCCGCGGATTGGCGTGCCATCGCGGAGGCGTCCGGACCTCCATGGAAAGCAACCGCCACGGGGCTCGAAGCGAAAGGGCCGCGGTACTACGACTTACCGGAGATCGCGCTCGATGGAATGGATGACGATCCCTACGCGTATTTCCAATCCCGGGCGGTGAACCTCTGGCAATACGCGTTCCTTGGCGATACCAAGGGGAAGGACTACACGTTGACGGCGACCGTGCGCGTGCTCGATCCGGCCCCGCTCAAGGGCTCCCGACCCGGCGAAGGCTATATTTTCATGAACTACCAATGGGGGCGCGAGGCGATCGGTTCGGATGTCGGGCTGATCGTGCGGCACACGGATGCGGACAACTATTATCAAGTGCGGCTCTCGACCGGCTACGGTCATGTCGAATTATGGAAAACGCACGGCGGCGTGGTGCGGGTGAAGCCGTTTGCGTTTGAAGCCGGTAAAGATTACCGCGTGGCTGTCACCGCCAGCGGGCCATGGATTGTCGTGAGCGTTGATGGACAGGAGTTGATCCGGTATGCCGACGCGGTCGAACCCCTTCTGACGGGCAACGCCGGATTGGCGGTTCGCGAGAGCGCGGTGCGGTTCAGCGACGTGACAGTGACGGACGCGCCGGCAATCACGGAGGTGGTGCCGGCGCACAAGCCGGATTTTCACATCCGGAAATGGGTCGGGCGCGACTATATTTTCGACGGCGACGAGCCGGTCGGCCACATCACTGCTAACCGGAGAGCGTTTGAAGAATTTAAATTGCGGCCGGGATTGATGCCGATGTTGATCACGGGAACTGTGCCGGTACTTTGGGGGGGTGGTACTGACAAGCTGAAGTGGAGCGACAAAGGCAAGCTGGATGTGCTCGCGGAAGGAAACGAACTTAAGCTCACGCTCGGGCCGGTCGATGACAATGGTATCGTGCAACCCACCGGCCAGTGGCTTTTGTCTTATGACGCGAAGCAGAACAGCTACGTACTCGATGGGAAACTGTCGGCTGACGTGTTGAAGGATGGCATTCTTTCGAAGTGGGGTAGTTTCAACCTGGCCGATCCGTTTTTCTACCAATTGCTCGCGCCGGCCACGGACGCGATGCCGGCCTGTCGCAGCCATGACAACGCCGCGATCTTCCTGCGCGCCGATGGAGTACTTTGCTCGTTCCCGTTGAACCATGCAGGAAAGAACAACGCATTTGCGCCCGCACACGAACTTGCGATCAAGCCGGACGGTTACTGGGTCACGGTCGTGGATGGCTGGGGAGTGGCGACGGAAATTCCCGCCGACAACACGATCCGGTATTATGGCGACTACTGCCATTGGGCTTTGGATCAACACATCGCGCCGTTGTGGAAGCCGGATCAGGTATCCTATGCCGGCGTCTCTCCTCAGGAATCTCCCGCCAAGGCTGGCGATCGTTTCGAAGGGCATGTCCGTTATCGGCTCTGGGACCGCAGAGAAGTGTCCGCTGCGATCGCCAAGGGCGTCCGTCCAACTTCTACTGAGAATCCCGACCGACCGTTGATAGCGCATCTGGAACCGGTCAACAATTGCGCCACCATCCTGCAGTGGGTTAACGGCACGTCACGATCCATGTGGCAGGGCAATTACGAGATCGTCCGCGATACCGGACGCAACGACCGCACTTGCCTGCGCCTGCGCGGCGGCCAGACGGCCAAACAGGAATATGTCGGACCATCCTTCCGTGCCGGCCCTTACCTGGCCAAGACCTATAAAGTCGGCGCGTGGGTGCGCAGCCGGGATTTCCACGGCACGATCCGCTGCGCGATCGACTCGGCGGCCTACCCCAAACCCAACACCGACCCCAAGCCATCGGCCGAGGTGAAGTTCGACGGCCCGGGCGACTGGGTGTGGCTCGGCTTCGAGACGTCGGTCCCTCACCAGTCGTATTCCTTCAGCTGGTCCTTTCAGCCCACGGGCACCGGGAGCGTCGACATTGACGACATCACCTTGGAGCCGGTATCGCCTGACAAAAAATGAGCACTAAATAGTATCGTAACGAGATAGGATGGTTGGAAGTGAGCGGATTAAGAAAGAGAGCGTCATTCACCGGCACGACATAACTGATCGAACCCAATGAAAATACTGAGAATTATTGCCGGGTCACTGCTGTTGACTCTTGCGTGTGCGGCGGCAGAGACAAAAGTCTCGGCACCACAAGGGCGGCCGGTGCTGGTCGTGGACGGCAAACCATTGCCGATGTCCGGATATAGTCCGATCTTTTGGCTGAAGTTGACGATCCGGAACTTCAACAACTTCAAGGGTATGCCGCTCGGCTATGTCTTTTCGGGGCCTCCCAACATGGGCGGAACAAGGTTGTTCTGGACCGATGACGGCGCCTTGACAGCCGAACCCGCGTTCAAGATCCCAAACAACAGCGAGTTTGCCACCTATGACGAGAGCCTCAACTATTCGCTCTCCACCCTGCCGGACACACGATTGCTGATCCGCTTTGATCTCGATGAGAGCAATGCCTGGAGAAAGTCCAACCCCGACGAACTGGTGCTGACCGAGACCGGTGAGCGCCTGAATGTGCCATCGCTGGCCTCGGATACCTTCTGGGGCAACTCGGCCAAAGCCGCCGGTGCGCTGGTCTGCTGGTATGAAAAACAACCCTACGCAGAAAAAATCGTCGGTTACGCCGACTTCTGGCGGCGCGAAGGCACGCACGAATCCACCATCATGGGCTGGCTCAGCGACCGCAGTCCGGTCATGACGGCTGCCTGGCGCGCGTATCTCCAGAAAACCTACGGTGACGACGCGAAGCTCCAAGCCGCCTGGGGTGATCCGAAGGCGACGATTGCCACATCCGTGCCACCAGCCGACCGGTTGCGTGGCCCGGTGCGCGAGGTGGCGGCGATCCCCTTCTGGCAGGCCGGCAAAGAGAATGCCCCTCTGCGCGACTGGCTGCTCTGCCTGCGCGGGCTCTTCCACCAGCGAGTGATCCAGGTAGCGGCCGCCATGAAGGAGGGCTGCAACGGCCGCGTTCCGATCCTCCACGACATGCTCAAGCAGCCGATGCAGGGCTGGAACATTGGCGACTTCTTTAACCTGGAACAACCCATGCAGCCCTTCGGTCTGGAATTGATGGCCGGCTGCGGCTCCTCGGGCGTGGCCGGGTTGTTTGACGCTCCCGGCGTGGACGGCCTGATCACGCCACACGATTATCAGGGCCGGGGCATGGGGGGCATCTTTGAACCGGAAGGGGCCGCTGATTCCTGCACGCTGCGCGGCAAGCTCTTCCTCTGCGAGATGGACACGCGCAGCTACGTCGGGTGCCGCGCCGAAGAGGCGCCTGCCCGCGACCTGGCCGAGTTTGAAGCGATCACGTGGCGCAATATCGCCACGTCGTTGTCGCGTGGCTGGTGGCCCTACTGGATGGATCTGTATTCCTATTGGTTCAGCGACCCGGCCATGCAGCCTATCCTCGCCCGGCAGGTGAAGGTCCTCAACGAGGCCTCCGCATGGCCTCACCACGACGAACCCGGCATCGCCATCGTCATTGATGACGCCGCGACGGAAGAGACCAATGGCGCGGGGCGTTATCCGTTCCTGGCCATCTCCGAGCAGATCCGGCTGGGCATCGCCCGGTCCGGTGTGCCATACCGCATTTATTTGCTGGAAGATCTCGCGCTGGCCAATCTGCCGCAGCACAAGGTCTGGTATTTCCCCAACCTGTTCCGTTGCGACGAGCGCCGCCTGGCACTGGTCAAGCGCGTGCAGAAGGACGGCAACGTGGTGGTCTGGGGGCCGGGCAGCGGCATCAGCGACGGGGTGACCATCGGCCCCGCCTCGGCGACGAAACTGACCGGCTTTGCTTTTGATGTCATCCCCGGCAACTACCAACGGCGCGGGCTCTTCCTCGGCGGACACCCCCTGACGGAGGGCATTGCCGGCCAGACCTTCGGCGACGGCCTGGGCTATGGCCCGCAACTGTTCCCGAAGAACGGTGTGAGCGTGGCCTCCGCGTTCGCTCAGCAGTCGGAAAACCACAGCGCGCTCGCCGTGAAGGAGCAGGACGGTTGGACGAGTCTCTTTGCCGCGGCGCTTCCGTTACCGGCCGGATTCTGGCGCAACGCCGCGCGTCTGGCCAAGGCCCACGTCTGGTGCGAGACCGACGACGTGGTGGTCGCCAGCCGCGAGATCGTTGCACTGCACAGCATCGTGCCCGGCGCCAAGACCATCCTCCTCCCACGCCCGTCCAGGGTCGTGGACCTGATCACCGGCAATGAGGTTGCGGCCAAGACCGGGGAGATTCGCTTCGAAATGAAAGCGCCGGGGACGCGTGCCTTCCAGCTACTGGAGCCGAAACCATGAACGCGGGAATAATTGTCACCGGCTTGTACTGCCTGCTTGGGTTGCTGGCAACCCAGGCCGTCGCGGAGACGGCCTTGCCCACGCAGGTGGTGACGCGCATCGACCGTGATTTGGTTCTGTCCGGAAAGATGGATGATCCATTGTGGCAGCAGGCGGCGGCGTTCCCGCTCGCGGATGCCGACACCGGCGCGTCCCCTCATCTGGCCACCACCGTGCGCCTGCTCTACAGCCAGAAATATCTCTACGTCGCTTTTGTCTGTGCGGCGGACACCGTCAGCGCGACCCTCACCAAGCACGACGACCCGCTCTACACCGGGGATGTGGTGGAAACATTTCTGGCTCCCTCCGGTTCCTTCCGCAGTTTTTACGAGATCGAGGTGAATCCGCTCAACGCCATCCTCGACAGCTATCAGCTAAGCTACAGCCAGCCGGACGGTTCCTACCGGAAACTTTACTTCAACCCGGCTTACACCTGTGAGGGGCTGCTGACCAAAGTTTTTGTCGATGGGGTGCTGAACCAGGCTCACGGCTCCAAAAGCTGGACGATGGAAATGGCCATCCCCTTTGCCTCCATCGTTGGCCGCGACAATATCGTGCCGGACCCCGGCGACCGCTGGCGCGCCAATTTCTGCCGCATCGATTCTGCTACCCCGGACAAACCTGCCTTCTCGTCCTGGTCACCGCTCGGCTGGCGCGACTTCAACCGGTCCTACCGGTTCGGTTGGATTGAGTTCAAATGAGCAGGGGCCGCGGTGCGATGCTCGCGATTGCGCATGTCGCCCGGTGTGGGCATCCCCGGTGCCTGGAAGCTTCCAAGCGCCTGATACCATCTCCACCCTTATTCCGGTTGAATTCGCTGGTCCTTTCGGTGATGGGCGTTGTTGTCATCCCTCGGGTTATCTTCAGATTGATGGCATCCGCCTCCCGGCGGACGTTGCCACCTCTTCGAGGCTGCGGCATGCGCCGCAGGCTACCGCGCCCGTTTGTACTCGCTTGCTTTGCCTCGGCCTCTCCCGAGGCCCTCGTCCTTCAGACTGCTTCGCAGGCTACATCGTGCATCCCTGCACTCGATGTTCGCAAGGCTCGCCCGTTGGGTTCATCCGCCGAATGCAGATGACTATAACTCGACTTCCCAAGGTCTCGTTTCCACGGGCTTGATTGCCATCGGTCTTCCGCCTAGCCCATCAGCCAAAATTCCTTCGCAATTCCACCAGACTAATCATGGAAATGGTTTAATCAGCAGGGAGCCTTTTTTTTACCTGTATTTTTCGTCATATCCAGATGTTTCCATTGGCCGTCCTGGAAGTGGCCTTCCACAACAGTGCGCTGCGGAGCGTGAAGTTTGAACTCAACGTTCCAGTCTTTCGGCCAGGCCGGCAGAACTTGAATGTCCCCATTGACTTCCTGGACCAGCATGGCCTGCACCGCTAGCATCCCCACTGCCCCATGATCCTGATCTGGCACCCAATCGCAGTTCGGCCCCCAAAATGCCGGGAAACGACAATGCGGATTGGTTGTGGCAAAGCGTTCACCCACCGCACGGGCTGCTTCATCGGTCAAGCCCAGCAAGGCTGCCTGGACATCATCCTGGATCCATCCTGAATAATCTGTCCGGAAGGCTGACGGATACCACCATGGCAAGGGCACGAGTTCCTTGCGCAGGGCATAGGCGGTACGTCCTGCCTCGAGATCCGGACGACCCACCTGCAACAGGCGGTAGGGAAAGACCGCGTAGAGTTCGGGTGACTCCCAGTTGCTTAGAGGGCCACGAATCTTTTCCGCAGGATAAATCGTACGGCGTGAATCCGTACCCGGCGCGGGAACCTCAATCGCCACCGGATACCCTCCTTCAGCCAACGGCATTTCTTTCTTGGCATAGGCCGCCAGGTGTTCGGGCACAAAGCGTTGCCCCCGTTCATCCACGCGACCAATTGGCAAAGCAGGAATCTGGGGAAGCAAGCGGTTCACCAGTTCCAGAAGTCCGGCAGGAACAAGGTCTGCTGGCAGCCGCAACAATCCCTCGCAGCAGAAACGCAGGCCGGCTATTTCAGGTACGGGATTGATGGTGTCCTGCCAGGTCTCCAGCGCCTGGGAAGGCTCTATGCGCAACTGTCCGTGTTCATCCAGAGGATAGTGCATGGCAAAGAAAGTCAGGATCCCGTGCGCCATGGGGATCAATTCGCGGGCGACGAACTCCGCATCGCCGGTGTAGGCCACATAGTCCAACATCATTGCCACCGTTTCCAGATTGCCGGAAAAATGCAGACGGAGGTTGAGATTGGGCGACTCACCCGGTTTGAGGCCGGTCCGGTCCCAGCCATAATCGTCTCCCGCATAAGTACCAAAGAAGGTCATGGTCTCCGGGAACATGGCGCCGTCATGTCCGAAACTGAGACGAGCCCGATATTCCGCCATACGCAGATTGTCGGAGTAGAGACGGAAGAAAGGAGGCATCATGTCAAAGTCACCCGCCGCCAACATGGCCCAATAAGTCAGGCGTGTATTTTGATGCCAATAATGACCACCCCAGCAACGGTAATCCGCATCCAGGATAGCGGTCCCAGCACTGTGGTGCAGGGTTCCTGGCTCGACCGTAAAGAGGGAACCATTAAACTTGATCGGGTAACGACCGCGTCCGGCGCAGGCGTTGATGAAGCGTTGGAGCGTGTAGCCGCGGGTCACGACACGCGCAGCTTCGCAACCATCGGCAAACACGTAGCTGCGTTCCCAGAAATTTCCCCACCACTCCTGGTGCGCCTCCCAAGCCATGGCCCAGTCCACCGTCGCCAGTTGTTTATTCAGGGCACTGATTTCCGTCTGCCACTGCGCTGGGGTGGTAGGTTGTAGGGTGAGAAGCGTGACTGTCAATTGATGCCGGTTGGCCGACGACTCCGCCTGCAGTACCCCGGGCGCGACCGTTACCAGTCCCTCGCCATGCAGAGCGGCCCCGAAGATTCGATCCAGCAGTGGATCAGCAGGCAATCCCGGCATCTCGATGAGATCTTGCTGCCTCAACAGAGCCTCCCGGCAGGATGTTTTGGTGTGGTGATACCACAGGACCGTATTACTCTTTTCCACAACAAGTACGTCCGGCATCGAAACGAGAAACTCTGGTGCGCCGTTGAGCCCATAGGCGCTATGGCTCTCCTCGGGTTGCAGTCTCCGCTCCTGCGTGCGCCAGATCTCGGTCCGGGCCATGATGCCAACGGAATAATCACTCTCCACCTCCAACCGGATCACCGGAGCATTGGCATCCACCCAGACCCGCAAACGGACCTCGTGGCCGGGTGAGCCGGCGCGAATCAGGATGGCCCCATCCCGCAAGGAGAGCTGTTGCGAAAATGGCTGCAGGGGCCGGACCAACGCCGGAGATAACCGCACCCGGACTCGCCCTACCTTGAGCAGGCGCGCGGCATGATCCCATGCATCCCCCTTGGCGAGATAGAACACCAGATCGCCATTGGGTTCGACCCAGAGATTGATCGCGATATCGCCGTTACCCAGCGGCATGGACCCGGCCGAATCGGCACTCGGAGTATCCCAGATCACATCACAGGCATTCAGTTTGTTTGGATTCATTCGCAGGACGAAAGTATCACTGAGCGAAGATTAATCAGTCGAGAAATCTCGATGTGAATTTTATCCATTACGCCAGATTCCATTTTTGGAATGTCTCGTAACGCCCGGCTCCCGCCTACTGGAGGCCAAGGTTACGACCACGCTCCCTGATGATCGTCCGTTCCCTATACGGTTTGGAGTGCCCCCGTTTTTCGTACCAGGTGCTATGAGAGACTTGGTTGTGTTGTTGGGGTTTGATTGCTGCCTTGCGGAGCTGAGGCCGTAGGCCGAAGCGTAGCGAGGCAGCGTGCGCCGAACTCCGCCGGGCTGAGTATTCCCAGTGAGGAGTGAGGTCTTAGATGGTTGTATTTTTCCCTATGCTCCCTGCCAAGGACTTTTGCCTCCAGGAGACTTGAGAAGAGCTCCACGTTGAGGAACTCATCCCGGAAGCGTGCGTTGAAGCTCTCGCTGTAGGGGTTCTGCCAGGGAGCGCCCGGTTCGATGTAGAGAGTCTTCATTCCCTTGTCTGCGATCCACTCCTTGACCGCATTGGCGATGAACTCGGGGCCGTTGTCACTACGGATGAACTCAGGGGCCCCTCGCTCCTCCACCAGCTTCTCCAAGGTTTCCACCACATCCCGTGCCGTGATGGAGCGATCCACCTCCAGGGATAGGCATTCCCGGGTGTATTCATCCAGAACAGGGAGCCACTTGAGGCGGGTTCCTCGCTCGGTCTGATCGAAGACGAAGTCGTAGCTCCAGACATGGTTGATCCTTTCGGCCTTCTTCCTCTGCGCCCCATTGACACTCTCCCCAAGCCTTCTGCGCTTGCGGGCGCGGGGAGGAACCTTGAGTCCCTCCTTCTTCCAGAGCCGATGAACTCGCTTCTTGTTCACAACCCATCCCTCTCTTCGCAGGTAGCGGAAGACGGTCCGGTATCCCGCACGGGTTTCCCGTGCGGCTATCCGATGCATCGACCTCACCAAGGAGGTATCGCGCTCCATCCTCCTCTGTCCGTAGCGTTGACTGCTCCGAGGCTGTCCAAGGCTCTTGCAGGCCCGGCGCTCGCTGTAGGGAAGGTGCCTGCATACATAGGCAACCGCCTCCTTCTTGCGGCCCGGGCCTACCATTTTCCCTCGGCCACCTCCTTCAAGATAATCTTGTCGATGGTCAAATCCGCCACTATCCGCTTCAGCCGGGAGTTCTCCTTTTCCAACTCCTTGAGTCTCTTGAGGGCATCCGTCTTCATCCCTCCGTACTCGCTCTTCCATCTCTGGTAGGTCGCCAAACTGATCGATTGGCCCCGGACGGCTTCCTCCACCCTTTTACCTGCCGCAAGCTCTTCGCCAATGGCACGCAGTTTCTTGATGATTTCTTCTCCGCTATGTCTCTTTCGTTTCATTTGAGGTTAACGGCGCCTCCGCGCCGCAAACTCTCATAACACCTGGATCAACTTTCGGGGAGCACTCCA
>CANKJN010000023.1 GCA_947482345.1 Spartobacteria bacterium
AACCTATGGGACAGCACCCCTCTCAACTGCTCGCCCAGCACTTCAAATCCAGAAATTCTAAAACCACTTCTAACCAAAATCACCCTTCCTACCCCTTCAATACTTAATCAGCACTCAGTCTTTATGCCCCTGTGGGATGGCTGTGTCTTGAGTTCCTGATTAATCAATCAGTTCCTTGGCGCGATCGCCTTGAGAACGGCGTCGGGATTGGAGAAGTCATCGAAGAGGAAATCGGGTTGGTGTGAAGCAAGTTCCTCCCGAGCGTATTTTCCCGTGGCCACGGCGACGGTCACCGCGCCGAATGCCTTCCCGCACTCGATGTCGCGTGGCGTGTCGCCGATTACGTAGATCCGTTCCGGAGGAAACTCCTCGCCATGCTGCTCCAGCGCACGCGCTTGCGCGACGGGTCCCAATTCGTTCCGGACATGGTGGTCGTCGGCATAGGCACCGAAGCCGAAGTAGTGCCAGACGCCATAGTGGGAGAGCTTCACTTCCGCCCCTGCGGCGAGATTGCCGGTGAGGAGTGCAAGGAGGCAGTCGGGGCGTTCCCTCATCCGGTCAAGCAGGGGGATGATTCCCGGCAGGAGGCGGCCCTGATGGCGGTGCATCCGGTCGGCAAGCCTCGAGAGGTAGGCGTCGAGCAGGGCCATGATCTTCTCCTGAGTCGGCTCCATGCCGGCCGCCATGAGGACTTCACGGGCGATCCCCGTGTCGGTATTGCCTGCGAAATTGACCCCTTCCAAGGGTGAGAGTCCCCCGCAGAGTTCCTCTACGGCCTGGTGGAAAGCACGCTCCCCGGCTCCCCCCGAGGTGATCAGGGTGCCGTCGATGTCGAAAAGGTAGAGACGCTTGGAGGCCTTGGGATCAACCGGCATGGCCGGTCTCCTCGGCATTCACGGGGTCTTCACCCTCGTCGCCTTCCTCATCGTCGTGATCCTCCTCCTCATCCTCGACATATTCTTCCTCGATCTTGGCGAATTTCCTCTTCCGCTTGGCAGCGGGGAGGGGGCTCATGGTCATGCCGACGGCGCGGCCCACCAACTTGGGGGGCATATCGGCCAAGGCCATGGTTTCGAGGTCTTTGATGATTTTCTGCATCATGGCGATGCCGAGATCCTTGTGGGCATTCTCACGTCCACGGAACTGGAGGACCATCTTGAGCTTATTCCCTTTCTCGAGGAACTCCTCGGCATGGCGGAGCTTCGTCTCGTAGTCATGTGTCCCGATCTTCACGCGGAACTTGATCTCCTTGATCTTGCTGGTGCTGTGCTTGCTCTCCTTCTCCTTCTTCGTCAGCTCGTACTTGAACTTGCCGAAGTCGGCGATGCGGCAGACGGGGGGATTGGCCGTGGGGGCCACCTCGATCAGGTCGAGGCCGTACGATTTGGCACGGCGGACTGCCTCGTCGGTCTTGAGGATGCCGAGTTGCTGGCCGGTGGAGCCGATGATGACGCGGACCTCGCGGGCGCGGATGCGGTCGTTGACGCGGATGAATGCAGGATTAATGGGACTTCAATGCACCTGACGGTGCGGGGTTGTGCTGTCATTCGCAAGCCATGGGGCGGCGGATGACCAGCGGGTTAGGGACTGCAAAATAGGGAAAACCAAGGGATTCAGGCAACGTGGTGTCATGCGCGCTCAGACTGTAAGCGTGCGGTCACGGATTTCGGATTCGATTCGTTGGATGAATTCATCTTTCGCGACGGCCCCTTCGTCGCCGCGTTGGCGGCTACGGATGGAGAGCTGGCCTGCGGCCTCCTCCTTGGGTCCGATGACGATCATGTAGGGCACCTTCTCGACCTGGGCAAGGCGAATCTTGGCACCGAGCTTCTCGGGGGAGAGGTCGGCAGTGGCGCGGATGCCCCGCGCGGTCATCTCGGCCACCACGGATCGGGCGTAGTCGGCCACCTTCTCGGAGACCGGAAGGATGCGCGCCTGCTCCGGGGCAAGCCAGACGGGGAAGTCGCCCGCAAAGTGCTCAATGAGGACTCCCGTGAAGCGCTCGAGGGAGCCGAAGGGGGCCCGATGGATCATCACCGGGACATGGGCCTTGCCGTCCGCTCCCGTGTAGGAGAGGCCGAAGCGGACGGGGAGGTTGAAGTCGACCTGGACGGTTCCAAGCTGCCATTCGCGGCCGAGCACGTCCTTGACGACAAAATCGATCTTGGGGCCGTAGAAGGCGGCTTCTCCTTCCTCTTCGGTGAAGGGAACCCCGAGCGTCGCGGCGGCGTCGCGGCACGCCTGTTCGGCCCGGTCCCAGTTGGCGGGATCACCCACATACTTGTCTGAGGAGGGATCGCGGAGGCTGATGCGGACGCGGTAGTCGGTCATCCGGAAGGTGCCGAGCACGGTCTTCACCAGATCGAGGCAACCCTTGAGCTCGCCGGCCATCTGCTCCTCGGTGACGAAGAGGTGGGCGTCGTCCTGGGTGAAGCCGCGGACGCGGGTCATGCCGTTGAGTTCGCCCGACTGCTCCCAGCGGTAGACGGTGCCGAACTCGGCAAGGCGCACGGGCAGGTCGCGGTAGCTGCGTGGCTGCGACGCGAAGATCTTCACGTGCATGGGGCAGTTCATCGGCTTGAGAAGGTAGCCGTCGATCTCGCCGGCGGAGACGCGGTTGCCGAGGTCGGCGCAGGAGCATCCCTCGTCGGCCAGCTTCTCCATCGTGTCGCGCTCGATGAGCGGGGGGAACTGGGACTCGGCGTAGTAGGGGAAGTGGCCGGAGGTGCGGAAGAGGTCGAGGCGCCCGATATGCGGGGTGAAGACCTGCGAGTAGCCCTGCTTGGCCAGTTCCCTGCTGATGAAGTTCTGCATCTCCTGGCGCATGATCGCCCCCTTCGGGGTCCAGAGAATCAGGCCCTGTCCGACGGAATCGTCGATATGGAAGAGGCCGAGTTCCTTGCCGACCTTGCGGTGGTCGCGCTTCCTGGCCTCCTCCAGGAGGGCGAAGTGCTTCTCGAGTTCCTCGGCTGAAGCGAAGGCGGTGCCGTAGATACGCTGGAGTTGGGGATTCTTTTCATCCCCCTGGTAGAAGGCGCTCGCCACATGGGTCAGCTTGAAGGCACCGATTCCCGATGTGTCGGCCACGTGGGGGCCGGCGCAGAGGTCGGTGAAGGCACCGTTGCGGTAAAGGGTGATCTCCTCGCCGGTGGGGATGCGGGTGATGATGTCGAGCTTGAACTTGCTCGACTGGGGACGGGGAGAGAGTCCCGCGAGTTCCCCCCGTTCCCCCATGGCGAGGGCCTCGTCACGGGTGATCACTTCCCGCTGGAAGGGCTGGGCCTCGGCGATGATCGCGGCCATCTCCTTCTCAATCTTCTCAAAGTCCTCGGGGCTGATCCGATGTCCCAGGTCGACATCGTAGTAGAAGCCGTTATCGACCGGGGGGCCGGCGGCGAACTGGGCCTCGGGCCAGATGCGGAGGATGGCATTGGCCAGCACGTGGGCGCAGGAGTGCCGGATGGTTTCGAGTTCGGTCATTGGGAAAGGCGTTTAGGCTGAAGACTGAAGGCTGTTAGGTCAGAGGCTGAGAAAATGGGAGCTAGGAGCTAGGAGATATGGTCTGGGGGAGAGGGAAAAATCAGAAATCTTCAGGTTTCAAGTTTGCTGGCCCGGCCGTTGCTTCGCATCCGTTACGGCAGCTTTCCGGTCACCGGGCGCGAGCCCGATGGCCGACTCCGCAAGGAGCGATGGGATGCCGTTCTTCACCGGGTAGGCGGCTTGGCCGTCCTCACGGACAAGGAAGCCGTCGGCATCCTTCCCGTCGTCGGGGGAGATGGCGCGTAGTTCTTCCGGTGTGGCGATATGGAGCTGCTGCCCCGTGACGGGGCAGCGCAGCAATGCCGAGAGTTCCGAAAGAAAATCCGCCATGGATCAATACTTGGCGACGGATGTGTCGATCCGGTCGGCCCAGGCGAGGATGCCTCCCTGCACGTTGAAGAGCTTGGAGAATCCCGCCCCCTGCAGTTCCCGGAGGGCGTTGGCGGAGCGGACGCCCGACTTGCACTGCAGGTAGATCGTCTCGGCGCTGTCGAGTTCGCTCATTCGGCTGTGGAGATCGCCCAAGGGGATCAGCTTGGCGCCGGGAATCCGGGCAATGTCCCACTCAAACTGCTCGCGCACGTCGATCAGGGTGACCTTTTCCCCGCTCTGGAGCTTGGTCTGCAGTTCCTCGACGGTGATCTCGGGTACGGGGGTCTCGGCCTCCTCGGCCGCAGCCGCCTGAGGGATGCCGCAGAAGGTGTCGTAGTCGATGAGTTCGGTGACGGTCGGGTTCTCGCCGCAGACCGGGCACTTGGGATCCTTGCGGATCTTGAACTCGCGGAACTTCATCTTCAGCGCGTCGAAGTGCATCAGGCGGCCGATCAGCGGCTCGCCGATGCCGACGATCAGCTTGATCGCCTCGATCGCCTGCATGACGCCGATGATGCCGGGCAGTACGCCCAGGACGCCTCCCTCGGCGCAGCTCGGGACCATCCCCGGCGGCGGTGGCTCGGGATAGAGGCAGCGGTAGCAGGGCCCGCCGAGGTGCGGCGCGAAGACGGTGCACTGTCCGTCGAAGCGGAAGATGGAGCCGTAGATATTGGGCTTCTTCTGGAAGACGCAGATATCGTTGGAGAGGTAGCGGGTCGGGAAATTGTCCGTGCCGTCGATGACGATGTCGTAGGGGGTGACCAGTTCCTCGGCGTTCTCCGAGGTGAAGAGGCAGTCGTGGAGGTCGACCTGCACGTTGGGGTTGATCTCCTTGATGGTGTCCCGGGCGCTATTGATCTTCTTGCGGCCGACATCGCGCGTGCCGTGGAGGATCTGGCGCTGGAGGTTGGAGAAATCGACGGTGTCGAAATCGACGAGGCCGATCCTGCCGATGCCCGCGGCCGCGAGGTAGAGGGCGATTGGGGATCCGAGGCCTCCGGTGCCGATGCAAAGAATGCTGGATGCCTTGAGCCGTTTCTGTCCCTCGAGGGTGACTTCGGGCATAATGAGATGGCGCGAGTAGCGCGCGATCTCGTCGTTGCTCAGTTCGACGGCGGCGGAACGCGCCGGATCAAGGATGCTGTTGCTCATAAAAGGGGTGATATTGGTAACCTTTCGCTCCCCATGGTTCAAGGGAAAGAGGCTTCCCCGTGACTTTAGGACACGCTTTCCGCTATCATTGAGGATCAGGAATGAGACCGGTTCTTTTATCGCTTCCTTGGCTTGCCTCGATGCTACTTGCTCTCGGGATCATTGGGATGCAGTTGATCGGGGGAGGGGGGCGCCCGATGTTCCCCCTGCTGGTCTGCTATCTTCCCGTGCTGGCATCCGGACTTCTTGCCATCCCCCTGATCGTCACCCGATCCCTTTCCACTTCCACTTCCACGTCCCGTTGCTATTCCGATGATCCGAGAGGCATTCCCTTGCTTGCTGCCTTGGCCGTGGGGCTCTACCTCCTTATCCGAACCTGCTTCGGGGGGGATCCTGGTCTGAGGGAATACGAGTTGCTGCGGTTGGCCGGAGTGCTGGCGGCCTATCTGGTGATGGCGTGCGCGGTCTGCTCGAGAGGGCCCAGGCTGCTCTTCCTCTTGCTGATGATGGCCTCGGCCTTTGTGCAGGCGGGGATCGAGTTCTACCAGTTCTTTTGCGTCGCCTCCTGGTCGCCGATCCGCAAGGCATTCCCTTGGCTGGTGTTCCATTATCCGGTCACCGTCGGCACCTATGCCAATAAAAACCATCTGGCCTGGCTGCTGGGGGATGCGGCGCTTTTCGCCCTGGCCCTCTGTTGCTGGGGTAGGTGCCGTTGGACGACTAGAGGGCTCTTGCTTTATTGCTTCCTGTTTTTCTCGGCAGGAGTGGCCCTGAGCCTGAGTCGCGGCGGGGTGGTGGCGCTTGGGGGGGGATTGGTGCTCTTTGCACTCCTTTCCTTGATGATTCTGCTGGCATTGGGAAATTCCCGCGGTCTGCTTGTTGGGTCGATGGCGGGCTTGATGCTGGCGGTTGTCGGTGGTGCTGTCGCAGTTCTTCTCTCCGGAAATCTGGCCGTGCAATCGCGCATGCAGGTGCTTTGGATGGACACTTACCGGGAGGATCTCTGGCGGGCTGCCATCCATGATCTGGGTGTGGCACCCTTTCTGGGGATGGGAGCGGGGAGTTTCCAGTGGTCGGCGCGGCTCATGATGCCGTACGAGTCGCTGCTGGCGCACAATGACTTTGCGCAACTCCTCTCGGAATACGGCCTGATCGGGGCGTTGCTGTTATTGGTTTTTCTCACGGTGCACTTCCGGGTCGGTGCCCGCCGTCTCCTTCAAGTGAAAGGTGATTCCAGTCACGACGGGGATGGCGTGGCTCTCTGGAGCGATTCCAGGGCGATTCTGCTCGGGGCCCTTGCGGTTGCAGGAGCGCAGGTCATCCATTCTTTTTTCGATTTCAACATGCATCTTGCGGCGAACGCCCTTCTGGCGGGCGCCTGCTTCGGCTTGCTCTGCAATCCCTCCTCGAAACGATCCGGCAGAGGCCCCCAATCACGTGAGGGTTGGGCCCGCTGGACAGGTGTCCTGTCATTGACGGGGCTCTGCGCCCTGATGCTCGTGGTGATGGAACGAAGCTGGAACCGGGAGAAGGGCTTCTTCGAAGCTGAGCGGCTTTCCAAGAAGCTCTCCGCAACGGCGGGCAACACCCGCGATTCCCTTGAGGGTGTGCCCGAGGGGGTGCGCCATGCCCAGGCAGCCCTCGATTCGGCTCCCTCAAGCAGTCGCTACGCCGCCGTCTTGTGGGATCTCCAATGGAGGAGGATCCTTTGTGCCGACCCGACGCTTTCGGAACCGGAGGCAACCCTTGATCTGAAGCAGAGACTAACCCGCGTGGTTGCCTCTGATCCGGGTGATTGGTTTGTACGGATGTGCCTGGGAGATGTCCTGGCCCGACTTGGGGATGAAACGGGGGCTCGGACAGCTTTCCTCGGGGCCATGCAGCGACTTCCTCTATATGCCATTGTCTATGAGGAGTTTGGGTTGGTTCTGGAAGGGTTGGGAGAGGAGGCCGAGGCGGAGCATTACTATAGGGTTGCGGGTCGTATGCAGGGGGCGATCGATCTGAGGCAGCGTCTTCAGAGACTGGAGTCCCGGAAAAGGGAGAGGTGATGGGTTTCCAAGTGTGACAAAACTGTTGCTCAAACAAGCCTTGCCAAAAGTGTTTTAAAGGTGTTTTTAAGTGAACCATTTTCCGCCAAGGAAAGCTCCGTTCCCCATCCAAATTTCCCGATGAAATCCATCACAAGCAGCCTGATGTGCTTCATTGCGGTTTTGTCTTTCGGTGCAGGAGGTCTTCTGGCCCAGGATGCATCCGCCGGCGGAGAGGGTGGATCGATGCAGAGTGGAGGCGGTGCTAGCTCAGGCGAGGGTACTCCCGGCGCCTCCGGCGAGTCTTCTGAAAATTCGTTGCTTCAGGTAACTCCTCCTTCGGTGACGCTGCCGACGCCGGCGCTTCCCCTCCCTCCACCACTTCCAGATTCGACTCCCGAACCGAAGGCTGATGCAGTGCCCCAGGCCACCCCGGCCCCCAAACCGGAATTCAATCCTCCCACCGCCGAGCAACTCAATCTTCCCAGCGCCCAGCCTGCCGGCAATCCCCAGTTCGCCCCGGCATCCGTCGGGATGCCTGCTGTGTCGCTCGACGAGTCCACCCCCGGTGCCTCCGGACCGGGTCCCTTGGGAGGCATGTTTGACTGGGCCAAGAAGCTGCGCTTCCAAGCGGCTCTCCGCGGCGGATACGACAGCAACATCAACAGCTCCGCAAACAACGCCGTTGCCAGCACGTTCGGTAACCTTAACGGAGCCGTGAATTACCGCTTCGGATCCCCCCGTCTTCTGGTCAATGCCGACCTGACCGGCGGAATCACCCAGTATTTCAATGCAGGGAACAACCAGTCGCTTCAGGGGGTCATTGGTCTGGGGTTGTCCGTGGAATACCGCTTCTCCCCGCGGCTTGTTCTCACCTACAATACCTCCACATCCTTCCAGCAACAGCCCAATCCCGGCCTGATCGGGACTCCCCAGAATCAGAACGGCTCCTACATCTTCTCCGCCAACAGTTTTTCCGGTGCCTACCAGTGGTCCGATCTCTTCACGACCGTCACTCGGCTCAACTACACCGCCAACTACTTCCTGGAGCAGAGCCTCAACAACCAAGGGCAGGGATTCAATCAACCCGGCATCGGGCAGTCCTTCCGATGGCTGGTCAAGCCGACGACCACGGCCGTCCTTGATTACAACACGGATCTCTACGGCTATGCCCAGCAGGGTAACAGTAGCTGGGGCCAGTCGCTCTCTGCGGGATTCGACCACATCTTCAATCCCAAGTGGTTCTGGAATTTCCGCGGCGGCGCCGAGTTCCGCACGTTTCAGAATGCCAATCAGGACGGCACCTACATCGGGCCCTATGTGGACAGCAATTTCAGCTGGGCATTCGCCAAGGCATCCAGCCTGAGCTGGGTCGCCCATATCGGCACCCAGCCTGCGGGCCAGCAGAATGTGAGCTTCAGTCCTGCCTTCCGCACCGGCTTGAATTTCTCCCAGGGCATCACGGCAAAGCTGAGGTTCAACTCCGGAGTCTTCTACCTGCTTCAGTATTTTCAGGATTCGCAGAATGGTCCCAACGGACAGCTCATCGATTACAATCAGTCGACGATTCAGGGGAATATCGATTTCTCTTACGACATCAACCGGATTCTCCAACTTGCCCTGGGATACCAATACATTGCCTCGATGTGCGAGAAGGTCCCCAGTCAGGAATACAACCGAGGCATCTCCTACCTGCAGCTGAAGGCCGCTTTCTGAGCGCCATCTGGTCGCCAAGCTCGTACGCCTCAATCGCTCCCCTATGATCCGATTTGGCGTTTCACCGATGATGGGTTAGGCTGTAACCTAAGATTTTCATGCAGATCCAACATCCATCGAACGAGGGCGATTCCGGGGAGATCAAACTCCACTTGCTCGATTACTGGAGGGTCATCCGGGTTCGGCTTCCCCTCATCATTCTCGTCTTCCTTCTGGTGGTCATCACGGCGGGTGTCTCCTCCTATCTGACCCCGAGACAGTACCAGTCCTCCGTCACGATGCAGGTCAAGGAGGACAACAACAACATGCAGATCTTCAACGGGCAGTCGGGTCCCAGGGGCGATCCCCGCTTCGCGACCACCCAGTTCCAGATCATCCAGCGAAAGGAGATTCTCTATCCCGTCATCGACTCGATGAAGTTGTTGCAGAAGTGGGACCTGCGTTCCAGGGACGTCGCCTATTCCAAGCTCCGCTCCATGCTCTCCATCTCGGAGGTAAGGAACACGGATCTCATCCAGATCTCCATTCTCGACCGCGACAGACAGGAGGCGGCCGATCTCGCCAACACGATCGCGCTGGAATACCAGAAAAAGCGTATCGATGAGCAGCAGAGTTGGGTGGCCCGGTCCCTTGTCCAACTCGAGGACGAGGTCATCAAGCAACGCAAGAAGGTCGAGGAACTACGTGACAGGATGACGAGGATGCGAGTGGAGGGGAAAATCTACGATCTTAACCCGGAAAGCGTCGAGGATCCCAGGCAGGCTGAGGAGGCCATCCTCCAGAACGTCGAGAGCCAGGTGAACGACAGCCGCATCAGGGTGGCCACACTGCGCTCCAAGCAGCAGCAGATCCAGGGGATGACAGACGAGCAGATCATGCGGAGCCTGAAGACCTTCGAGATGGATGACGCGACCATCACCCAGATTCTCCCCCAGTACGAGGCCTCCGTCTCCGAGGAGGCCCGCATGCTCAATTCAGGCCTCGGGCCGAACCACCCCACCGTCCAGTCGCTGCAGGCCAGAAAGAAAGTCTTTGCCCAGCAACTCAAGGATCAGATCGCCGTGCTGCGGAAGTCGCTGGCCGCAAGCCTTGAGATCTCCGAAAAGTCGCTCGAGGCCATGGAGCAGAAGCTGGGGGATGCCCGGTCGGGTCAACTGGAGGCCAAGTCAAAGGCTCTCCGTTACCAGGAGGGAAAGAACGAATATCTCAAGGCCAAGCGCATTCTGGAATCCGCCGAGACCCGCTACTCCACCGAGGCGATGCAGCGCACGATGCCGCAGAGTCCCGCCACCATCTGGGAAAAGGCGGAGGTGTCTGATTTTCCTGCAAAGCCCAATGTTTCCAAGAACATGTTCATCGCTGTGGTGGTGGGGCTTGCGCTGGGCATCGGCCTTGCCTTCTTGATCGAGTACCTGGATACCAGCGTCAAGACCATGCAGGATATCGAGGCGGCCCTGGGGATTCCGGTGCTCGCCGTCATTCCCAAGGATGTGGCGATCCTCAAGGATGCCCCCGCAGATTGTCCGGATGCGGAGGGATACCGCATCATGCGGACCAACATCGAGTTCAACCGCAAGTCGCCCGATGCCAACACAATCACCATCGTGAGCGGCGGTGTCGGCGAGGGCAAATCCACGACGCTCAACAACCTCGCCTTCACCTTTGCCAAGGGCGGGTACAGGACCCTGATTGTGGATGCCGATTTGCGCCGCCCTTCCCAGCACCGTTTCTTCGGCGCATCCAACGAGCGGGGCTTGACGGATTTCCTGACCGCCGACATCGCGCTTGATCCGCTCATTCTGTCCACTGATGTGGAGAATCTTTCCTTCCTTCCGAGCGGTCGTCTGCCGATCGATGCCGCCGGAATCCTCAACTCACAGCGCATGATCGACCTGATCCAGCAGGTCAAGAGCCGCTATGACATGGTCTTCTTCGACTCTCCCCCGATTCTCGGCGTGAGTGATGCCTCGGTCATCGCGAGCTCCGTCGACATGACCTTGGTGGTGGTCCAGCATCGCCGCTTTCCGCGCGCGATGCTTCAGCGGGTCAAGCAGGGGCTTGCCAATGTCGGCGCCAGGATGGTTGGGTGCGTTCTCAATAACACCGACATTCGCCACGACGAATACTACGAATACTACACCAGCTATTATCAGTATTACAACCCCCAGCACTCTTCCAACCGCAAGGAACAGGAGAATTCCGGAAACGAACTTGAAAAAGGTAGAAAGCATTCCAAGGTTGTCGCATCGAAAGATCATGAAGGTGAATATTGAGATTCTTGGTATCTTGGCTGGCCGTGTCGCCCGAGTCTTGGCATTGCCTGTTCTTCTTTCTACCTCCCTGTCGGCAATCCATGCCGATGATGTGGCGCTTCGTTCCGGTGACCAACTGTCCATTCGGTTAGCCGGCGTTCCTTCCGAGGACATCAATCAGGTTTCCGGGGCCTATACCGTCGATGGAAGTGGGAATATCAACCTTCCGTACATAGGCAAAATCCACGCCGCCGGACTTCGGCAGGCCGACGTTCAGAACAGCATCGAGAATGCCTACAAGGTCAAGGGGATCTACTCGTCCCCCATCGTCACCGTGTCGGTTCAATTCGACCGCCTTGTCGATCTCGAAGGGGATGTGCGATCCCCGCAGCGTGTCCGTTATACCCCCGACCTGACCCTGCTGGGAGCCATTTCCGCCGCCGGTGGATTCACCGATTTCGCTGACCAGACCAAGGTCAGCATCCTGCGGAATGGAAGCCGTACCTTCGTGAACGTGAAGAAGGTCCGCCAGAATGTGGAGGCGGATCCTGCCCTGCAACCCGGGGACAAGATTTCGGTTCCCCGCAGCTTCTGGTAAGCACGGCCCGTCGGCAGGGATTTCAGGGGCTCGAGGAGAGTGGATTTTTGATTTCCGATTCCTGACTTCTGTCTTCTGACTTCCCGCTTACCCTTTCGCCATTGCTTCCTTCTCTATCTCGGCGACCTGGGAGACATCCTTGTCGCCGCGTCCCGAGAGGTTCACCACGATGATTTCATCGGGCTTCATGGTGGGAGCGACCTTGATGACCTCGGCGATGGCGTGGGCTGTCTCCAGTGCGGGAATGATCCCCTCGATGGAGGCGAGCTTATGGAAGGCCGCCAGGGCCTCCTCGTCAGTGGCGTAGGAGTAATGTACTCGGCCGGCATCCTTGAGGAAGCTGTGTTCGGGCCCGATGGCCGCATAGTCGAGACCAGCCGAGACCGAGTGGGTGAGCTCGATCTGTCCATCGGCATCGGCGAGGAGCCACGTCTTGGTTCCCTGAAGGACCCCGAGCTTGCCTCCCTGGAAGCGGGCGGCGTGTTTGCCTCGGATGATGCCTCCACCGCCTGCCTCGACTCCGGTCATGCGGACTCCCTCATCGTTCAGGAAGGCATAGAAGAGACCGATGGCATTGCTGCCGCCCCCGACACAGGCCATCAGGAGATCGGGCAACCGTTCCTCTCGCTGGAGAATCTGGCGGCGGGCCTCATCGCCGATGATGCGGTGGAAGTCGCGGACGATCATCGGATAGGGATGGGCGCCGAGGGCTGATCCGAGGATGTAGTGGGTGTCGCGCACATTGGTGACCCAGTCGCGCATCGCCTCGTTGATCGCCTCCTTGAGCGTGGCCTGTCCTGCGGTGACGCCGATGACCTCGGCGCCCAGGAAGCGCATGCGGGCGACGTTGAGCGCCTGGCGCTCCATGTCGACCGCGCCCATGTAGATCCGGCATTGGAAGCCGAAGCGGGCCGCTGCGGTGGCTGTGGCGACGCCATGTTGGCCGGCACCTGTTTCGGCAATGATTCGCTTCTTTCCCATGCGTCGGGCGAGCAGGATCTGGCCAAGGGCGTTGTTGATCTTGTGGGCGCCGGTGTGGAGCAGGTCCTCGCGCTTGAGGTAGATTTTTGCGCCGCCAAGTTCCTTGGTGAGGCGTTCCGCAAAATAGAGCGGGGTGGGCCGGCCGACGAATTCCCGGAGCAGTGAGGAAAGCTCGTTCCGGAAGGCAGGATCTTTGCGGGCCGACTCGTATTCCTGCTCAAGCTCGAGCAGGGCGGTCATCAGGGTCTCGGGGACAAAGCGCCCCCCGTATGGACCGAAGTGTCCGTGTTGATCCGGGTAGCTGGTGAGGTCGGGAAGCTGGGTCGCCATGAGTCGAGAAAAGTTAGTATGGACAGAAACTCATCCCTCCGCAATCGCACGGAATGCTTTCTCGATGGCTTTCCGGTGAGGGGAGGGGATCGGAAGACCCGGAAGCTCCGCCCTTCTGAAGCCGCGGAGATTTCCGGGCAAGGCTCCCTTCACTGGGAACACCTTCATCGTGATGCGATAACGGGTAATCGGGTAGGTAAGATCCGTGATCCACCGACTGGTGGGCTTTGCGGCGCCCAGTTCGGGAAGAATCCAGAGTCCTCGCCAGCGAGGCCCCTCCGATTGTTGGAGATGAAGTTTCTGGCCGCGTTCAATCCATGCGCGGTGCTCGGTGAGCTTGGTGGTCACCCGGCGGGGTGATTTTTTTGGGAGCGTTTCCGGGGCGGTTGCCGAGCAGGTGCTCTTCATCGGGCAGGAATTGCAGTCCGGGTTTCCCGACGTGCAGACCATCGCCCCCAGATCCATGAGGGCAGAGGCGATCCCCCGGCACCCCGTTTCCGGGAAAAAGGATCCCCCGAGATTTACGATGGCTTTTTTACCAGGCGCGGTGTCGATCGGAACGGTGACATTCCCCCAGCGTGCCAGCACCCGGATGATATTGGTGTCCAGCACCACGGCCGATCGGTCATGAGCGAAGGCCAGGATGGCCGCCGCCGTGTAGGCGCCGATCCCGGGTAGCGCCAGAAGCGGTCCCTCCGTGTCGGGAACGATTCCCCCGTGCCGCTCCATGATGGTTTTCGCAGTCGAGTGGAGTCGTCGGGCTCGCGAGTAATAGCCCAGACCCTCCCACGCCGAGAGAACCTCCTGCTCGGAGGCGGCAGCCAGGGCCGGAAGGCTTGGGAAACGCTTCATCCAGTCGGCGAAGCGCGGGATCACGGTGGCGACCGTCGTCTGCTGGAGCATGAATTCGGAGACCAGCACCGCGTAGGGTGTGTTCTTGCGGCGCCACGGAAGGTCATGGCGTCCCGCCCGTGCGTGCCACGAGATCAGTGCCCGGCGGGCAGTCTTCGCGAGTTGCTCCGTCTGAACGGCTGTTTGCCCGATTTTCGTTGTTTTCGTTAAGGCGGCTCTCTTCTTGTCCACAGAACGCTCGTAAGGCACCTTGATGGAAACCGCAAGCGATCCCGTGCCTCCCCCGATCCACTCCCAGACCTATCCCCTGACGATGGAGCAGGCCGACAAGCTCCGGGAGGTGCTCCGGAAGAGGGGGTTCACCTTCTTGGAGAAGCCTTATACGCTCTATGCCGCGACCAAGGAGAAGCTCAACGTCGCCGTCTATGAGAAGGGGCCCAAGGTTCTGATCCAGGGGAGGGGGCTTGAGGATTTCATCACCTTCGTCATGGAACCGGAGATCCTCGGCGAGGCCCGCCTTGGCTACGAGGAGGTTCATGAACCGGAGCAGTTCGAGCCTCATTTCGGCGTGGATGAGAGCGGCAAGGGGGATCTCTTCGGGCCGCTCGTGATCGCCGGGGTTTATGTGGACGGCGATCTTGCGAGACATCTGCGCGACGCCGGCATCCGTGACAGCAAGGGGATCGGAACCGACAAGAAAATCCGCGATCTGGCTGAAGTCATCCGCAAGTCGGGTGCTCCTTCCGAGCTGATCGTCATCGGTCCGGAAAAATACAACCAGCTCTACCGTTCCATCGGAAATCTCAACCGCCTTCTGGCCTGGGGCCATGCGCGCATTATCGAGAATCTCTGCGAGCGGGTTCCGGGTTGCCCGCGCGCCCTCTCCGACAAGTTCGCCGATGCCCGTGTCCTGCAGAAGGCCCTTCTGGAGAACGGCCGCAAGATCCGTCTCGACCAGCGCACCAAGGCGGAGAGCGACTATGCGGTGGCGGCCGCCTCCATCCTTGCCCGCGAGGGATTCATCAACTGGCTCGACAAACATGGTGAAGAGCTTGGCGTGGAACTGGCCAAGGGGGTCTCTCCGAAGGTGAAGGCCGCCGCCGCGGAGATCATCGCCCAATACGGCCCGACCATGTTGCCGAAAGTTGCGAAAATGCACTTCAAGACGGCCTCGGAGGTGCTGGACGCCGCCGGATCACGATGAGCTCACCCATCCACGATGTGGCGGTGATCGGAGCCGGTATCAGCGGGCTTGCAGCCGCCGGGCGACTTCGCGAGGCGGGTCTCCAGGTTGTCATGCTTGAAAAAAGCAGGGGCGTCGGCGGGCGTACCGCCACACGGCGCGTGGAAATCGCCCCCGGGGTGCAGGTGCCGGTGGATCACGGCGCCCAGTTCTTCACCGCCCGGGACATCCGGTTTCAACGACAGGTTGAGCGGTGGGAGCAGGAGGGAATTTGCTTCCCGTGGTCGGAGGGTTTCTGGACATGGAAGCAGGGAAGGCTTCACTCCCCCGACCCTCAATGGAACGAGACCCGCTATGCCTGCCGCGAGGGGATGAGTCGCCTTGGCAAGCATCTTGCTGTGGGAATCGAGGTGATCCGGGAATTCCAGGTCGACTCTGTCGTTCGGGAGGATGACCACTGGGCGCTGGCGGCCATGCCGGAACATCCGGCGGCACCCGTCGCGGCCCGTGCCCTGTTCCTCTCTGCGCCGCCACCTCAGGCGCTCAAGCTGGCGGGGGAATATCTCTCCGCCGAGCAGCGGGCGCTCGTTGAACGGATCTCCTGCGAACCCTGCGTCGCGGTCATTGCGCATTATCCCGAGGGGACCGAGCCTCCTCCCTGGCGCGGTATCCAGGTGAGGGATCCCGAATTCAGGCTCTCATGGATGGCCTGGGATTCCTCCCGGCGGGCAAAGACCATCTCCACTGTGGGGATCGCCGTCCTGCACGGATCGGCTGGTTTCAGTCGCAGGTGGCTTGATGCATCCAAGGAGGAACTCACCATGGCCGGCAGGGAGTTGCTCGACGAGGCGGCGATGATCGCGGGGGCATGGATGGGTAAGCCCATTGAGTTTTGGGTCCATCGCTGGCGCTATGCGCATCCCGAGGGGCCCAATGCCCCCGGCGGATTCCTCAGGGCTGACACCGCAATCTCGCTCTATCTCATCGGTGACGGGCTCAACGGCGGACGGGTGGAGGGTGCCTGGATCTCGGGTGTGAGCGCTGCAGAGGACTATCTGGTCAGGCAAACCGCTTCCTGAGCGACCAGGCGTCGCGCAATGCGCGGAATCCGTCGCGGGGAAGCCAGACGCGTGATCCGCCGGCATCCGCCCATGTGACCGGTGCTTCCTTCATCCGGTAACCGAGCACTTCCGCGAGTTTAAGGATCTCGACGTCGAAGGCGAATCCATCGAGTTCGGATCGGGCGAAGATCGCCTTGGCTGCGTTGTGCCGGAAGAGTTTGCATCCGCACTGTGTGTCGGCGTAGCCGGTGAGGCCGCCTAGTTTCAGGGCCCTGTTGAAGGCCCACCCGGAGAGGCGTCTCATCGGGGGCTGCTTGATCACGATGTTGCTTCCGGGAAGGCGTCGGCTGCCGAGGATCCCGTCCAGTTCGGGTTGTCGCTCCATCATGGAGACAAGCTCCTCAAGGCACTCGACCGGAACGCTCAGGTCGGCGTCTGTGAAGAGGATGATCTCTCCCCGGGCGGCCGTGATCCCGAGGCGCACGGCCATCCCCTTCCCATTGCCCGAATGCTGGATGATGGGATGAAGGTCCGGGTCGCTCCCTGCGGCTGTCTCCACGATTTCCGTTGTCCTGTCGTAGCCCTGGACAACGGGGATCACCTCGGTGCTGCGGCCTGATCGCGCGATCCATTCCCGGATCAGCCCCAGGGTCTTCGGGAGACGCGCCTCTTCGTTGCGGGCGGGAATCACGACGGAGAGGCTTGGGCGGTCTTGATTCATTCGTTCGGTCACGATTACTTGGTCTGGATGCAGACTCGCCGAAGCATGCCCAGCGTCAAGAACCTGATTGCTCCTCTTGGTGCGGCGATCCTGATCGAGGGATCGATCCTGCTGCTTGCCGCCCTCCTTCGCCTGTGGGATCTCGACATCAAGCCGGCCCATTTCGACGAGGGGATCAACGGGTGGTTCGTCGATCAGATGAGGGAGGCCGGTTTCTACCGTTATGATCCGGAGAACTATCACGGGCCGCTTTATTTCTACGGTCTCTTCGTCTTTCTCACCCTCTTCGGGCGGAATCTCTGGGCCCTGCGCCTGCCGGCCGTTCTCTCTGGCATCGCCGCGGTCTGTATGACCCTGCGCTTCGGGAGGTTTGTCGGGGCGCGGGCCGCCCGTTTCGGGGCGCTGGCTTTGGCGCTTTCCCCTGCGGGAGTCTTCTACGGAAGGTATGCCATCCACGAGCCGTGGTTCGTTTTCGCCCTCATGCTCACGACATGGGGGGTGCTGGGGCTCTGGAACGAGGGGGGGAAGCGTGATCTGATCGCGACGTTTGCCGGAGTGACGCTGCTGCTTCTGCTCAAGGAGACCGGGGTGATTCATCTCGTCTGCATGGTGCTGGCGGCCGGCTGTCTCATGATCTGGCAGCGCTTCATTCCCTCATCCCCCGCGCGACCGCTTGCCGGGCGTGGATGGAGCGCCAGCGATGTTGCCTGGTGCTGCGCATTGTCGCTGCTGGCACTTCTCTTTTTCTACTCGGGGAACTTCCTGAACTGGCCGGGCCTTCCTGATTTCTTCAAGGCCTACCTCAAGTGGTTCCAGACCGGAACCGGGGCAGGCGGGCATGAGAAGACGGATTTCCAGTTCGGTTCGCTCGGGTTCCTCAACTGGTACTGGCTCTCGCTGATGGGCCGCTACGAGTGGCCCGCCCTTCTCGGCCTGCTCTATGCGGTGAGGTTGGCGTGGCCCTCTCCTGCGCTCCTCCGCTATATCGCAATCATGGCCCTCGGGGTGCTGGCGGCCTACTCGGTCATCCCTTACAAGACCCCCTGGTGCATCCTCTCGATCCTCTGGCCGTTCCTGCTGCTCTTCGGTTGCGCCGTCGACGAGGGGTTGAAGTGCCAGCGGTTGCGCATTCCATCAGCCGTCGCCTGCCTGCTCCTGCTGGCAGTCTCGCTCATCATCACGGTGCGGTTGAACTTCCGCCACTTCACCGATCCCAAGGAACCTTATGTCTATGTGCAGACTCAGCCCGGAATCGTTGTCGTGACGGATCCCGTGCTCGGACTGGCGGCCAGCGATCCGCGCAACCATGCCATGACAGGGCAGATCGTTCTGGAGAGCTACTACCCTCTTCCGTGGATCTTCGGGGAGTTCAACCGTATCGGTTATTATGGCAAGGAGGCCGTTCCTGCCTTGATGGATGGGGACTTTATCGTGGCACAGACCGCCGATCAGCAATTGATCGAGGGGCGAATCAAGCAGCCTTACCTTCGGCAGAGGTTTCAGCTCCGTGATTCAATGGAGGAATGCACGGTCTGGTTCCGTGAGTCCCTGTTTGCGCCATGGTTCTCCGTGGCGGGTCATGGAAAGCCCGAACGGGTTGATCCGGCAGCTCTCAAGAAATCAGCTCCCTCCCCGGCACAGCCATCAAAGTCACCAAAACCATGAGGGGAGTTGTCGCGATTCTTTCAGGAGTGGCTTCGGCAACCCTGTTTGCCTTGCCGATCGCTTGGACATGGGGAGGATTCCGGGGCTGCGGGGGTGTTGTTGCCTTGCTGGCGGGTCTGGCGACCGCCCTTGCCGTCTTCGCCATCACTCCGGCGTCGCCAGGTCGCCGTCCCTCCTCTTTCTGGGATTGGTTGATGATCGCTCTCTTCACGCTCGCCTCGGCCCGAGTGTTTTTCTGGCTGATCTATGCGAACGGCGACTCCTGGAAAGTTCTCTCACCGAACAACCTCGGTGATCTTTCACTGCACATCTCCTTCATCCGTTGGTTTGCCGCGACCACCCATTGGTGGCCCGTGAGTCCGATTCTGGCTGGGGATCCACTCCGCTATCCGCCCGGGAGCGATCTCTTCAACGCGCTCCTACTGACGGGAGGCGTGCCTGTTACGCAGGGGGTCATCTGGTGCGGAGTCGTCGGTGCCGCGCTTGCCGGCCATGCCCTCTGGCGCTGGGGAGGTGCAGTCGCCCTTGCCGCCTTTCTTTTCAACGGAGGCGTTGCCGGATTCCTGCTGCTGAAAACCGGGTGGGGTGGTGACCCCGATGCGCAGATCGAGTGGAAGAATCTCTTCCTGACTCTTTATGTCACCCAGCGGGGATTCCTCTTTGCGCTTCCCGCCGGGCTCCTGCTGTTGGCCGCATGGCGTGACGAAACATTCGGCGCCGGACCCCGGAAGGTACTGCCTCTTCCCGTGCAGGCACTCCTGCTCGGCATCATGCCGCTTTTCAGCATCCATGCAGCGCTGTTTCTTGGAGTTGCCATGTCAGGTTTGTTCGTTCTCTCGTCCGCATCAAGGAAACGGATGCTACGACTGGCGCTTCTCGCGTGGCCCGCGATGGCTTTCCTGGGATGGCTGGTGACAAGCGGCGGAGGCGCCCCCTCTGCGGTTCATTCCCTCGGTTGCGCTCCGGGATGGATGTCGGATGGGTCGGTCTGGTTCTGGTTTCGGAATTTCGGAATCTCCCTGCCGCTCACCTTCCTGTTGTGCGTTCTGCTTGTGCGCGGAGGGGGCGGTCGCGGCACCCCCGAAATCGCCGAGGCCCGCGCCTTTGTCTGGCCGGCGGCGTTTGTCTTTGTTCTCTGCATGGTTGTTCGCTTCGCTCCGTGGCCATGGGACAACATGAAGCTGATCCTCTGGTCGTGGCTTATCGCCGCGCCTTACCTCTGGAATTTTCTCTTGAAGCGGTGGCATCCGGCCCTCCGGACCGCGGCGCTCCTCCTGATGTTCGGATCGGGAGCCGTCACGCTGGCGGTGGGACTCGATGGCCGGCACGGATATGAGCTGATCAAGAGGAGCGATCTGGATCAGGCCTCCTGGATCCTCCGGGGGCTTCCCCCCGATGCTGTGGTTGCATGCGCTCCGGAATACAATCATCCCGTCCTGCTCTCAGGTCACCCGGTCGTCTGCGGCTACGAGGGGCATCTCTGGAGTCATGGACTCGATTACAAGGGGCGCCTCGCCACCCTTGATGCCGTGATGAAGGGTGAGGCGGGATGGAAGGAAAAGGCCCGTGGCCTCGGCGCCTCCCATATCTACTGGAGCGATCTGGAGGCCAAGCGCTGGCCCGACTCCAAACTTCCATGGGCCAAGGAAACCGGACCGGCCCTGTATCCCTTGGAGTAATTCACAGGGATGAAGGGGATAAAGGGGATTGCAAGTTCCCCGGTTGCATTTCGGATGAGATGTTTGATATTTAGATCGCATGAAGACCAACTCCCTCCTCGCTCTTGCTTCCGCCACGGCCCTTCTTGCAGCCTGCACCACTGAGATGGGCCCCAATGGACAACCTCGCTCCGTCATGACCCCGATGGGGGCCGCGGTGGTTCAGGGCCTCACCGCTGCTGGAATCGGCGCGGGCACCGGAGCCCTGATGCGAGGCGTGAATCCCGTGGCTGCGGGAGCCATCGCGGCCGGAGCCGGCAGCGTCGGATCCCAGGCCATCAACGCCTTCATTCCGAAATCAAGCGGCGGCGGATCTGCACAGGCCCACCAACAGCAGACTACCCAGACTCTTTACACCCGCACCTCCGACGGCAGCTTCACCCCTGCGAAGATCAGCTATGTCCAGCAGATGGATGGCAGTTATGTTCCTTCCTACCCAAGGGGCAGGCAGCTCTTCCGTCAGTTGCCCAACGGTGCCTTTGCTCCGGTGAATTGATCTTCCAGAAGAAGAGGGACAGATTGCGCTAAGGAGCGCCCCCGTAAGCAGTCATGTGAGTACGGGAGCTCCTCCGAAGGGTTTGAAGTTAGAGGAGGGAACTTGGGTTATCATTGTTAGGCACGTAGGCCGGCGACGGAACCACGATCCTGGGCAGCAAGAGCTACGCCGCCACTTGACAAGGTCAGCGGCGGCACTCTTGCGGTGAACGGATCGATTGCTGGGAACCTTCAGGTCGATGCCGGTGCCAAACTCAAGGGAAGCGGAACGATTGCAGGAGACGCAACGATTTCGTGCATCCACAGCCCTCGCAACAGCCCTGGACTGCAGGGCTTCAGCAATCTCAGGGACAAGAGTGCTTTAACGGCCTTGCTGGAGTTTTCCAAAAACTCGACTTCCAGCCGCGGCATGGAGATCTACGGGATCAACGTCGGGGTAACCTCTCGATCGAGTTTGGTGCGGTGGTCAACCTGCGTATCGCCGCAGTCGATGACCCATCGCCATTCCGCGGCACTCTCCCGCCGAGTTGAGTGAGACATGATCCGGGAAGGGGCTCCCCCTCCCCGGGATCACTTCAGGCTTCAGGCGACCTTGATCTCGATCTGCTTCGGTTGTGCCTTCGCGCTCTTGGCGATATGGACCTTGAGGGTGCCGTCGCAGAATTTCGCGTCGACCTTTTCCGAGTCCGCATCGTCCGGAAGGTCAAAACTCCGCAGGAAGCTTCCGTAGGAGCGTTCGATCCGGTGGTATTTCTTCCCCTTCTCCTCTTTCTCGAACTTCCGTTCACCCGAGAATGTGAGGATCCCGTTCTCCACGGTCACCTTCACGTCCTCCTTCTTGATCTCGGGAAGATCGGCGGTCACCACATACTCCTTCTCATCCTCGGTGATGTCCACCGCGGGGGCCCATTCGGTCACCCTCATCAGCTCCTTGTCCCCTTTTTTACGGAGCGAAGGGAATGGGAGAATGCTCGAAAGGCGCTCCTGCACCTCCTCCAGTTCGCGGACCGGGTTCCATCGTGCCAGTGTTGTGTTCATGATCATTGGGTTTGTTGTCGGCGGGCATCATCAATGCCGTTCCGCCCGATGCGCCGACATCGAACCGACCGGGTGTCCGGTGTTCCGGCCACACATTGAAACTACCCCTCGCCGGGATTGCCCGATAGATGTGGAACCGATTATTAACGGCTAAATAAAAGGCTTAGGAAGGTGGGAGGGAAAAAGGGAAAATGAAAAATGATGAACCAATCCTTTGGGATTAGGCGCGGCAGACTACGACGCAGTGTCGTAGCCCAACGGGGCGGCACCGCTTGCCTGGAGGCAAGTGCCGTCAATGATGGGGAACTGAGTCGAGGGTCGACAGTCGAACGTCGAAGGCACAAGCAGTAATAACAAACTTCAAACGGCCCAGCCTCCCGATCAGAACTTTCGCACCAACGGGTGAACCCGTTGGGGGGCGGGTAGCGGGGAAAGGCAAAAAAAAGAATGAAGAATGATGAATGGGGACTTCCCCTTGGACTTTGCCTCCCCCCATTCCCGATTACCCATTACCTATCCCCTAAAAGCCCAACTCCCATCTCCCCTCCTTATCTCAGGAACACCCAACTGATCGCTCCGGCAACTCCCATCATCAGGACCGGGTTGATCTTGGTGAAGAGCATCAGCAACAGGGCCACCACTCCCATGATCGCGGTCGGCACGGAATGGATCGAGGTCTTCGCGATGATCCATGTGGCGGCAAGGATCAGACCGGTCGAAATCGGCATGATCGCATCCATGATGGAGTGCCTCCAAGGAGACTCCTCCCAGCTGTCCCACCACTTGCCGGCGAAGTAGACGAGGAACGAGCTCGGAACGAACATCGCCAGTGTGGCCACCAGTGCCCCGAGGATCGCGACTGCTGTTCCGTAGGGAAGGCACGCCTTCAGTCCCACCAGAGTGACCACCATCATGGATGGCCCCGGTGCCGCCATGCTGATAGAGAAGAGATTCACGAAGTCAGCGTCATCCATCCACTGGTGGTTATTGAAGGAGTAATCAGGTCGCGTCTGCACCGCGTCATGATGCATGGTCGGCAGGACGACCTTGCCGCCGCCAAAAGCCGAGAGCGAGAGCGTGCAGAACAGGATCGCAATCTGGAGGAGCGTGTTGTTCATGACGCGGAAGAGTTGGTTGAGCCGCTATCCTTAGAGGATCTCGGCCTGTGCCACCAGATGGCCAGGGGAGCCACGATCAGGATCACGATCGGGACACTGAGATGGAGGAAGCGCACCAAGGCAAAGGTGATCAGGATCAGCACCACGTCAAAAAATCCCTTGATCGCCTTCTCTCCCGCCTCAAAGACCATGCTGGCCATGAGCCCGCAGGCGACCGCTGTGATACCGGCTAAGAGTGCCTTTGTGTCAGCGGTTTTCCCGGCATGGAAATAGAGGAAACCCAGGGCACAGGTGGAGATGAACGGGGGCACCAACAGCGATCCGAGCGCCACCACGGAGCCGAGAGGACCCTTGAGGTGATTGCCGATGTAGACCGCCAGCCCCACGACATTGGCTCCCGGGAGGAGCTGCACCAGTCCCAGTCCGGGAAGGAACTCCTCGTCGGTGAGCCACTTCTTCTGGGTGACCACGAGACGCCTGATGTAGGCGGTAATGCCCCCGCCGAAGCTGGTCAGCCCGATGAAGGCGAAGAGCCCCGACAGCTCGAGCATCGAGGGGCGGGGAGCCAGCCCCTCCGCCGTGGCCGGCTCAGGAGGAGTGTTTCTTTTTTCCACTGGCGATATCTGAGTGCTTCTCCTCGTGAGCTTTCTGCTCGGCGAGTTCCTTGGCCATGTGTTTGTCTCGGTCGGCCTGGATCCCCTCGTCTGAGAGATCGATACGCTTGGAGTTATCCCAGTCCTTGTGGAAGATCTTTACCAGGCGCTTGATCAGGTCGGGATCGCTGAAGCGGATGCCTAGCTCGCGGCGCTCGTTGAAGCACTTTGGGTAAATGTTGAACGAGCTCAGAAGGGCCCGCTCCTCGTCCGCGAGGATCAGCTTCGCGTGGAGGTGGACTCCCTTGAGCTTGTGGACATTGATGCCCAGATCCTCCAGCAGGCGGAGGCCGGCGACACCCTCGAGGATGTAGAAATCCCTCAGCGAATGGACGGGAAGTGCCGTTGCATGAATCTTCACATTGTTCTTCATCTTCGCGTGGACGAGCGCCTCGATCACGGGGGTATCGACGTACTTCTCGTGCTGAATGAAGAGCGACTCCTTGGCGCTGCCGATGAAGTTGATCACTTCCTGACGCGCTCGGCCCACACTCCAGATCAGGTTGGAGACGGCCGGTGGTGTAAAGTCGCTGCGGTTCCAGTCCGCGTCGAAGCAACCCGCCACCTCGGCAACTTCCTCCTGATCGTTGGTGACCAGAGCGTAGTCGCGGGTCAGCCCGAAATACTTCGGCGCCCAGTTCAGTGACATGATGAAGGCCTGCTTGCCGTCGACCACCATCGATTTCTCGTGGGTGATCGGGTACTTCGGGTTGGTTTCCTCGACCGGTACCTTCGCATTGCGGAACATCTCGAATGCCTCGTCGTTGTCGTGCTCACCCGTGAAGCGCGAGGGATTCAGCATCACGCGGACCTTCACTCCGCGTTTGTGGGCCTCGATCACTGCGTTGATCAGGATTGGATCCGTGAACTGGAACATTTTGATATCGAGCGATTTCTTGGCTCCCTCGATGGTCTTGAGAATGGGGGCGATGCCATCGTCCGGTTGGACGATCAGGTGATGGACGGCGTCATGGAACATGCCGTCAATCTCACTTCAGGATTGGTCTCCTGTCAAAGCATGATAGCTCTTGGATCCATGGAAAATGCCAACACTCTTGCCGGTGCCCTCCGGCGTAGCATTCCCCTTTGGATCCTGATTTTCGGACACGTCTTTTCCAGTCTTTTTCTCCGGAACCTTGGCGAGGGGCTCGGGGAGATCGACGATGCCACGGTGCGTAATATCGCCATGGTGGTCAAAAACACCTCCAACCTCCTCTTGTACTGGTTCATTCCCCCTTTGGTGCTGATGGTGCTGTTCGCGCAGGTCCGGATCGTTATGGGCAAACGCACCCGATGGGTCATTGACCTCCTGGGAGGACTGCTCATCCTGCGCTGCTCCTTTCAGTTTGTGATGCTGAATCTACTTCTGCTCAGTCATCTCAAGGCGGGCGGGCTCCTCCTGCTCCAGCTCCTTCTCTTCATCCCCGTCATCACGGTCGCCTTCGGTTGGCTTTACTGGCGGCTCGATACCGCAGGAAGGGCCCGGGGGCACGCCCACATCAGGTTTGCCGAGGAGATGGGGGCGCTGGATACCTTTGATTACTACCATGTCTCGGCGATGACCCTGCTCCAGTTCGAGCCCTCGGGAGCCACACCCCTTTCCCGACTGATGAAGACTCTCTTCGTCATCCACGGGATCATGATGCTCGACCTAGTGGCCCTGACCCTGTCGCGTGCGATAGGGTTGGCCAGCGGAGGTTGATCGCACGAGGCTGAACAGGGGCTGACTGCTGACTGCTGACTGCTGACTGCTGACTGCTGACTGCTGACTGCTGACTGCTGACTGCTGACTGCTGACTGCTTCGACGTTCGACTGTCGACCCCCGACTTCCCTGACCTCTGACTTCTGACTTCTGACTTCTGACTTCTGGCCCTCTTCATCCCTCATCCTTCATAATTCTGGTTCAAGTTTCAGGTCTCAGGTTTCAGCTTTCATCCTTCCCCCCCCTCCCCCTTCCGCCTTGGCGATGACCTGCTTCACTGCAAGGAAGCTATCGGGACTCACGGAGATGGAATCGATCCCGTTCCTGACCAGGAAGCGGGCGAAATCGGGATGATCGCTGGGCGCCTGGCCGCAGATCCCCGTGTGAGCACCGCTCTTCCTAGCCTTGGAAAGCAGATCGGCGATCGCCGTCATCACGGCCTCGTCGCGTTCGTCGAAGAGGCTGCTCAGTAGGTCGCTGTCACGGTCGACGCCGAGTACGAGTTGCGTCAGGTCATTGGAGCCTATGGAGAAGCCGTCGAAGCGTTCGGCAAAGCGCTCTGCCAGAATCACGTTGGAGGGGATTTCCGCCATCACGTGGATCTGCAGGCCGTGCCGGTGGCGTATCAGGCCATTGACGGCAAGCTCGGCCAGCACTTTGTCCGCCTCGGCGATCGTCCTGCAGAAGGGGATCATGATGACGATGTTCTCCAGGCCGAACTCCTCGCGCGCCATCCGGACGGCACGGCACTCGAGGGCGAATCCTTCACGGTACCCCTCGCTGTAGTAGCGGCTTGCCCCCCTCCATCCTAGCATCGGGTTCTCCTCCTTCGGTTCGAAGGCTGCCCCGCCGATGAGTCGGGCGTATTCATTCGTCTTGAAGTCGCTCATGCGCACGATGACCGGGTTGGGATGATGGGCGGCGGCGATCCGGGCGATGCCCCGCGCCAGGGTCTCGACGAAGTAGAGGGTCTTCTCCCGGTATCCCTTGGTCAGACCCTTGATGGCGCGTCTTATGGCCGGATCCTTCAGTCCCTCGAAGCGGACTAGTGCCATGGGATGGATCTTGATCAAGTTTCCGATGATGAACTCCATGCGGGCCAGGCCGACCCCGTCGCTCGGGAGTCTCCACCAACGGAAGGCCGTGGCCGGGTCGCCTGCGTTGACCATCACTTTGGTCCGGGTCTTGGGGATCTTCGCCGTGTTGATCTCACGGACCTCGAAATCGAGGATCCCGTCATAGACGACACCGGTTTCCCCCTCGGCACAGGAGACCGTGACCTTGCACCCATCCTTCAGGCGCCGCGTGGCGTCGACCGCCCCGACAATCGCCGTCAACCCGAGCTCACGGCTGATGATCGCAGCATGACTGGTTCTGCCGCCGTGATCCGTCACAATGGCGGAGGCCTTTTTCATGATTGGCACCCAGTCGGGATCGGTGATTCCGGTCACCAGAACGGATCCCTCCACGAAGCGTCCGATCTCGGCAGCGCTCCGGAGGCAGCAGACCCTGCCCGTCGCGATGGAGTCGCCGATGGCCAGTCCGCTTGCAAGCCGCCGCGGCTTCCCTTTTCCTTCCACAGTGGATTCTCCCGTGGGTGATTCTCCGGGGGTCTTGAGCCGGTAGGTTCGCAGCGCGGCCGCCCCCAGTCGGGATTGGACCGTCTCGGGTCGCGCCTGCACGATATAGAGGGGACCATGCGGCCCATCCTTGGCCCATTCGATATCCATCGGCTGTGCGTAATGCTTCTCAATGGTGCAGGCCCAGCGGGCAAGTTGGAGAACCTCCTCGTCGCTGAGGACAAATCGGGAACGCTCCTGTTCAGTTGTATTGACCAAGATGGTGGAGGCTTGCCTTGAAGCCCTTGAAGACTTTGAAGCCGGGCCTCCCCCCTTGGCATAGACCATCTTCTTCGCCTTGGCTCCCAGGGTCTTCTCGATGATCGGGGTGAGTGCAGGGTTGCCAAGCAACGGCTTGAAGATCCGGTATTCGTCCGGCTCCACCATCCCCTGCACCACGGTCTCGCCCAACCCCCAGGCGCAATCGATCAGCACGCAACCGGGGAAGCCCGTCTCCGTGTCGATGGAGAACATGACTCCCGATCCCGCCTTGTCAGAGCGGATCATCTCCTGCACGCCGATGGACAAGGCCACCTTCATCTGGTCGTAGCCTTGGTTCCTGCGGTAGATGATCGCCCTGTCGGTGAAGAGCGACGCATAACACTTCCTGCAAGCATCGAGCAGGGCCGCGTCCCCGCGGATGTTCAGGAAAGACTGCTGCTGGCCCGCAAAGCTGGCTTCCGGCAGATCCTCCGCCGTCGCGCTGCTCCGGACTGCCACGCTTCCCACCCTGTGTCCGCACCGCTTCTCCATGTCATGGCGAGCGCGAAGGATGGAGCCGGCCATGGCGGGAGGGAACTCCGCCCCGAGGATCATCTTCCGGACAGCCGCCCCGATGCCCGGCAGATTGCTGCCATCCTTTTTCAGCAGTGCGAGCTTCTGGGAAATCGGCTCGGTCAGATCATTCGCCCTGAGAAACTCCCTGAAGGCCGCCGCCGTCGTCGCGAAGCCGTCGGGCACCCTGATTCCAGAGGGGCCCAGATTGCTGATGAGTTCGCCCAGCGAGGCGTTTTTTCCGCCCACGACGGAGAGGTGTGCGCGGTTGGTCTCGGAGAACCAGCGGATCCATTCAGGATCCCGGTTCGCGACTTTGTTTTCGAGGGGTTGTTTCATGATGGTCGATCCTTCAGCATCGGAGATTCGCGGTCGTCACCTCATTGGCGGGCGGGATCGCATGACTCCCGAAGTCGGAGATGTTCCGGAGCGTCGTCTCAGCGATGTTGCGAAGGGCTGTGTCCGTGAAGAATCCCTGATGCCCGGTGACCACCACGTTCGGGAATGTGAGCAGCCTCATGAAGAAGTCATCCTGGATGATCTGACCGGAGAGATCCTCGAAGAAGAGATCTCCTTCCTCCTCATACACATCGAGTCCCAGGGAACCGATCCGACCGCTCTTGAGTCCCCGGATCACGGCCTTCGTGTCGATGATCCCGCCCCGGCTTGTGTTGATGATCATCACCCCCCTCCTCATCTGCTCCAGGGTCTTGCCGTCGATCATGTGACGGGTCTCCGGGGTCAGAGGGGCATGGATCGAGATGATATCACTACGCTCCCAGAGTTCGCCCAGGGGGACATAACGTCCTCCCAGCGAAGCGCACTCGGGATCGGGGCGCGGATCATTGGCGAGGACATTCATCCCGAAGCCGCGCATGATCCTCACCATGTTCATCCCTATCTTTCCAGTGCCGACGATGCCGACCGTTTTTCCGCACAGCTCGAACCCCATCAGACCCTTCAGCGAGAAATTACCATCCCTCACGCGGTTGTAGGCCCTGTGGATCTTTCTGTTGAGCGTCAGGATCAGCGCGACCGCGTGCTCCGCCACCCCGTGCGGCGAGTAACCGGGAATCCTGCAGACGGTGACCCCGAGATCCTTGGCCGCGTAGAGATCGACATTGTTGAACCCCGCGCACCTGAGTGCGACCAGGCGTGTCCGGTGTTCCGCCAGACTCGTCAGGACACTTCGGGTGAGCTGGTCGTTGACGAAAGCGCAGACCACCTCGAAGCCGTGGGCCAGCTTGGAGGTTTCCGTCGTGAGATGGGGTTCGAAGTAAACCAAGTCATGGTGATTCGTATTTGCCAAGTTGAGAAATTCCTCGTCGTAAGACTTCGCGCTGAAAACGGCGACCCTCATCGCCGGGACACCCGCTGTCGGCGCAGGAGAGGGGATCGGATCGGAACGTTTTTCCCGTTTGACGCGTTCGTCCCTCATGCCCCGTCCGGACATGACGGGCAAGATGGCTGATTTCACGGGTTGATCCTCCCTCCTTAAGGATTGGGAATGGGAATGGGGATGCGAATGGGCCTCTTGGAGGCGCGTAGCATCGTGTCGTGCTCGGCTTCCTGCAGGCCCTGCTCCACAAGTTGTGCGCTCGTGCTGTGACCCTCCTCATCCGTATCCTCTCCGGGAGATTCCGGCGCAACCTTTCCGCGGCCGCCGATCGTGGAATCCCAGCCCTCGGTCCCGGCCGTCGGATCAGCCTCTACAGAGCCAGTCAGCTCCCTTCTTGCCTCCTCCCAATCCGATTCCTGGATACGGCCGTCTGTCCGGCCGTTGATGGCCGCGATCTCGGAGGCCCTTTGCTTCACCATTTCCCAAGTCACCGCTCCGATGCCGGAGAGATTGACCGCGATGTTTCCTTGCTTGAGTGGATTCGTGTTCATGGGCGTTGCGCTCTATTGCGCTCCTTGAGGAAACGGTCGGCCCGCCCGCACGATCCCGCAAAATCTAATCGATAAGGGAAACACTTATCATCCCTGACTCCTCGCCATCTGGTGGAAAACACCTTCCTTCAACTCAAAAGATGGAGGGGTATCGCCACTCGACATACCAAGAATGCCTCCTCCTTCCTGGCTACCGTCGAAATACGCAGCATCGCTCTCTGGGTAGATATCTCGTGACGACACTATTTAGGGAAACGCTGATTAAATCCCTCTATGCGATTTAATCAGCGTTTCCCTAAATAGTGTCGTCACGAGATAGGATTGTTGATAGAGGGAGCGGATGAACAAAGAGAGCGCCCTTCATCGTCACGACATAACGGATCGAGTTTGGAAGTTACTGGAGCCTCATTTGCCAGGCAGGG
>CANKJN010000024.1 GCA_947482345.1 Spartobacteria bacterium
AAACGTACCCTCAAAATCGCCCTCCACTCAAAAAAACGCCCCTGGCTCGACGGCCTCTTCTCAAAAGCAGACTCCCTCTCACCACCTTTTACCCAATTTTGCCGCTCCTAATGCAAAATTTGGGTTTAAAGAGTAGTACTCGCTCGTACGGAAAAAAACTCAGTATCGAGCTACTCCACTTTGCGTGCGTTGTGTCCTTTGCGTAAAACTCATTCCGTATCTTTTCCAAGACGTCCGCAAATTCCAAATGCCGGGTCGGAATCTGCAGACTGGAGTGCCTAGCAGTCTTCAGCATTGACGGCACTTGCCTCCCGGCAAGCGGTGCCGCCCTCAGGGCTATTCGCTATGCTTTACAAGGCCCGGCCGTTGCTTCGCAACCGTTACGGCAGTCTTCCGCGCCAGTTCCCACAGGCTTGGTTCAGCCTTCTGACTAAAGGCCTCCCTTTAGTCAGATGATGAAATCGACCTCGTCCTCGTTGAGATGCACGGTGAGGGGGCCTTTCCCACCGCGTGCCTTCAGACCTTTCTTGTCGAGGCGGCTCTGGATCTGCTCTCCCCGCACGAGGAGTGTGTCGGGCGGCACGCTCTTCATCAGGAAAACGTTGGCGCCGATCGTGCTCCGTGCCCCGATGACGGTGTCGCCGCCGAGGATGATGCCGTTCGGATAGATCACGACATCGTCCTCGACACGCGGATGGCGGCGCAGGCCCTTGATGATCTCCCCTTGCTCGTCCTTCTGGAAGCTGCGCGCGCCGAGGGTCACACCATGGTAAAGCTTCACCCTGTCGCCGATGATGCAGGTCTCCCCGATGACGACGCCGGTTCCGTGGTCGATGAAGAAGTGTGAGCCGATCGAGGCACCGGGATGGATGTCGATTCCTGTCCGGCTGTGGGCCCATTCGGTCATCATGCGCGGAAGAAGGGGGACCTCCTCCTTGTAGAGCAGGTGCGCGACGCGCTGGATGGCGACCGCCTCGAGACCGGGGTAGGCCAGGACGATCTCCTCAAGACTGCGCGCCGCGGGATCGCCCGCGTAGGCGGCTTCGACATCGGTCTTGAGCAGGGCGCGCACGGCGGGAATCCCTGCGAAAAATCGCTCGGTGATGTCCACGGCCTCGCGGTTCGGGTTGGTCTCCTGCGCGGTTTCTTCACGGATGCGGAGGCTGACTGCGATCGCCGACTCCAGTTGGACAGCGATTCGGTCGATGATCTCCTGGGCCGCATCGGGAAGCTCCTTGGAGGAGACGGCATCCTCGGAGAAGAATCCCGGGAAGAGCAGGTGAAGCAGATCGTCGGAGAGCGCGGAGACCGCCTTCTTGGAGGGAAGGTTCGACCGGTCCACATGGTTGATCCCGCCGCTTTCCCGATAGGAATCGAGGATCGGTTGGAGCAGATGTTTCCGGGAGTTCATCCCGGCCACCTTACCGGTTCCAAGGGGCCCATGCCAGCAAAAGCCCCATCCCGCACCAGTCCGTGATCCCGGCAAAGACGAGTCCAGCCCCCACGAATCCAGAAAGGGCAAAGATGGAGGGGTGGATCAGGAGGCCTCCTGCAATGCCGAGAATGACAAGCATGCCCGCTCCGATGCGGACTTGCCTCTCGATGCTGATCGATTTCCTTCCTGTTCCCTCGACTGGCAGACCCGATGAAGCCCAAGCCTCGGTACCGCCGGTGACGACGTGGACGTCGCGATGGCCTGCCTTCAGGAGATGCTCGGCGGCGATGGCGGCGCGCCCCCCCTTTTCGCAGAGAACGCAGATGGACGCATCCTTGGGGAGTTTACCCTCGGCGATGGTGGCTGGAATCGCATCGAGCGGAATGTTGCGGGCGCCGACCGCCCTTCGTGCGGAGAACTCGGAAGGGGTGCGAACATCGAGAAGAATCACCGCAGTGTTCTCCGCAGCGATCTCGCGTGCCTTGTGGGGAGTGATGGTAGGGGCTTCGTTGCTCATGGTCTGTGATTTTTGACTAGATCATGTAGGGCCGCGACGAGGGTGTCGATCTCGTCCCTCGTGTTATAAAAGGCGAGGGAGGGACGCACGGAGCTCTCCAGTCCGAAATGGCGGATGGCCGGGAGAGCGCAGTGATGGGCTGCCCTCACGGCGATGCCCTGCTTGTCCAGATGCGAGGCGATCGTCTCGTTCGGAATCCTTGGGATGACGAACGAGAGCACGCTGGCCTTGTTGGCGGCGGTTCCGATGGGACGGAGGCCCGGCACTGATGCAAGCCTCGGGGTCGCGTACTCGAGCAGGGAGTGCTCGTAGGCGGTGATGTTGTCGGTTCCGACCTCGTGAATGTAATCGATTGCCGCACCCAGACCCACCGCTCCGGCGATGTCGGGCGTACCTGCCTCGAACTTCTCGGGTGCATCCTGGAAGACGGTCCTCTCGAAAGTGACGTCCCGGATCATGTGACCGCCGCCCTGCCACGGGGGAAGAAGCTCAAGCAGATGCGACTTCGCATAGAGAGCCCCAATGCCTGTCGGTCCGAAGACCTTGTGGCCGGAGAAGACGAGGAAGTCGGCGTCGAGTGCCTGCACGTTGACCGGAAGGTGAGGGGTCGACTGGGCACCATCCACGAGGACATGGACGCCGTGCGCGTGCGCGATACCGATGATCTCATCGACGGGATTGATGGTGCCGAGGGAATTAGAGACATGTGCGACCGAGACCAGCTTGGTGCGGGGGCTCAACAGGCGGAGGAAGTTCTCCATGATGAGCTCTCCCCGGTCATTGATCGGGATGACCTTGATGACCGCACCCGTCTGTTTGGCCAGGATCTGCCAAGGGACGATGTTGGCGTGGTGTTCGAGCTGGGTGAGAATGATCTCGTCTCCCTGCCCGATGAAACGGCGGCCGAAGGTGTTGGCGACGAGGTTGATCGCCTCCGTGGTTCCACGGGTGAAGACGATCTCCTTGGAAGAGCGTGCACCGAGGAACCGGGCGACCTTCTCACGGGCTCCCTCGAAGGCGGTGGTGGCCTTCTCCGCCAACTCGTAGGCCGCACGGTGGATATTGCTGTTATACTGCTCGTAGAAGCCTGATGTGGCGTCGATGACGGACTGCGGCTTCTGGGTGGTCGCGGCGTTATCGAGGAAGATCAGCTGCTTGTTGCCATGCACTCTTTCCGAGAGGATGGGGAAGTCCTTGCGTATCCGCTCGACGTCGAATGATGCCACGGGAAGTGCCGCCGCACCCGAGGTTTCGGACTTGGGATCGAGGGGAGCTTTCGGATGCGGTTCGTCGATGAAGTAGTAGCTCGGCGTGTCCGAATGTCCCGGCAGGGGGACCATCCGTCCCAATCCGGCTGAAGCCCGTTCCCCCCGGAGCGGGGAATCCAGACGGAGGTTGGGACGGGGGCCAAGGGGTTCGCCGTAGGGAAGTTCGGACCGCCGGCGATCATCGGATTCCGTGGTGACGCTGCCCGGCGAGAGGCTGTGAATCGGAGGAGGATTCAGATTGCCTCCCTTGGCAAAAGGTTCGGCGGACCCAAGCGAAAGTTCCTTTGAAGAAGAGGTTGTTGTCGAGGAGGACTCCGATGAGGTTTGGGCGACCTCGAGGCTTTCCCGGGTGGCAAATTCGGGAAAGGCGGGGGTATCAGGATGCTCCGACAAATCCGCGTTCGGGATCGAGTGATCCGTTCCGGGCGCAAAGGGAACTGTCTTCCGGGATAACTGCTCCCGGAAGAGGCCGGTGACGAGATCGCTGTGAGCGGTCTCCCCGATCCCGGGGGGCACGAGGCCCCCGGGGATGGCGGGAATCGACTCAGACATACTCGTGGTACTTGTTCAGGACCACACCGTCGAGGCTGGCCAACGCATCCTCGGCCAGAACGGCGAGTGAGAAGTAGCGTGTCACCAGATGGGAGGCGATCGAGTTGTCGCTGGTGCCGCTGTAGCGGACCGAGAGACCGGGTTCGACTTCCCCGGCCACGCCGACCTTCTGGAGGCCGACCACGCCGCGCTTGTCCTCGCCGACCCGGAGGAGAAGGATCCGGGTGGTGCCGTCCTTGGCGATCGGGAGCTTGTTCGAGGGGATGAGGGGGATGCCGCGCCAGGTGATGAAAGGCGACCCGAAGAGATGGACAACCACGGGAGGAACACCTCGGCGGGTGGCCTCGCGACCGAAGGCGGTGATCGCCTTGGGGTGGGCGAGGAAAAAGGCGGGCTTCTTCCAGATCAGACCCAGAAGCTCATCGAGGTCATCCGGCGTCGGCGCGCCCTTGCGGGTCTTGATCCGGTAGTCCTTGCCGACCTTGTTGAGGAGTCCGAAATCGGCGTTGTTGATGATTTCGTGTTCTTCCCTTTCCTTCACTGCCTCGACGGTCAGGCGGACTTGCTCGCGGAGTTGGTCGATTTTGTTGCTGTAGAGGTCGGTGATGCGGGTATGGGTGTGTAGAACCGTGGTGATCGCGCTCAACTCGATCTCCTGGGGATCCTCCTCATACTCGACATAGGTGGTGGGAAGTTCGTTCTCACCACCGCCGACCGTCGCGAGTTCGGGAAGAAGGCCGCCACCCTTGCCTTTCTTGTCAATGACGCGGTTAATCCGGTAGGCGCCTCCGTCCACATTGACGTAAGGAATGAGGCTCAGGAGCCAGCGGGGCGTGATGTAGTCCCACTGGGGGATGGTGACGGTGGCGGTGGAGAGTTGGCGGGCCGCGATGGGACCGAGACTCAGGGTGTTCTTGTTGCTCATGGTGTTGATGGGTGTGGTTTGCAGAGGTTGAGGGTTATTGGGATTGAGAGGTGTTAGATGCTGACCGCCATAAAACGGGGTCGTGGAAGGGATCGAATTATCGATGAGTTCTCATGAGCCATAAAACGACCATATTTATCGTCTAAAGTTCCAAAAAAAGGATCATGATGTTTCAGTGGGAGATTTGTTTCCCGGACAACTCGGAGGAATCTTTTCCTTTGGATGATTCCTGCTTAAGCGGGTGAAGCAAATGTGTTGAGGAGACGACAAAGAAAACCCCCACTCTTTGCATTCGGGCCGTGATCTCGAGTCGTTGCGGATTCAACGGAAGCGGCCAGTATGCTCAGGCTGAGCGCTGAAAGCAGGGCTCTTCCCATGTGGTTCGGGCGTTTGCGATTTGATGAATGCATTTCGCTTTTTATCACGACCGAAAAGCTCGTCAAACAAAAAAGAAACACTTCCCTTGTCATGAGGGCCTGATGAGACTCGATCCATGAAACACTTCATTGCCTCGACCGCTCCCCAAGCAACAATCCTCATCCGTCTAATGGTAGGTGGGATCTTCCTTTCCGAAGGCATCCAAAAGTTTCTTTATCCGGATCAGCTTGGTGCCGGAAGGTTTTTGAAAATCGGCATTCCCTCTCCTGAAGTCATGGGGCCTTTTGTGGGATGCATGGAGTGCCTTTGCGGGATTCTTATTCTTCTGGGGCTCCTCACCCGTTTGGCGACAGTTCCAATGCTGGCGACCATGTTCGTTGCGATAGTTTCCACCAAGGGGCCGATCCTTGTCGGACACGGGTTCCTTGGCTTCCCTCTGCAACCGCTCCCACGTTATGGCTTTTTGAGCCTCATCCACGAGGCGCGTACCGATCTCTGCATGATTCTGGGCCTGCTTTTTCTCCTGATAGCCGGGGCAGGCAACTTCTCCATTGATCATTTCCTCTCCCGGAGTCATCAGAGCAAATGAATGATCACTCCGCCGAAGCGCTCTGCGGGACACGTTAGAGCGGTTTCGGTTTTATTTGACGCATTTTCAACGGAAGAAATCTCGCGCAGAGACGCTGAGACGCAGAGTTTTTAGAATAATGGCAACGCGCCTTTAGACCAATTTGAGGGGAGTAATGGTGACAATCTTCCCCGGGTGCCCAATCCTTTTTTCCTCCCCGCCTTTACGCCTTTGCGCGAGTCCTTTTATTTATCTACGGTCAAGCTGATCGCCCAAGGAACGACAGATTATCTAGATGATGCTCTAACCTGCTCATCCCATCGCAGGTTTCATCTCTTGTATCGTGGGATTCAGTCCCTGGGAGTCAGTTCCTAAAAGAACCACTTGCTGCTGGCTCCGAGGATCACGACGTTGGGTACCGTGCCGTTTCCGGCAGGGTTGATGATGTATTCCACAAAGGGCTTGAAGTTCGCCCACTTGGTGAGCTGGATGTCGTAGCAGGCCTCGATGATCTGGGTGCTGGAGAAGTGTGGTTGATAGGCGTAGGCGTTCTGTAGTGTGCGGCCCGGTGCCCCTGTGTTTCGATTGATCGGGTAATACTGCGTTGGCCCGTTCGGAACCGTGGCATTGTAGGTGCTGCCATAGTTGTTCTGCAGGGCCTGATTCTGGGAGTCGATCCACTGGTTGTACTGGTCGCTGTAGATGGCGCATCCCAGGCATACGCCGATCATGTCGTTGTCCCGGGTGGGGATGAGTCCCTTGTAGACCAGTCCCGTCTGGAAGTAGTAGGGGACCTGGCATCCGTTCGGTGGTGAGTAGGTGAACTCGTTGAACGAATAGAGTCCCTGCTTGGAGACCTTGCCATGCATGGAGACCTGGTCCGTCTGATAGGTTTTCCCTTTCTCGGCATAGAGTTGTTGGTCGGCCTGAAAGTAGAGGCCCCAGATCACCGGACTGACCTGGGTGGGAACCGGCCTCCTAGCCCCGTATGCATCGGTGGTGAAGGCCACCGGAGTGAATTGGGAATTGTTATTTCCCCAAATGTAGCTGCCGAAGGCATACTTTCCGTCCAGGCGATCCCTGCCGAGTTTCGTGTCAAATCCGATTTCGTTCACGTTGAAGAGTCCGTTCTGTGAGTACTGGCCGCCGTTGCCCACGTCGGCGCCATTAACGCCGATATTCTGGGTCTGCGGATTAAATGGCATGGACCCACCCATTCCGCCGAAGCCATGGTTGTTGGCTGTGCCGGGAACCCAGCCCAGGTTTTGGGTTCGGGAGGTTTGCTGGCCTTTTCCATTCACAACGGGAACCACCTGTCCGGAGGATCGGAACTTTCCGACGTAGCCGCTCGGGACCGAAGAGTAGGGATAGACATTGTTCGGAAGGAACTGGGTGGGGTTGGGCCCACCCATGTTGGAGTTCGCCCAGTAGAGGCCGCTCTGGATATACCAGTTCTTGCGTGGCTTGATCCGGAGGGTTGTTCCCCATGCTCCGAAGGTGTTTCCCCATGGAACAGGGCTAGTTCGATAGGCGTAGGAGGAGGTCCTGTTGGGGTTTGTGACCACAATACCTGGTCCTGCATTAGCCTGGATCCCCTTACTCGTGGTGATGGCCTGGTTCTCGAAGATCTTGGAGAGCGGTTGCTGCAGGAACTGCTCGTAAGGATTTTCCCACCCAATGTTGAAGTATAATTCCTTCTTCTTGGAGCTGTATTCGAGCATCTGGGAGAGGTTCCAGAGTTCCGCTCCATTGGGCATGTTGCTGGGGGCGATGAAGTTCGGGGTGCCCGCCGCCCAGCGCGGATTGCCACCGGTACGGTAGCGCCAGTAGGAGGAGATACTCCAACCGCTGAATGCCGGAAAAAGTTTTTCCAGATCGAGAGTTCCCTTCAGCTTCATGTCAAAGCACCAGTTGCTGCGGGGTTGATTGGGAAGACCACCCGAGACCTGTCCGAAGTATGCCTCCTTCATGTCCCCCTTGACGCTGAAGCCGTAGGTCTTCATGGGGGCCTCAAGGCCGAACCATTTGTAGGAAGCCCCGTAGCTTTGGCCCCACCAATCGGAGAGGAAGTTTTTGTGCGAGGTGTTATCGGAGGTCTGCTGTGCACCTGCGATTCCGGCATGGAACAGCGAGAAGGCCGCAACCAAACTCAATGGAAGCCTTCGGAAGCCAGTTGGCAGGTTGCTAAAGAACATCGTGAAAAAAGGGGGGGCTGAAATACCCCGCGAGTTTCAGCGCGCGCGAACTTCACTGCAAGAATCAGATCGCGAAGTCCTTGTACTCGGGACGGGCGATCTCAGTGGGGGGAAGGAGCATTCCCGCAGCCACCGTGGCGTTGGTGCCGGGTTCGATCAGAATGAAGGATCCGGTGAGGCGGTTGCTCGCGTATCCGTCGTAGATGAGCGGCTTGGCTGTCCTGAGGCGGATCTCGCCGAGGTCGTTCATGGCGAGTTCGGCGATGCCATCCTCCTTGTCGAGGGTGGAGATATTGATCCGGTGGTCGATGGAGGTCACGGCCGCCTTCACGGTCTGCGTGGTATGCTTGAGGAGATACTGCTTGCCCGGGGTGAGGGGGCGGGGATTCATCCAGCAGATCTTGGCGTGAAGTTCCGAGGAGGCTCCCGGAAGATCCTCCGAATCGACGATCACGTCGCCGCGGCTGATGTCGAGATCGTGCTCCAGGACCAGGGTCACCGACTGCGGGCTGAAGGCCTCCTCGAGCGGACCGTCGAGGGTCCAGATCTGCTTCACCGTGGAGCTGAAGCCGCTCGGCAGGACGGTCACCTTCTGCCCCACCTTCACGATGCCGCCGGAGATCTGTCCGCTGAGACCGCGGAAGTCGTGGAGCGTGTGATCGGTGGGGTTGTTGGGGCGGTTCACCCACTGGACCGGCATCCGGAAATTGGAGAGGTTCCAGTCGCTGGCGATGTGGACGGTCTCCAGATGTCCGAGCAGCGTGGGGCCATTATACCAGGGGGTGTTCGTCGAGTGGCTGACGATGTTGTCGCCGTTGAGGGCGCTCACCGGGATGAACTGCACGTCCTTGATGTCGAGACGCGGGAGGAACTCGTCGAACTGTTCCTTGATCTCAAGGAATCGTTCCTCGCTCCAGTCGACCAGATCCATCTTGTTGATGGCAACGACGAGGTGAGGGATGCGGAGCAGGGAGGCGATGATGGAATGACGGCGGCTCTGCTCGATGACTCCCTGGCGCGCATCGACCAGGATGATCGAGAGGTTGGCTGTCGAGGCACCGGTCACCATGTTCCTGGTGTACTGAACGTGGCCCGGGGTGTCGGCGATGATGAACTTCCGGTGAGGGGTCGCAAAGTAGCGGTAGGCCACGTCGATGGTGATCCCCTGCTCCCGCTCCGCACGGAGCCCGTCGGTCAGGTTGGCGAGGTTGATCTGGCCGCCGCCGGTGATGTCGGCGGAGCGCTCAAGCGCCTCGATCTGATCCTCCATGAGGGACTTGGAGTCGTAGAGAAGGCGGCCGATCAGGGTCGACTTGCCGTCATCGACGGATCCGCAGGTATTGAATCGGAGAAGGTCGATGGGATGAGAAATGGCGGGCATAGTGGGAATGTTAAAAAGGTTAGAACGTTAAAAAGTTAGAAGAGTAATGGGGTGAAGATATTCCAAGGATTAGGATTCAGTCTCCCCGTTGTAACATTTTTCACCTTTCACGTTTTTAACTTCCGTTAAAAGTACCCTGCTTTTTTCCGGTCCTCCATGGCCGCCTCGGAGACGCGGTCGTCGGCTCGGGAGCCGCGTTCCGTCACGCGGGCGGCGGCGATCTCGGCGATGATGTCGTCGCAGTTAGCGGCGGGTGATTCAACGCATCCTGTGCTTATGATGTCGCCTATGGTCCGGACGCGGACGATCATCTCCTTCACTTCCTCGTTGGCCTTTGCCTGCATGAGGTCGGTGTCGGGAACCCACTGGCCCCCTCGGCGGACGCAGCGTCGCTTGTGACTGAAGTAGATCGAGGGCACTTCGAGCTTCTCTCGCTTGATGTATTCCCATACATCCATCTCGGTCCAGTTGGAGAGGGGGAAGACGCGCATGTTTTCGCCGGGATTGAGCCGGCCGTTGTAGAGGTTCCAGATCTCGGGGCGCTGGTTCTTGGGATCCCACTGGCCGAAGCTGTCGCGGAAGCTGAAGAAGCGCTCCTTGGCCCGGGCCTTCTCCTCGTCTCGGCGGGCTCCGCCGATGCAGCAATCGAAACGGAACTCCTCGATGGCTCCGAGAAGGACTGGGATCTGGAGTTGGTTGCGGCTGATCTGGCCGGGAGCCTGGACGGCAGTTCCTTTCTCAAGGGCCTCGTCGACCGTGCGGACGATGAGCTTGGCATTGAGTTCCTTGGCGCGACGGTCGCGGAACTCGAGGAGTTCGGGAAACTCGTGGCCGGTCGCCACATTGAGGAAAGGCATCGGAATGTCCGAGGGACGGAACGCCTTCTCAGCGAGGCGGAGCAGGCAGATCGAGTCCTTGCCGCCGGAAAAGAGGATGGCGGGCCGCTCGAACTCCGAGGCGACCTCACGCATGATGTGGATCGCCTCCGTTTCGAGATAGTCCAAGTGATCGAGGTGGTAGCTTTTCATGAGGTAGGGTTAAAAAGTTAGAACGTTAAAAAGGTGAAAGGTGGGGGATTAGGAATCCAATACCGATGGGAACTCCTGAACACGGTCTGACTCATTGATCCGGCCGCGAAGGTATCGGATATATCCGTTCAGGATGTTGTGAACGGCCCAAGCTTGGGCTTTCAATGCAGCGACTTCTTCTGTTTTCAGATAGGATTCATCGTCACAGACGTTCAGTTGATCGATCAACTCTTCCAGTGATCCCCTTGAGTTCAACATGAACTTGATCTGATCAGGAAAATGATAACGACCATGCCCCTCAGCAATATTGCTGGTCAGCGAAACGGCCGCCCTGCGCATCTGGTTGGCCAGGCCGAATTTCTCACATTCGGGTAATACCCTGGTCAGCGTATAGATGTCCTTACGGAACGTCCGTGCCTGCTGATAAACCTCAAGATTCTCAAAAGTTCGAAAGATACTCGTCGGAGTATTATCCGTGGAAATCTGTCGTTTCGAGGAAGGCATGACGTTTTAACGATTTAACCTTTTAACGCTTCAACTTTTTCCCCTCCCCAGCTCGCATGCAGTCCGCATTCGCGTTTCTCGTCGGCCTTGGCGGGATCGAAGTAGTCCCACTCGTTGGGCAGTTTGTGTTTAGTGAGGTAGGATTCCATCTCCGCGTCGGAGAAATAAAAGACGGGGCTGATCTTGAGGGAGCCGAAGTTGGCGTCCGCTGAGACGATGTCGAGTTCCGCGCGGTTAGGGTTTTGCACTTTGCGCAGGGCAGTGATCCAGATCGTGGGAGCCAGTTCCCTCATGCCGCGCTGGAAGGGTTCCAGCTTCATGAGGGCGCTGAATTTCTTCAGCCGTTCCTCATCTTCGGGCGTCGGGATCGGGCCATCGATCGCATCGCGGTGAGCGGGTGTGATCTTGGGAAGGTATGCCTTGAGATGGAGGCCCAGGAGGTTTTTCACTTCCTCCGCGTGCCTGTAAGTGGCCGGACGGTTGTAACCGTGGTCCACCCAGAGGATGGGAATGTCGGCCTGTGCCTGCGTGGCAAGGTGAAGGACAACCGCCTCGTAGGGGCGGAAGTTTGTGGAGACGACGGCCCGTCCCCCCGTTTCGCGGGCATGGGCCACCGCCCAGCGCGTGATCTCCAGCGGCGATTTGCCGCGGAGTTCCGCGTTCCATGATGCGATCTGCTCTTGGGATGCTGGCACGGCTGGAAATCTATCGGCTCAGGCTGCCTGGGTCCCGACGCTGTGGAAGGTGGCGTCTGCAGGGAGGATCTCACGGTCGCAGAAATCACCGAAGCCTTCGTCATCGCGGCGCTCCTTGGCGTAGCGCTTGATGATCGGGGCAAGGCGGGTCACGGCGTCGTCGATGGTGATGCTGGGCGAGAAGAGGCGGTTCAGTCTGGTGCCGTTGTACTTGGCGCCGAGGTAGAGGGCGTACTTGCCCGGAGCCTTGCCGACGAAGCCGATCTCGGCCAGGTAGGGACGGGCGCAGCCGTTCGGGCATCCGGTGATGCGGAGGCTGATTGCGTTGTCGCGCAGGCCGGCCTCGTCGAGGACGGTCTCGAACTTTCCGAGGATGGAGGGGAGGTCGCGCTCGCTCTCCGCCAGGGCCAGGCCGCACGTGGGGAGTGCCACGCAGGAGAGGGCGTTGAGGCGCAGGGATGAGCGGTTGTTCTCGTTGGAGAGTCCGTGTTTCTCGAGAATGGCATTGATCTCGGCCTTCTTGGCGGCGCTGACGCCGGAGATGGTGAGGTTCTGTGAAGGAGTCAGGCGGAAGTCCCCTTCGTGGATCCGGGCGATCTCGCGGAGGGCGGTCTTCATCGGCCATCCCTCCACATTCTTGATGCGTCCGCTCAGGATGTGGAGCCCGTAGAACCAGGTGCCGTCGGCGCACTCGTGCCAACCGTGGGGATCCTCGATGGTGGTGAAGGTGTAGGGACGGGCAGGCTCAAACTTGAGCCCCGTGCGCTTTTCCACCTCGCCACGGAACCAGTCGATGCCGCGGTCCTGGATGGTGTATTTCAGACGGGCGTGCTTGCGGTTGGTCCGGTCTCCGAAGTCACGCTGTGTGGTGAGGACGGCCTCTCCGACTGCGTTCACCTTGTCTGCGGGAATGAAGCCGAGCACATCGGCCAGACGCGGGAAGGTCTCCGCATTGCCGTGGCTCATGCCGAGTCCGCCGCCCACCGTGACATTGTAGCCCAGAAGCTTGCCGTTCTCGGCGATCGCGATGAATCCGAGATCCTGGGAGAAGACATCGACATCGTTCGATGGAGGGATGGCGAAACCGGTCTTGAACTTGCGCGGGAGGTAGGTCTCCCCGTACATCGGTTCGGTTTCGGGTTCGCCTCCTGCGACCAGTTCCTCGTCGAGGTAGATCTCGTGGTAGGCGCGGGATTTTGGCAGGGCGAACTCGCTCCAGGCCACGGCGTGATTGTAGACCTCCTGCTGGACGGGATCGCGCTCGGGATTGGGCGGGGCCATCACGTTACGGTTCACGTCGCCGCAGGCGGCGATGGAATCGAGCAGAGCCTGGTGCATTCCCTTCACGAGTTTCTTCACGTTTCCCTTGAGGACGCCGTGGAACTGGAAGGTCTGGCGCGTGGTGAGGCGGAGGGAAGGGGAGGCAATCTCGTCGGCCAATTTGTCGAGGACAAGCCACTGCTTGGAGGTTGCCTTTCCTCCCGGGAGGCGGACACGGAGCATGAAGGCAAAGGCCTTTTCCTTCCCTTCCTTTTTGAGGGGATTCCGCAGATCGCGGTCATCCTGCATGTAGAGGCCGTGGAACTTGGAGAGCTGGTTGCTCTCCTCGGAGATGTTTCCCGTGGAGGTGTCGGCCAGATCGGCGGCGATGTTTCCGCGGAGATGGCGCGAATTGATCTTCATTCCCTCGTTGGCGGCGAGGGGTTTGGAAGCGGTGTTGTCGGTGCTCATGGGTGTGTTGATGAATGTATGGAGTGTAAGTGTTTTCTTGATGATAAAAGACGACTAAAGAGATCGGTGGAAAACAGTTTTGTGTGTCGTGTTGCTGTGGAAATAGTGGGACTTTGAAGCTATTTTAATAGAAAAGATATGAATCTTATCAGAAGCTGTTCTTCTCGCGAGATAAATCAGCAATATTTGTAATATAAAACGATCTTATAGATCGTTTTTTTTAAAAAGCAGCCTAGTTGTGTAATTCCCGCAGGGGCGCAGAGCCGCAGAGAAAGGATTGAGGCACAGGGATGAAGGGGATGAAGGAGATTAAAGAAAGCCATGGCAGAAGTTGCTGACGGGCAGAACTTCGGTACGGTTGGCCTTGGTCTCCCTCTTACAAGTGAGCTTGCAAAGATGATCCCATAGGCAACCGGCTTTTCGTTGCAAAGCCCATGCCTGCTGGATCGGATAACCTGAAAATCAGCCACAGGTCGTTCTCAAAACCAAGGACTCGGTTGTAAACATCACTTTCACCCCCTTGGCTAGCCCGGCCGCTGCTTCGCATTTGAACTCGGGCTCTCTCCCGAGCCACTCGCCCCGATGGGGCTACTTCGCAGTCCTATCAGCTCCCGCCAGTCGCTGATTTGTTACGGATCAGTATAAATACTTTTTAACTTCTTCACCCATCGTTGATCACACCTCTAATGCAAATTCAGGGCTTAATCACCTCTTCCCCGATCCCGATCGCCCATTCCCGATTTCTGTTTACCAGCTTTTACGCGCGTGGATGAGCCGCATCATAGGCTTTCTTCAGCCTTTCGGTGGTCACGTGTGTGTAGATCTGGGTAGTGGTCAGGCTGGCGTGACCCAGTAGCGACTGCACGCTACGGAGGTCAGCCCCGTTGTCGAGCAGATGGGTGGCAAAGGAATGGCGCAGCTTGTGCGGGCTGAGCGTTGCGGGCAGGCCCGCTTCACGGACGTAGTTCTTGAGCAGCAGCCAGATGGAGCGGTGCCCCAGCCGCTTGCGGCTCTTGTTGAGGAAGAGTGGGCCGCTCTGGACATTGGCCTGATGGCGGTAGCGGGATAGGGCCTCTAGAGCGAGTCCTCCGACGGGGACGATTCTCTCTCGCGAGCCCTTGCCCATCACCCGGACTGTTTCCCCGATCGGGTCGAGGTCCTTTACATCGAGTGCGGCAAGTTCCGCCAGGCGGAGTCCCGAGGAGTAGAAGAGTTCCAGGATCGCCGTATCACGTGCCGCCATCCATTCGGTGGCCTGTTTTGATTTCACCTTCGAGGCGGGCTTTTCCATCAGGGCCGTGACCTGAGGGACGGTCAGGAACTGGGGAAGCGCTTTATCCTGCTTGGGGAGGGAGACCAGCTTCAGAACATTCGACGGGATAACCCCCTTCTCGGTGAGATGGTTGTAGAGGCTGCGGAGTGCCGCGAAGTGAAGACGGATGGTGGCTCGGGAGCGACCACGCTTCATCAGGTCAAAAAGATAGGCCCTGAAGTCATCCGCGGAAGCAGCCGTCCAGGAGATATCTGGTCTGAATAGCCTGAAGGCTGCAAGCGCCTGCCGGTAGGAACGGAGTGTCTGGGGAGAGTAGTTCTTTCCATCCCCCAGATAACCGAGGAATTCCTCTGCAACGGGATCGGCCCCAGCATCCCGCGACGAGTCGGGTGAACTCTCCGCTGAATGATTCCTGGATATTCGGGCCATTGGGCGAGGTTAGGGTTTTACGAAGGGATTTTGTAATCAGGAAATTAGGAATTCAGGAAAATAACGACAAGCCCTGCCTCCGCCGATCTGCATTGCTCTCATCCTGCCATATCAGAACTCTTCGGTTTTTTCGTTCACCCTTCCGCCTCGAGTTCGTTTAAAAGAATTGCTTCACTCCCTCGACGGCGAATTCTTCCAAATGCGCATCCTTTTCACCAAGCTCCGCCACATCGGCGACAACCTCCTGGTCACCCCGATCATGGTGGCGACCAGGCGGAAGTATCCCGATGCCGAGATTTGGCTGGCCGTGCGCAGAAGCACGGAGGGGATTCTGGCCGGTTGTTCCGAGATCGACAGGATCGTGACCACCGCACGCCCCGAGGAGACCAAGAGGTCTTGGAGCGACAAGGTCGGTGATTTTGCGACGCTTTCGTTGATTGCCCGCACACGATTCGACTATGCCTTCGAGCTTGGTGACAACGACCGGGGGCGCACTTTGGTGGCAGCATCCATGGCTCCTGTCCGCGGGGCTCACCGCGGGGAACCCGGACTGAATGCGTTCTGGCAAAGGGCCTTCACGGACATCGTGCCGGCCGAGCGTTCCTCCATGCATCAGGTGGAGATGGATTACATCATCCCCAAACGGGTTTTGGGACTTCCCGAGGAACCTCCCGCATTGCGCTTCGATGCGGCGGCGACCCGTCCATGGGGCGCTTCCTTCGATCCGGAGAGTGAGGAGTTCGCCGTCCTTCATGCCGCCACCCGTTGGGAGAGCAAGTCGTGGCCCTTCGATCGCTGGCGCGCCACCTTGGCCAGGCTCTTGGAATTTACGCCTCGCGTCATTGTGAGTTGTGGTCCCGGGACCGCTGAGCGAAAGGAAGCGGAGGCGCTTTGTTCCGGATTCGGCGATCGGGTCGCGACGACTGGAGGCAAGGCCTCCTGGGGGCAGTTGGCTTGGCTGCTTCAGCGTGCCCGCTACTACGTCGGAGTTGATACGGCGGCCATGCACCTTGCGGCGGCGATGCAGTGCCCGTCGGTGACGCTCTTTGGCCAGAGTATTCCAGGGCAGTTCGGCCCCTGGCGTTGCCCTCATGTCATGGTTGCACCGGCCGGAAGAAAGGTGGGCGAACCCTCGGAGAAGCCGGGGGGAGTGCCTAATTACCGGATGCTGTCAATCGGCGTGGATGATGTCGTCTCGGCATGTGTGCGGGCATCGGCAATGAAGTCCGGACTGTCGCATTCCTGATCATGACGAAGTTGACCATAGGATTCCTACGACGTGGTTATTCGCCGACGGGTGGTGTCGAAGCCTATCTAAAAGGGCTCGCCCGGGGGCTCTTGGCCGAGGGGCACAGACCTGTTCTTTTTGGAACCGACTCATGGCCCGTATCGGAGTGGCCCGGCGGTGAAATCCTGCGATGCAGCGGGAGGACTCTCTCGGAGTACGCCGCAGATGCGTCACGGCATCGAACTGAATCCGGTTTGCAAATCGATCTGACCCTCTCGGTAGAGAAAGTTCCGGGATGCGACATCTACCGCACTGACGAGGGCCTTCATGCCGCGTGGATGGATCAGAGGGAGCCTTACCTGAACCTGTTGGCGCGCATCTTTCAGCGGATCAGTCTAAAGCATCGTGAAAAGCTCCGTCTGGAGCGCGAGATCTTCAAAGCTGACCGGACACTCCGGGTTATTTCGATCTCCGAAAAAATCAGCAGGGAGATCGGCGAGTATTACGGATACCCAGCAAGCCGGGTCACCCTGATCAGAAACGGGGTGCCGATGCAAAAAAAACCGGACCAAGAGGGGAGGAAAAAGGCCAGAAAAGCCCTGGCGATCGGCGATTCCGACAAGATTGTGCTTTTTGTTGGGACGGGATGGGAAAGAAAGGGCCTTCGCTTTGCGATTCGCGCGGTTGAGAAACTCAGAAATCCTGCGGTCAAGTTGCTGGTCGCCGGAAAAGGCCCTGCCCGTAAACATCGTTCACCTGCCGTTCGTTTTCTAGGGCCGACGAAGGATATGGGTAGTCTCTATGCCGCTGCTGATCTGATGATCGTGCCCTCGGTCTTCGAGCCCTTTTCACTTGCGGCACTGGAGTCAATGGGTGCCGGAGTTCCCGTCATCACAAGCCGGGTTGTGGGGGTTTCGGAAATCATGATCCAGGGTGTCCATGGGGAAATTCTTCCGGATCCATCCAATATCGATCCCATCTCGGAAGCAATCCGACGATGGCTTATGCTCCTGGAAGATCCTGACAAGAGAGCATCGGTGTGTGAATCGTGCGTTGCCTTGGCTTCACAGTACACCCTCGAGCGCAATCTTGTGGAGACCCTTGCCGTCATCAGGGAGTTGATGGAGGAAAAACGGGGTCAGGTAACCGTTAATCGGTGATCGGGTGCCTTTGCGCCGCGCCCGTTACTCCACCCGCTTCACCGAGACCTCTACCACCATTTCCCTGGTGCCCTTGCCTCGGAAGGTTCCGCCGACGGGACGGATGTCGCCGTAGTCGCGCCCCGCGGCGATCTTCACGTAGCGGGTGTCGGGTTCCCTGCGGTGGGTCGGGTCGTATCCCTTCCACCCGAATCCGGGGATGAAGACCTCGATCCAGGCATGGCTCGCCTCGATTTCCCCGGGGAGCTTGTGCTGGTTTAGAAAGTATCCGCTAACATAACGCGCGGGTATGCCGTGCGTGCGGCAGAGTCCCAGCATCAGGTGGGCGAAGTCCTGGCAGACCCCCTGTTTCCTTTGGATCACCTCGACGGCGCGGGTGTTCACGTTGGTCGAGAGAGGGGTGTACTTGTAGTTGCGGTGGATGTGCTCGCCGATGGCCACGGTGTCGGTCCAGACATCGCGGAGACCGTCCGGAAGGGCGTCGACGGCTTCCCTCCAGACATCGGCACCCAATGAGACGAACTCGGTGTCGTGCAGGAAATCAAAGTGGTGCTCCTTCACGGAAGCCTCGGTGAGCGCTGCCGAGCCGGCCTGCGGAACGGGACCGCGTGAATCAGGCAGGGTCCTGACAAGCGAGGCCGCCTCCACCGTGAGTGATTCGTGCGGGTTCTGGACGTCGAAGTAGTGAACGCAGTTGGAGTAGAGGTCCGGATAGTCGCGGATCACCGAGTCGGGATCGATCCGGAAGCTGAATTCCCGGCATTCCTGCAGGTGGTCGCTCACCGGTTGGAGGCGGGCCTCGTTAAAGCTGTCGTGGACGGGGCCCTCGTAGCTGTAGCGGGTCATGTGGGAGATGCCGAGGAGCAGCGGTTTGTTCCATACGCACTCATCCGCGGGGGTCGTGGAGGCTTCGTTCTGCGGGGTCATTGCTGCTGTTGCATCTGCTGCTGGTGAAGAAGGATCTCTGCCTGGATGTCGACGGGAGGATGGTACATGTATTCCTGATAGATGTGATCGTCGAGACGATCGAGGACGGTCTGGACCCCCTGGAGAAACTGGTGGAGCCCGCTGTTCTGAATCTCGTCGATCGTGAGGAAGTTCAGGTCGGAGAGCAGCTTGCCGAAAGCCCGCTCCTCGGGGCTCCGGTACTCCCGCCGCTCTTTGCCGCTGAGACAGTGGAGGTCCTCGTCGAGGCGCTGCATGCAGGCGCGGATCGAGCGAGGGAAGGTCGTCGAGAAGATCAGGAACTCGGCGACCTTCTTGGGCAGGATATCCTCGACGTGGAATTTCCTGTAGGCCTCGAGCGCGCTGGCCGAGCGGAGGATCGCCTGCCACTGCGCGGCATCCACCGCTCCGCCCACGTCGGCGATGCTCGGGAGCAGGATGTGATACTTGATGTCGAGGATGCGGGTGGTCTTGTCGGCACGCTCGAGGAACTTGCCGATATTCATGAACTCGTATCCCTCGCTTCGCGTGAAGGTGGAGGCGGTGATGCCTTGGAAGAGATGGGAGTACTTCTTGATCTGCTCGTAGAACTCGTGCGCGCCACTCTGCCAGACCTCGCGGGCATTCTTCGACTTCAGGAAGAGGTAGCACTCGTTGAGCGCCTCGAACATCTCCAGGGAGATCTGGTCGCGCACCTGCCGGGCATTCTCGCGGGCCGTGAAGAGGCAGGAGATGATCGAATTCGGGTTCTCTTCCCGGAAGGTGAGGAACTCCGTCACGCTCTCGCTGTCGGCCCGTTCGTAGAGTCTGAAGAAAGTCTCCTCGTCGCCGGCCGAGCAGAGGATCGGGAGCCAGTGCTCCTTGAGTTGCTGGTCGTTGAGATCGGCGAAGTCCAGCATCAGCTGTAGGTTCACGTCGAGGAGACGCGCGACGTTCTCCGAGCGCTCGATGTAGCGGCTCATCCAGTAGAGGGAGTTGGCGACGCGCGAGAGCATCACCTGGGAGTCGCGCCTGTCGCTGATCGGCTTCTGGGCCGTGGGAACGGGAGTGTTAAAATCGCTCATTGTCTGGAAAGTGATGGATCGTCCGCCTCAGGAATCCCCGTAGAGGACCCAGCTGTCCTTCGATCCTCCCCCCTGGGAGGAGTTCACCACCAGGGATCCCTTGCGGAGGGCCACGCGGGTGAGACCCCCCGGAGTCACCGTCGTCTTCTCGCCGCAGAGGATATAGGGGCGCAGGTCGACATGGCGCCCCTCGAAACCTTCCCCGCACCAGGTGGGGTGCCGTGAGAGTGAGATCGGATGCTGGGCGATGAAGTTGCGCGGATTGGCCCGGATCTGCTCGCGGAAGGACTCGATCTCCTCCCGTGAGGCCCAGGGGCCCATCAGCATCCCGTAGCCGCCCGCCTCGTTGGCGGACTTCACCACGAGCTTTCCGAGGTTCTCCATGATGAAGACTCGGTCCTCCGGTTCGCTGGCCAGGAAGGTTCCGACATTCGGCAGGATCGGTTCCTCGCCGAGGTAGTATTTGATCATCTTCGGGACGAAGTAATAGACCACCTTGTCGTCGGCGACCCCCGTTCCGATGCTGTTGGCGAGGCTCACGTTGCCAGAGCGGTAGGCATGGACCAGACCGGGAACGCCCAGAAGGGAGTCGGGACGGAAGACCGTCGGATCCAGGAAGTCGTCGTCGATGCGCCTGTAGATCACGTCGACGGGAACGAGTCCCGAAGTGGTGCGCATGTAGACCTTCGCGTCACGGACGACCAGATCGCGCCCCTCCACGATCGGGATACCCATCTGACGGGCGAGGAAGGCGTGCTCAAAATAGGCGCTGTTGAAGACCCCGGGTGTCATCAGCACGACATTGGGTTGCGAAGTGCCGAGCGACGGCGGGGAGACATACTGCAGGACCTTGCGGAGTTCCGCCGCATAATTGTCGACCGGTTGCACGCGTGCCGAGCGGTAGAGATCGGGGAAGGCCCTCTTCAATGCAGCGCGGTTCTCCAGCATGTAGCTTGCGCCCGAGGGGCAGCGGAGATTGTCCTCCAGGACTAGATAGTTGCCGTCACGGTCGCGGATCAGGTCGGTGCCGCAGATATGGATGTAGATGTCCTTTGGCACATTGAAGCCCATGAACTCACGGCGGAAATGCTTCGCCCCGAGGATATAGTGGGGAGGGATGACTCGGTCCTTGAGGATCTTCTGATCGTGATAGATGTCGTGCAGGAAGAGGTTGAGCGCCGTGATGCGCTGGATCAGCCCTTTCTCGATCCTCCTCCACTCGCTGTCGGGAATGACCCTCGGCACCAGATCAAAGGGAAAGATGCGCTCGGTTCCCTGATCGTCATTGTAGACCGTGAAGGTAACGCCGCTTCGCATGAAGGCCAGATCGACCGCCGTCTGCTTGCGACGGTGCTCCGCCTGATCAAGGATCTGGAGCCGCTCGGCGATCCGTCCGTAGTGCGGCCTCACGGTCACCTTGTCGGCGAACATTTCGTCAAAGAAGTCTTCGGGTTCGTAGCGGTCGATGAGCATGGAGGTCGGAAAGGCTGAAGGCTGAAGGCTGAATGGGGATCGGAAATTAGAAAGCAATTTTCGGGCCAGATTCCCGGGGTCAGTTCTTTAGCATCAGTTCCCTGACTCTGTGTTCGTAGGAGTCGCGGGCGTTCAGGAACGCCAGTCGTCCCTTCTTGTCAATCAGCCAGAGGGTGGGAAGGGCGTTGATCCCGAAGTTCCGCGCGATCGCGTTCTTCCAACCCATTCCGTCAAATGCCGTCGGCCAAGTAATAATCCCGAGGGTCTGTATCGCGGCATTGAGGTCGGCCTTGTTGCGGTCGAGGCTCACCGTGGCCACGCGGAGAGCCTCTTCTCCCGCCGCGTATTTCGCGAAGTATCCCATCCAGACAAGGCTGGGTGCCGATTCCGCCGACCAGAAGACGATGGCCGTGACATGGCCGCGCTCCTTGGCGAGGTCGAACCTGCTTCCATCCGTGGCGGTGAAGCTCAGATCCACCGGCTGTCCCAGCAGGTCGAACTGTTTTTTGTCATCCTTGAGTCGCTGGAGCATGCTCTCCTCCTTGCAGAGGGAGATAGCCTCTTCCAGAAGCGGTCCCTTCTGCTCCGGATGGCTGTTGCAGAGGGCCGCGGCTTCGGCCAGCAGCCTTGCGGAGCGGTGGTCTTGGGGGAAGGCGGCAGCGAAGTTCCTCGCATTCGCCACCGCGTTCTCACGGCGCACATCGGCAGTGGCGCCGAGATCCTGCCACTGCAGTGAGATCCTGCGGAACATCGCCTCGGCCTTGAGCGACGGGTCGGGCACCGTCCGCTCCAGTTCCTTGAGCTTGGCTACCGTCTGTTGCACCCCCTCCTTGTTTGCTGAGAGCGATGCGAGGCGCCCCTGAGCGGAGACGATTCTTACCCGCGATTCCCAGGCGTGCGGGTCATCGGGCGATTCGCGGAGGAAGGCCTCGTTGGCCGCTATCTGAGCGCGGAAGTGTCTGGCCATCGACTCCTTGGCCTTGGTGGGATCCTGGGAGAGCTGGGTCACCGGGACATCGAGCGCGGTCACCTGTTCCCAGCCGGCGCTCAGTGACGGGATCGAGGCCAGCAGCGCAAGCAGGAGGATGGATCGTATCTTCAGGATCTTCATGGTGTCGCCTTCGTTGGTTTCGCGGATGAGGGTTTCTTAAGTGAAAGGAAAAGGGGGCAGTGATCGCTTGCGTCGTTCCAGCAGGAGGGGCGGGCGATGCCTGATTGCGAGTGATCGATCTCCGACTCCAGTTTCTTGGAGACCATGATGTAGTCAATCCGCGAGTAGACATCGGCCGCCGACCAGTATTCCGTCCATACCTCTCCCCGGTCATCGGCGAGCGGTAGCGCCTTCAGACTGTCGGGCCACTCCGGGTTGCCCGTGATCTGACGGATGGCCTTCTCGTTCTTGGTGTCGTTGAAGTCACCCATCAGCACCAGCCCCGTTGCCGGATCGCTGCGGAGGATATTCCTGACATATCGCCTCAGATACTCCGCTTCGGCTTCGCGGAGATCCGCCTGGTCATATTCCGCCACCTCCATCTTCGCTTTCAGGTGCACGCAGAGGATACGGATATGATCGCCCGGCGCCCTCTCCACCGTGACATCCAGAATGCCGCGGGGACTGTGGAGCGTCATTCCGTTCACGCGTAGCGGAATGTCATTCTGCGAGAGGCGCTCCGTGATCGGATAGCGGCTGATCAGGGCCAGATGACGGGTCGAGTCGGCCGCCTGGAGGTATTCCACATGGGGAAGGTCGATCCCCGCTTTGCGCAGGCGGCGTTGGAGGTCGGCAAACTGACCCGAATCCCCGATCTCGATGAGTCCCAGGACATCCGGGTGCACACTTCCGATGATCCGGACGACGGCCTCCTTTTGCGACTCAGGCTTGCCGGCATTCGTGCGGAGTTGACCATTGATCCGCCGTGCCATCGGCAGATAATTCTCCACATTGTAGGTGGCGATACGTATTCCCTGCCCGGACGCGGATTCCGGGACTTCACTCCCATAGGCCGCAACGAGGCACGCGGCTACCGACTGAAAAATGATGAGATAAGACCGAACGGCGGAGCCGGTGCGGGTGAGTGTGCTCCTCACCGGAAGGCCTTCAGAACGGCTTCTGATCGTCTTTTTTTTCCGTGTCGGCGGGAGCCGAGGTTGAGGAGGGCTTGGCAACTTCCTTGTCGAACTCCTCCTTCGCCTTCTTGAACTCGTTCACGCTCTGGCCGAGACCGCGGGCCAGTTCGGGAAGACGCTTTGCCCCGAAGAGCACCAGCACGATCACCAGCAGGATGATCAGATCGGGGCCGCTCGGGATGCCGAAGGCCAGAAAGGTAACGGATGCTGCCGCGATTGGGAGAATAGCCATGACATACCCTCTACCATCACCATTGTGCCTTGCAACTAAATCCCCCTCCTTTTCCGCATCAACTCACCAGCATCGCCGCCCCGAAGACCCCAGCACTATCTCCCAAGGAGGGTTTCAGAAGGGGGGTGTCGAAGCGGTCGTTGAAGAGAAACGCCGTGACGGCCACCCGGGTCTTCTCCTCGTAAAGCAGATCGAGGTTTCCTACGCCGCCACCGATCACGACTGCATCGGGGTCGAGGATGTTGATCACTGCGGCCAATGCCTCTGCGAACTTCGATCGAAGGCGCTCCAGTGTGGCCGCGGCATCCCCATCCCCGGAAGAGGCGAGCGTGACGATCTCGGGAAGCCTGATCGCCTTTCCGCTTCGCGCGGCATAATACCGCTCCAGCGAGGGGCCTGCGCATACCATCTCCACGCACCCATTCCTACCGCAGTAGCAGGGTGCTTCTTCCCCGCGTAGCGGGTTGTGGCCCCATTCGCCGCAGATCCCGTGAGGTCCCGTGAGAGCCTCCCCGTTCACGACGATCCCTCCTCCCACTCCCGTTCCCAGGATGATCCCAAAGACGGTCTTATACCCCTTGGCGGCACCGAGGGTGGCCTCGGCCAGGGCGCAGCAGTTGGCGTCGTTGGCCAGAATCGCCTCGCATCCTAGGATGCGCGAGAGATCCGCCGCCAGCGGCTTGCCGTTGAGGCAGAGTGTGTTGGAGTTCTTCAGCAGGCCGGTCTTTGGAGTCGTGACGCCGGGCGTTCCAATGCCGATACGCGGTGGGCGCTTCGTTCCCGAGGCTTCTTCGAGTTGGGAGATGAGCTTGGAGAATTGTCCCAGGATGTGATCGTAGCCATTCGCGGCCTCCGTCGGCACCCTGAGTCGATGAAGGGCCTGGGAGGGATGCGCGGGATCCATGATGATCCCCTCAATCTTGGTGCCGCCAAGGTCGATGCCCCAGAGTGATTCGGAGATGCCTGATGTCATGTAAACCTCCCGATTTCATCACAAGAGCCGGCGCATGTGAATCCACATTTGCGGGAAAGGGGAGGTCGAGGGGCGAGGGTCGAGGGTCGATCCAAGCCGATTGGCAGGCGTCCCTTCTTTTCTGATGGAGCGGGCGTGCCGATTTCCATAATCTGCCATCCCATCATGAACTCTGCCGACCGGTTCCCGCCTTCAACGAGTGCCCACTACTTCTTCGCGGAGGTTTGCACTGCATGAGCCTGATAGCGTCACCCTCGACGGATGATACGGAGGCTCGGAAGATCCTTGAGGATCTATCCAGGAAGTCGGGGATTTCCCTCTCCGGTGCCAGGATTCGCCGTTCCTCATCCCGATTCTGCCTCGGGGTGGAGCATGGCGATTACAATGGGACGGAACTCTTCGGCGTGGGAACGGACCGATTCATCTGGATGGCCTTCCGTCCCAACGGAACCGATCATTTGCGACTCTTCAGTGGCAACTTTGAACAGGATGGAGTCATCGATGTCTCCCTTGCGGAGATCCCGGAACCGGGTACCGCACCCGATTCATGGGCCCGCTTTCCGATGGGAGTGGCCTGGCTGTTGAAGCGTGAGGGCTATCCCGTCACGAAGGGAATGGATGCGATCCTCTACGGGAATATTCCCGGAGGCGGCATGTCCCGATCGGCTTCCCTGACGCTGAATCTACTCCTCTCGCTTGCGGAGGTGAACGGCATCGATCTCGCCTCTGAGATGCGTGTGGTGGATCTGGCACAAGCGGTGGAGAACAATTACATCGGTTCCCCCTGCGGGAATCTCGACCAGATCATGATCCTCTTCGCCCGTGAGGGGATGGGGACGCACTACAATCCGTCGGACCGCTCGATCCGCCACGTTCCCCTGGGTGCCGGAGCGCCGGACTTCCGCATCATGAGCCTCGACACGGGGACGATGCGCCCCGGTCTGGAGAAGTCGACCTACAAGATCCGTCACTCGGAGTGCGCCGCGATGGTGGATCTCTGCAGGGAACCCTTCGGGATCACGACTCTCGGCGATGTCCGTACGGAGGAGCTTCATGAAGCGATCCTCGCGCGGTTCGGGGAATCACACCCCGCCCTCTGCCGCAGGCTCACCTACATCCACCATGCACAGCAGCGCTTCGCCCGGATGCTCAGGGCGTGGGAGCAGGGGGATATCACCACCGTCGGCGCGATCTTCCGGGCGGACGGACTGGGTCTCAGGGATGATTACGAGATCTCCGGCAGGGAACTCGAGACCATGTGCGATATCGTCCGGACGGTGCCAGGTGTTCTTGGCGAGCGGATGCTCGGGGGAGGGGACAAGGGTGCAAGCGGCGCGCTCGTACTCACGGAAAGCGAGGCAGCCGTGCGTGCCGCCGTGGAGACCTCCTACCCGCGCAGTCATCCCGCCTATGCCTCGCGGTACGCGGTTCATTCCTGCAGGATGGTCGACGGGATCACGATCCTCCCGGGTTGGTAGACTGGAAGATCCTTCCGTAGTCGCGTCCTGATTTCACCTCTCACCCTTCACTTTTCAGATGAGTCACCCGCATCGCCGTTGGAACCCTCTCACCCGCGAGTGGCTGCTTGTCTCCCCTCATCGAGCCCAGCGTCCGTGGCTCGGACAGGTGGAGGCTGTTGCCGAAGGCCGCCCCTCCTACGACCCCGGGTGCACGCTCTGCCCCGGAAACAAACGGGTGGGCGGCGATACCAATCCCGCTTACACGGACACCTTTGTGTTCGGGAATGATTTCCCGGCGCTGCTGATGCCCGGTACAGGCGGCGGTGGGGAGGCTTCCGACAGTCCGTTCTTCAAGACGCGCGAAGTCTCCGGCGAGTGCCGGGTGATCTGCTTCTCCCCGCGCAATGACCTCTCGCTGGCGCAAATGACCGCACCCGAGATCGTCCGTGTCGTGGAGACATGGCAGGCCCAGACTGCGGAACTGGGATCGCGATACCGCTGGGTTCAGGTATTCGAGAACAAGGGAGCCGCCATGGGTTGCTCCAATCCCCATCCCCACGGCCAGATCTGGGCAGGAGATTTCATTCCCGAGGAGCCCGCCAAGGAGGATCTCTCGCAGAGGGATTACTTTCTGGAACATGGCCGCCCCATGCTCCTCGACTATGCACAGGCCGAGCTTCGCGAGCGTTCCCGCATCGTCGTGGAGGGAGAGCATTGGTTCGCCGTCGTCCCGTTCTGGGCCCTCTGGCCTTTCGAGACACTGCTGCTTCCCAAGGCATCCCACATCCCGAGATTGACCGATCTCCCCGAGACGCACCGCCTTGACCTTGCCGAGACGATGCGCCGCCTGCTGGTCCGCTACGACAATCTCTTCCAATGCTCCTTCCCCTATTCGATGGGTTGGCATGGAGCGCCGTTCCTGCCGGATGCAGGCGAGAATCCCCAGGAATACTGGCAGCTTCACGCCCACTTCTACCCGCCCCTGTTGCGATCCGCCTCGGTGAAGAAATTCCTGGTAGGCTACGAGATGCTCTCGGAGGGGCAACGTGATCTGACAGCCGAGCAGGCTGCGGAGCGCCTACGCTCCCTTCCCGAGAAACACTACGCCGCCTGAGCGAAACAAAGAAGGCTCTCGGGCCGCCGCGCTCTCGGTGGGGCAGGATTCCAACGTTGACCCCACCAAAGGAGGGTGAGTCCGCCTGTCAGTTCTTGCCCGGGAGAGGGGTTCATGGAAAAGATAACTGATCGCACGTCATCGTTACAGCTGGGAAGAAGGGGAGCAACGCCGCAGGAAGCCATGGTTTCTGCGGTGGTGGTTCGTCGCGCCGTTGATTCTCCTCATCACAGGGGCTCTGGCGGCCTTGGCGCTCTATGGTTGGATGGTCGCTGAGTTCTCGGCGAAGGCGGCCTCCTTGGATCTGGAGAAGCTTCCCAAGATGGAGTCGGCAAGCATCATCCTGGACCGCTCGAGCCAGCAGATCGGGAAAATCTTCATCCAGAACCGGCTTCCTATCCCTTACGACCAGATTCCCAAGGGAATGGTCAATGCCGTCGTGGCCGAGGAGGACAACCGCTTCTTCGAGCACAACGGGGTCGATTACTTCGGGGTTCTCCGTGCCGCGATCAGCAACTACCGTCAGGGGCGTGTGAAGCAGGGGGCCAGCACGGTAACTCAACAATTGGCCCGCAATTCGTTCGACCTCCGTGAGCGGAGCTACCGCCGCAAACTGCTGGAGATGTTCGTTGCCCAGCGCATCGAGGAGCATCTCCCCAAGGAGAAGATCATGGAACTCTACCTGAACCGCGTCTACTTCGGCAGCGGCTTCTACGGTGTGGAGGCGGCGGCGAGGGGGTACTTCGGCAAATCGGCCAAAGATCTCTCGGTCGGCGAATGTGCCATGCTCGCCGGGTTGCTCAAGAGTCCCAATGCCCTCTCTCCATGGAACAATCCGAAGGGGGCGAAGAAGGTGAGGGACTTCGTCCTTGGCCGCATGAGGGAGATGCGCCTGATCTCCCGCGAGGAGTATCAGAATGCCTTGGAACTCAATCTTTCCGTCCGCAAGAGGACGAATCCCAACAGGGTTTCCTACGCGATTGATCTGGTTCGCCAGCAGGCGATCGCGGCTCTCGGATACGACCGCGCGATGAACGACGGCGTGAGGATCCAGACCACCTTCGATTCCAAGCTGCAGGCTGCAGCCGAGCGGGCCCTTCGCTCCCAGTTGGAAGCGGTCGAGCGTCAGCCCGGCTACAATCACCAGACATTCGCCCAGTACCGGGAGACAAACCGGAAGCTCGAGGAGGCGGCTCAGAGAGGTGAGCCTGTGACCATGCCGTCTCCCGCCTACCTTCAGGGGGCCGTGCTTGCCGTCGACAACCAGACCGGCGGAATCCTGGCGGTTGCAGGAGGTCGCGATTTCCTTCACAGCGAATACAACAGGGCCCTGCAGGGGCGTCGCCCCCCCGGGACACTCTTCACCCCCATGGTCGCCGCCGCCGCCTATGCCAAGGGGATCTTCCCTGGAGATCCCGTGGAGGACGGCTGTATCGACAACCACTATGTGATGATCGGCGGCGAGAACGGCATCCTCGGCGAGTGGGGTGTCGAGAGGCCCGATAACGACTATGAAGGGCCGATGCCCTCGAGTGAGGCGGTCTCCCGTGGCAAGAATGCTGCAGTTGTCAGGCTTGGTTTCCGGACTGGATCGGATGAACTGGGAAAATTCTGCAGGGCGGCCGGAATCCGTTCTCCCATCCGCGATGTCGCCAATGCCTATCTCGGGTCGAGCGAGATGACCCTCGATGAACTCACCCTTGCATACACCACCTTCCCCGGAGCCGGAACCCGACATGCGAAGCTTTTCACCATATCCCGCATCACCGATCAGGAGGGGAATCTCCTTTATGAGAATCCTGTCGCCCGGGTTGCGGTGATCCCTGCCCAGGCGGCCTGGCAGGTTCACTCACTTCTTCGTGATGCTCTGTTCAAGACGTGTGCACAGGTCGCCACGACCAACGGGCTCAATAGCAACTCGCCGCTGGCCGGAAAGCCGGGCACCGCTTACGACTTCACCGACACATGGTTTGTCGGATATTCCGGGGCCGTGACCTGCGGTGTCTGGGTCGGATTCGACAAGCCCCAGAAGATCTATCGGGGTGCCTTCGGCAAGGATCTTGCCCTTCCGATCTGGTCTCAGGTGATGACCTCCGCGCTTGCTCTCTTCCCGTCCCAGACGCCCTCAGCCCCTCCGGGGCTCAAGCAGGTTGAGATTTGCAGGAGTTCGGGATTACCGCCGGGTGAGGCCTGCCGCAAGATTCCCGGGATGGTTGCCACCATCGCCGCAACCGAGGCCCAGATTCCCTCCGGGATCTGCGACGTCCACGGGGGAGGGGTGAGGAGCTACACCAAGGATGTCGATCAGGAAGAGTGGCCCCGTGCCGCTGCGGCCATCGACCTCACGCGCGTGCGTCCCATCACGGTGAATGCGCCGACACTCCTAGCACAGAGCGATCTCTACCGCGCCGTGAACCCTGCCATGAATGTGGCTGCGGTTGATGACGGCAACATCAAGGTGGCCCGCGCCACTACGCCGGATGGCAAGGACCCAGGAGCGCTGGAGGCAATACAGTCCACCAATGTCGCCGCCGCTCTCCCGGCGGGGGAAAAGGAAGTGCGAAGGGCCGAACCCGTCCGCCCGATGGACCTGCCGACCGCAGCTCCCATCCTCACCATTCCGGCACCGAAACCGGCGCAGTTTTAAGAAAGAGGCTGGAGACTAGAGCATTTTCTATTTAATATGACGCATAGTTGGCGTGATTGAAGAAGTTGATGCATTCGTTGGGAGAGAAGCGATCGAGGGCAATAGAGGTGGCCTGAAGCAGGCCCTCGAAGGAGCGCTCTGCCTGTTGTCTGAGGATTGCCTTGAGTTT
>CANKJN010000025.1 GCA_947482345.1 Spartobacteria bacterium
AACCTATGGGACAGCACCCCTCTCAACTGCTCGCCCAGCACTTCAAATCCAGAAATTCTAAAACCACTTCTAACCAAAATCACCCTTCCTACCCCTTCAATACTTAATCAGCACTCAGTCTTTATGCCCCTGTGGGATGGCTGTGAATCTGAAGCTTGAAAGGGAACGCGGGGTGGAGAATCCGCAGACAACAATTCTTCTTCAGGCCTAAGATTTCAAGCCTTCAGCCTCGTAAAAAGTCCCGATAGGAATTGGTTCTTCTCTGTTTTATCCCGAATTCACGAAGATGAAGCCCCTCTCATCTTTGGAGTTCGGGATTATTCTGTAATTCATATATTTTCTTTATCCCAAAGAGCCGATTCTGGCTTTCCGGTAGCATTCCAGAGGGCCTTTCAATTTGACCTTTTGGGGTCTGTGCCTAGCTTGGGAAGGATGAAACATGCGACCGGGAGGAGCAGGTTGGAGTGCCGCAGGCAACCTGCCACCCATACAAGGAGGGGCAGGCAAGCCTCAGGGAACATTGAGCGCTGGGAAGCGCGATGTAGCCTGCTATGCAGCCTGCAAGGCGAAGCAACCGGGAGGTTGTGAGGCAATGAGCAAGATGAAATGCGTCATTCTGGCCGGTGGTCTCGGCACCCGCATCAGCGAGGAGACGGCATCGCGTCCCAAGCCGATGGTCGAGATCGGAGGGAAGCCGATCCTCTGGCATGTCATGAAGATCTACTCCTCCCACGGGATCCGCGATTTCATCATCTGCGCAGGATTCAAGGGGTATGTGATCAAGGAGTACTTCGCTAACTACTTCCTCCATATGTCGGATGTCACCTTCGACATGGAAAAGAACTCCATGGAAGTGCACGAAAAGCACGCTGAGCCCTGGAGGGTGACCGTTGTGGATACCGGAGAGGAAACGATGACGGGAGGGCGCCTTAAGCGGGTCCAGCAATACATTGGCAACCATCCGTTTTGTTTCACGTATGGCGATGGATTGAGCGATGTGGATGTTTCCGCAGTCATCGCCCAGCACCGGAAGTCTGGCAAAAAAGCCACCGTGACAGCCGTCCAGCCGGCGGGGCGTTTTGGAATGCTGGATCTTGAAGGGAATTCCGTGACTGGGTTCATCGAAAAACCCGAAGGGGACGGTGGGTGGGTCAATGGAGGATTTTTCGTTTTGGATCCCTCTGTTATTGATAGGATCGCAGATGACTCAACAATGTGGGAACGGGAGCCGCTTCAGCAGTTGGCCAAAAAGGGAGAGTTGGAAGCTTACTTTCACCGCGGGTTCTGGCAGCCAATGGACACACTTCGCGACAAGCAACTACTGGAGGAACTCTGGCAGGGCGGGAAAGCGCCATGGAAAGTTTGGGCGCCATAGGCGACCAAACTTTGGTTGATTGTTGAAAGTTGCCAGTTGAAGCTCTCAATCATGATGCCGAAGCAATCGCTCAACTCTTTTGAGGAGTTGGATTGCTACAAGGAATGTCGCACGTTAAGAATTCGGATCTCGGAGGTTCAACGAAAATGGCCCTCAGAGGAGAAATACCGGTTGAGCGATCAAATTCTCAGATCGTCCAGATCAGTAACAGCCAACATCGCCGAAGGCTTTGGGCGGCATCATCATCAGGAAAATCTGCAGTATTGTAGGCAGGCCCGGGGTTCACTGACCGAAACGCTGGAGCATCTGATCACGGCCAAAGATGAGAAATTGATTGTGGATGATGGATTTGCCTCTCTTCGGGAACAACTAGAGCTTTGCTGGAGGCTCTTGAATGGATACATCGGCTATTTACAGAAGGCCGCTAAGCAGCAATGAACCAACAACCAACAACCCTCAGCCAACAACTCACGAAGGCTTTTTCTGGAAAGAAAGTCTTCGTGACCGGTCACACCGGCTTCAAGGGATCCTGGCTCTCCGAGTGGTTGCTCGGGATGGGGGCGATCGTCCATGGGTATGCACTGTCACCGGATACAAAGCCCTCTCTCTTTGAGCAGTTAGGTCTGGCTGATCGCCTTGAGCATGAAGTTGCAGACATCCGCGATGGCGAAGCAGTCCTCAAGTCGATCCATGCGTTCCAGCCGGATTTCATCTTTCATCTGGCCGCCCAACCCTTGGTTCGCCGCTCCTACGCCATCCCGCTTGAGACCTACGAGACCAACGTCATGGGTACCATCAACTTGCTGGAGGCCTTGCGTAGCTACGCTGCGGGTTCTTCGTTGGAAGTTGCTCGTTCAGAAAGTTCCAACCAACAACCAACAACCAGCAACCAGCAACAGATAGTCGCTATCATCGTCACAACCGACAAGTGCTACGAGAACCATGAGTCGGGAAGGGCGTACGAGGAGAGTGATCCGCTTGGTGGTCATGATCCTTACAGTTCCAGCAAGGCAATGGCCGAGATCGCGACGGTGGCATATCGGAATTCCTACTTCCAGATCGGTCCCGTGCGAATTGCCAGCGTCCGTGCCGGCAATGTGATCGGGGGAGGAGACTGGGCCGAGGATCGGATTGTCCCCGATGCCATGAGGGCATTGGATCAGGGAGAAAAGATAGCTGTGCGCAATCCCTGGGCTGTCCGCCCCTGGCAGCATGTCCTAGAGCCACTCTCGGGTTACCTGACCCTTGCGGCATTGATTGCTGCTGAACAAACAACTCCCAACCATCAACCAACAACAGCAGAGCTTTGCTCTGCTTATAACTTCGGCCCAGGCCCTGATTCCAATCGTACCGTTGCCGATCTCGTCGCCGAGATCCTGAAGCACCGCAGCGGCTCATGGACTGATGCAAGTCAACTTGGGGCTCTTCATGAAGCCACACTCCTGAACCTCTCGATTGAGAAAGCCGAGCGACTCCTGGGGTGGAAGCCCAAGTGGGGTTTTGACGAGACGATTGCAAAGACAGTCTCTTGGTATGCCCGGGTTCATGCCGGAACAGTTACCCCGCTGGAAATCACCCGCAGACAAATCACCGAATATCAGGATTAACAGGGATGAAAGAGATAAAGGGGATGGATACGAAAGTTGAGCAAGAGGAAGACCGGTTGTGAACCCGAGTACCCATAATGCAATTTTGGGCAGATCCACAGGGGGAGATAAAACTACAGGAAACCGCCTAAAAGTTGACTTCAGCCAAAAACTGTAGAAATGTTGATACATGCCAATCACGACGCTCTCCAGTCGCACATTTAATCAGGATACCAGTCGGGCAAAAAAAGCCGCCCAGTCGGGCCCGGTTTTTATTACCGACAGGGGAAAACCCGCGCATGTGCTTTTATCAATCAAGGAGTATCAGAGGGTTATTGGTAAAAGGGTGAGCATCGCTGATTTGCTGGCGATGCCTAGTGTGGGAAATATTGAGATGGAGATACCGGTTTTCAAGGAATTGGCACGACCAGCAGATCTCTCCTGATGTATCTGCTTGATACGAATGTTGTTTCCGAACTGCGGAAAATCCGAAGTGGGAAAGCCGATGGGCATGTCAAAAAATGGGCGTCCAGGGTTGAGGCTTCAGAACTGTATATTTCGGTCATCACCATACAGGAGCTTGAGGTTGGAGTATTGTTGGCAGAGAGACGCGATTCTAAAAAAGGGGCTGTGCTTAGGGCATGGCTTAACGAGAGTGTCTGGCCCACATTTCAAGATAGGATTCTTTCAGTTGATGCCATGGTGGCAGCTCGAAGCGCGGCGATTCATGTTCCGGACCCTAAACCCTTCCGTGACAGCCTGATTGCCGCGACCGCTCTCGTACATAGAATGACACTTGTAACGAGAAACACCGCTGATTTTGAGACGGCGGGGGTTAAACTCATTAATCCCTGGATTAAGACCCATCCTTAGAGCCTCCTCTCAACCGGTTGTTTTTTCATCCCCCTCCACTATTCCACTTTGAACTTCCAACTTCAACTCGACCCGTCAGGGGCACCTCACGAGGCCACGCTCCTGAACCTCTCGATTGAGAAAGCCGAGCGACTCGTTGGGTGGAAACCCAAGTGGGATTTTGAGGAAACCATCAAGCGGACAGTGACATGGTACGATCAGGTTCATCGCAATGCGGTCACTCCTCTGGAAATAACCCGCCGGCAGATCGCGGACTATCAGGATTAACAGGGATGAAAGAGATAAAAGGGATGGAGTATGCGGAATGTACGGAACAAGTGCTTTCTTGCGCCTTTGATGTATCGAATGAGTTGGGGATAGGGTTTTTAGAGAGCGTTTATGAGAACGCTCTGTTTATCGCCCTTGAGCAGAAGGGGCTCAAAGTTGAACAGCAAGTAAGCTTGCCGGTTGAGTTTCGAGGTAGGCCGGTTGGCCAATTCTTCATCGATTTACTGGTTGAGGATCTGCTAATTCTTGAACTCAAGTCTGCAAAAGCTATTGCACACGAGCATGAGATGCAGCTTCTGAACTACTTGAGAGGATCTACAAAACCTGTTGGATTTTGAATTTTGGAACCCCAAAAATGGAATACCGCCGTTACATCAATCGGTTGATTAAAAATACATAGGAATAAACAGATGAAGGAGTTTTCTGTACTGCACCAATAATACCCATCCGTTTCCATCGGCAATCCCTTTTATCCCCTTCATCCCTGTGAATAAAACCCTTCCTGAACTCAAATCCGAGATTCTCCGCCTCACGCGGGAATACTCCACCCGTGCTCATGCCGCGCAGCGACCAGGGGGTGATCCTGAGCGCGCGGCTTTTGTGCCGGGAGAAACCGTGGTCCCCTATGCCGGCCGTGTCTTTACGGAGGATGAGGTGGAGGCGGCTGTCGGAAGTACACTTGATTTCTGGCTGACGCTTGGCCCGGAGGGGGAGGCCTTCGAGAAGGAACTGGCCGCCTTCCTTGGGGTGAAATACTCCCTGCTCGTCAATTCCGGCTCTTCAGCAAATCTGGTCGCGCTCTCCGCGCTAACCACCCACAAGCTTCCGGACCACAAGCGCATCAAACCGGGCGACGAGGTGATCACGGTGGCCGCAGGATTCCCGACAACCGTGGCACCTATCCTTCAGAACGGCTCGGTTCCCGTGTTCGTGGACAATGATCCTGCAACCGGCAACATCCGCGCCGATCAACTGGAGGCGGCCTTTTCTCCCGGAAAAACCAAGGCCGTGATGATCGCCCATGCGCTGGGGAATCCGTTTGATTTGGCTTCGGTGCTAGAGTTCTGTCGGAAGCATGATCTCTGGCTCATCGAGGACAACTGCGACGCCCTTGGTTGCACTTACTCCATGCCGATCGAGCGTGCAAAAAAGCTGGGACTAGATCACCTCATCAAGTCAGCAGAACAGAATAGTTGCTCGTTGCCGATTGATGGTTTTTCGCTGGATGAAGCCAACAACCAGAAACTAACAACTTCCCACAAGCTGCCCGCCATCATCGATGGCCAGCTTGTGGCCTACACAGGGACTTTCGGCGATATCTCCACCCAGTCCTTCTATCCCCCTCATCACCTGACCATGGGAGAAGGCGGGGCCGTGAATATCGTCTCCCGACCACCGCTTAAGACCTATGCGGAGAGTTTCCGTGACTGGGGGCGCGACTGCTGGTGTCCTTCCGGCAAGGACGATACCTGCGGCAAACGGTTCGGATGGACCCTTGGGGAACTTCCTCCGGGCTACGATCATAAATACACCTACAGCCACCTCGGCTATAACCTGAAGCCGCTTGATCCACAGGCAGCAATTGGCCGACAGCAACTCAAGAAACTACCCGCCTTCATCGAGGCCAGAGCGCGGAACTGGGAATACCTGCGCGCCGGGCTTGCCGACCTTGAAGATGTCTTCGACTTCAGCCTTCCCACCCATGCCACCGCATGGAAGAGGGTTGATCGTTCATTGTTGCAAGTTGATGGCACAATAACAGAAGGGAAAAAGTCGAATATCAACCAACAACTAACTACCAACAACTTTAGCTGGGACTCATCCGGTTGTTTGACCGGATGTTCCTGGTTCGGATTCATGCTTCGCGTAAAGCCATCAGCCCCCTTTAGCCATACAGACCTTGCGCGCCATCTGGACGAGAAGAAGATCGGTAACCGAATGTTCTTCGGCGGCAACCTTCTTCGCCAACCCGTCTTCGTCCAACTCCGCAAAGACCGCCCCGAAGCCTTCCGTGTTGTTGGTCATGATTCGTCAACCTCTCAACCACTCGACTCCTCAACCATCAGCGTCCTATTCCCAGGTGCCGATGCCATCATGAATCAGGCACTCTTTCTGGGAACCTATCCCGGGCTGACCAAGGAGATGATGGACTACGAGATCGAGATCATCCGGGCCTTCGTGAGGGATAGAGACAATGGCATCTCACAGGGATGAAGGAGATGAATGGGATAGAGTAAAAAAACAAGTAACCAAAGCTTTCCCCATCCCTTTTATCCCCTTCATCCCTGTGAATAAACCGCACCCCAAGGAAGATCTTGAGCATGTGCTTACACACACGCGTGGGCTTTGGGAGCAATTGCGCGGTGGGCGGATCTTCGTCACGGGAGCCACGGGTTTTTTCGGGATCTGGCTGCTCGAGACATTTGCCCATGCCAATGAGCAACTCGGGCTCGACGCAGAGTTGGTGGGGCTTACCAGAAATCCGGAGGCGTTTTTAGCCAAAGCCCCATACCTGGCCGATCATGGATCGATCCGTCTGCACAAAGGGGATGTTCGGGATTTCGAGTTTCCCACAGGGAATTTTTCCCACGTCATCCATGCAGGCACGACATCAAGCGCCCCGGTGCCACCCGCCGAGATGCTCGACACGATCATTCAGGGAACCCGCCACACGCTCGACTTTGCCGTGGCGACTGGTGCCAAGCGCTTCCTCTTTGTGAGTTCAGGAGCGGTCTACGGCAAGCAGCCACCCGAGATGACCTATATTCCGGAGACCTATCAGGGGGCACCTGATCCAATGGATCCGAATTCAGCCTACGGAGAGGGTAAGCGTGTCGGTGAACTCCTCTGCGCCATTGCGCACAGGGAGCATGGTCTTGAGGCGACGATTGCCCGTTGCTTCGCCTTCGTCGGGCCCCATCTTCCCCTCGATGCCCATTTCGCCATCGGGAACTGCATCCGCGATGCCATGAGAGGGGAGCCCATCCGGCTTAAAGACGGCACCCCCTTCCGCTCCTATCTCTACGCCGCCGATTTGGCCATCTGGCTTTGGACCATCCTCTTCAAAGGGGAGTCATGCCATCCCTACAATGTCGGTTCCGATCAGGAGATCATGATTACTCAACTCGCCGACACGGTGGCCTCAACGCTGGAGGGATCTGTTCAGCATTCAACTTTAAACTTCAACTCTTCACCCTCCCGCTATGTTCCTTCAATCGACCGTGCAAAGACCGGCCTGGGTCTGAAGGTTTGTATCCCCTTGGAGGAATCGATATTTAAAACAGCATCCTGGATTCGCTCGTGACAATGACGACACTAACATCCCTTACGGCTTCTCAGAGAAAAGTGTTCACGGCGTTCCTGGTCGTTCTTCTCCCCATCTCATGCTTTCTGATTTTCATCCTCCCTTGGCATATGCCGGTCAAGGGACCCATCGACTCCCAGTCGTACGTCTTTGGTTTCAGTAATGCCACCTCCCATCTCGGCCTTGCGTTGACACTGGGAGCTCTTTTCCTAGCCCGATTGTTTATACCGTCTCTGAACTCTAGCGATCGGCTGCTTTTCCGAGGGTTGTTCATATCTCCGGCCCACCGCTCCAAGGGTTTGCTCATCACGCTACTCGCCTGCATCACCTTTACATTCTTCATCGTGGGAGGGTGGTGGCAACTGCTTCCCTTTGGCTTCTTCGGGGAATCCACCTACTTCCTCACCAGATTGGATATGATGACAATGGGTCGTATTCCCTTCCGGGATTTTGACTACGGCTACGGGCCGGCAATGCTTTGGATCCCGTTTCTTTTAAGCAAAGTCTCCCTTGGCCTGATCAAAATCGACACCGCCTACATTCTGACGGTTCTACTGTTTTTTGCGCTGGGTCTCCTTGCTATGGAATCCATTCTGCGGCGCTTTGGCATTTCCGATCGAGCCAGAGGTGTCCTGCTGCTTTTCGGAACACTCGCCTCCCTGAACATCACGCTCGGGGTCATATACACGCCTCTCCGATTCATTTACCCGCTTTGGGCTATTTGCATCCTTCATCAATCCCTTCGCTTATCGGATGCACGCAACGGATGGATGGCTGCTTTCGCTCTTCCCTTTGCAGGCTTAATGCTCGGCCCCGAGATCGGACTTGTGACCTGTATTGGCAGTTTGGCGGGCATCCTTTGGTATATGAGAGCCGGAGAACCCCAACTTGCCTCACGGTCATTTGCAGTCGTCGCGGCGCTGGCCGCCTGTCTTGGTATTTTCGGCGCAGGTTATTTCAAGATGATCTTTTTCTTCGGTGGCGGGGCTTACAACTTCCCGATATTCCCCGCGCCGTATATCCTGTCGATCCTGCTGGTGGGATGCTGGGTTCTTCCACGTCTGGGTGCTGCTGGATGGGCTGGAGATGACAACCATGCACCCCTGTATATCTCGTTGCTTTTTAGTCTGGGTCTTTTCCTTCCTGCGGTGCTTGGGCGTTGTGATCCCGGCCATGTGATTTGCAATGGCATCGGCATTCTTGTCGTTGGGTTGGGGGCAGTGATTTACGAGGGGAGGCGTCGCTGGATGATTGTGATTGCTGTGGCGGCACTGATTGTTTTTACAACCAATCAGATTGCATTCTGGAATCACTACGACGGGCTTATCATGAACGCCCTCTCGACCAGGCAAGCGATCAAGGCTCACCAAGCTGAAATAAGCGTTGCCGAATGGTTGGTGGAAGACCGATTGGCAAAGGAACCGAATCACGATCGGTTTACATGGGCCAAGAGACTACCCTTCTCGCCCGACCTCCTGGAACTTCTGAAATATCCCTCGATTGCCGTCCCAAGAAGCGGGAGCGAGGATATCGACCGATTCCTGAAAGTAAGCGGAAGGTATTATCCTGAATATTTTGTACCGCCCTTTGATGGAATCTTCACACCCGATACGGTTGCTAAAAAAATCGATGGACTTAAAAATGCTGATGTACTGCTTGTGCCCGGATCATATTTCCAAAATATGCAAGCGGCAGATAAGGATCTTTATGGCAAGGGATGGTCGGCATTTTTGACAGGTCTATTTCTCTTTCCCGTGAATTGCCCCGCAGTTAACGAGCCATTTCTCCAGGATGAGATAATAGCTCGCTATATATCCAGTAATTTTCAGCCAATCGGGAGCTTTCGCGACTATTTGATTTTAAAACACAACTAATTATACTAAACAAGCAATGAAAGTGTTAATATTATGTGGTGGTCGTGGAATAATTGACGCGGAAACTCGGCAAAGGATTCCAAAGGCTCTTGTACAGATTGGAGGAAAACCGTTGATCTGGCATGTGATGAAAATATTTTCGACGCAGGGATATAATGACTTTGTCCTGGCACTTGGCGAAGGTGGAGACGCCATAAGGAGGTATTTTTATTACCAACATATTGAAGGTAAGGACGTACAGTTTGACGCAGGCTCCAGCCGCATTGAATATTTACATGCTGGACCAGAAGATAACTGGCGTATCAAGTGTGTTGATACGGGGCTAAACGCGCAGACCGGTAGCAGGATAGCTCGTTGTCGCCGCTATTTAGATAGCAAACCGTTTTTCACTACTTACAGCGATTGCCTCTGCGATGTTGATCTGAACGAACTTTGGAACTATCACAATAATCAGGGGAAGACAATCACTGTGACTGGAGTCCAGCCAACAAGTCGTTTTGGAACCTTTGATTTAATGGGGAATGAGGTTGGCTCCTACACATCTGATACAAAATTTACAAGTGGAGATCGTTATTTGAATGGTGGATTTATCGTAATGAATCCCAGTATTTTTGACTACCTTGATGTATTAAGCGAATGCAATCTCGAGCGCTGTGTATTCAATGAATTAACTAACAGCAAGCAATTGGCAGTTTTTCGCCATGAAGGTTACTGGCAATCTGTTGATACGGAAAGAGATACCGATAGGGTCACTGGATTATACTTGGCAAATAAACGACCTTGGCTTTCCAATAAAATATAAAATAATAAATATGAAAAATGCCGTTATTATTATAGCAGCGGGTGTCGAGGACACAGAGTTTGCATATCCGTACTATCGTCTCCAGGAGGAGGGATTCCGTGTTGAGGTCGCGACCAAGGGTAAAAAAGACACGACTGGGAAATGGGGGCTTCCCATTCCAGCCACTGTCGATGCCGAGACCATCTGTGAGAGCGATTACGACCTTGCTGTCGTACCTGGAGGATATGAGTCGCCGGATCGAGTGAGGCAGATCGTGAATGTGCTTTTGTTCCTTCGCGAATTTGATCGGGCGGGAAAGCTCATCTCCAGCATATGCCATGGCCCTTGGGTTCTTATTTCTGCAGGGATCGTAAAAGGTCGTCACATGACCTGCTATGCGGGATGCAAGGACGATTTGATAAATGCAGGAGCGATTTATGAAGAAGCGGGCGTGGTTATTGATGGCAATTTTGTCACCGCGCCGCATTTCCGAAATAATCCTGAGTGGATGGCGGCTACTATTGCAACTTATCGTGGTCACGAATTCCGCGATGTCCCTGCTTAAATACACTTCTCCTTACAAGACGTGGTCACCCGCATTTATCCAGGCACTTCGGATTTCGAAAATCTGTCCGCTTTGCGGACGGAGTCTTCGCAGGAGGCCAATGATTTTGACTATGCTGGGGTCATAGTGCCAAAGCCGTGGGGTGAAGAATACCTTTGGTTTCAGAATTCCTCCGTTGCCATTTGGATGCTTCATCTCAAACCTGGGTGTGGGACCTCCCTTCATTGCCACGCGCGCAAGAGAACATCATTAATAGTCATGCAGGGAAATGTACTATGCTCTACGATCAATGACCGTTATCACCTTAAAGAAGGGGAAGCAGTAGTCCTTGAGCCTTGTGTTTTTCATTCATCGAAAGCCATTTCAGAGAAGGATGTATTTCTGATGGAAGTCGAAACACCCCCTCTAAAAGGAGATTTACTAAGATGTCGAGATACTTTCGGACGAGCTGGGAAGGCTTATGAAAGCTCCACGCAGTATTCTAGGGAGCTAGAGAGATACGATTATCAGCCACTTGACTCGATACGTCATGGAGGTGGCAGATTTGATTTTAAGGGAGTGTCTCTCCGCTATAGCTCTTTTCGGGGAAAGTTGGATTTTCACAATGGACTGTTGCCCGGAGGCGTTAGTATCCCGTTGCTTGGCAGAATGGTCTTTGGCAAGCAGACTGTGGCTGATATCGGCGAAGCCATTACCTCGTCAGAAATCCCTTTGGAATCCTGTCCAGAATCCATTCCTCCGGTTGAGTTGCTGCAAATCCTTCCCTCGAACCCTTATCATTCATGAAAGCATCAGATTACATTGCAGAGTTTATTTATAATCTTGGAGTCAGACATGTTTTTACCGTCTCGGGAGCAGGTGATCTGCACATTCTGGATTCCGTTCACCGGCACTCCACACTTGATTACATTTGCAATCACCATGAACAGGCCAGCGGTATGGCCGCATACAGTTACGCAAGAGTCACTAAAAATATCGGTGTTGCGCTCGTAACAACAGGACCGGGAGCAACTAATGCCATCACTGGCGTGTGTTCAGCTTGGGTAGATTCGGTTCCACTATTAATGATTTCGGGACAAGTTAAATACCGTGATACGATTGAGTCCAGAAAACTCCCTTTGAGGCAGATGGGCATTCAGGAAATCAATATTGTTGAAATGGTTCGCCCTGTCACGAAATACGCCGTGATGATTTCCTGTGCAGAAGACCTGCGTTACCACATCGAGAAGGCAGCCTATTTAGCGAAGTCCGGCCGTCCCGGCCCTGTCTGGTTGGATATTCCAATGGATGTTCAATGGGCGCAGATAGACCCCAACAGCCTACGATCATTTAACCCTGAGACTGAAGGAAAGCATCTCTCCCTCTCTTCATCATTGAAAGAACAAGCTGAACGCTGCTTGGAACTCCTTAGGGTCTCAAGGCGTCCAATCATTCTTGCTGGTTATGGAATCAAGGCCGCTGGAGCGGAGCGGGAGTTTCTGCAACTTGTCGAGAGGCTCGGTATTCCAGTCTGCACGACTTGGAATGGAATAGACCTGCTAGATAGCACTCATGAACTTTATGTTGGTCGCCCGGGAACATACGGTCAAAGAGGGGCCAATTTTGCAATTCAAAACAGTGATCTCATTCTTTCGATTGGAGCACGTCTTTCTTTACCGCAGGTTGGCTATGAATATTCGGAATTTGGTCGGGCCGCAGTGAAGATCTATGTCGATATTGACCCTGTGGAAATCCAGAAATATGAAATCAGTCCAGATCTTCCCATCTGTGCGGATGCAGGTGATTTTGTTCGAGCCATGCTTGGTGTGACCAAGGCGGCGGAGTTCCCGAATGCAGCTTTATCTCCCTGGCGTGAACGTTGTTTGAAGTGGAGGCAAATCTACCCGACTGCGTTGCCAGAATATCTGGAACAGAAAACCGGAATCAATTCATTCACTTTCGTTGATGTCCTGAGTGATGAACTGAGTGATGACGAGGTCATTGTACCGGGTGCAAGTGGAACATCCTTTACCTGCACACATCAGGCGCTCCGGATCAAATATGGGCAGACATGCTTCACTTCCAATGGATTTGCTGAGATGGGTTTTGATCTCCCTGGAGCTATTGGTGCATGCATTGGTGCAGGAAAAAAAAGAACGATACTTATAACCGGTGACGGGTCGATTCAGATGAACCTCCAGGAGCTTCAAACGATTAGGCACCACAGACTTCCGATTAAGATATTTTTACTGAACAATAGTGGCTACCTGACTATACGTCATACTCAGAAGGCACTTTTTAAGGGATCCTTTTCGGGATCAGGAGGGGAGAGTGGTGTAAGCTTTCCTGATATGAATAAAATCGCTGGGGTCTATGGTTTGAAGGTATTTGTAATGAAAGCTATTGAAGAGGTGAGATCAACAATACGGGCCGTTTTAGATACGGAAGGCCCTGTGCTTTGCGAGATCATGATGGATCCAGATCAACTACTTGTTCCCAAAACATCATTCAAACAAATGCCGGATGGAAGACTAGTTTCTCCACCACTGGAGGATCTCTTCCCTTTGCTTCCAAGGGATGAGTTCCGATCAAATATGATTATTCCCACCATCAAGGATGAGCTATAAGTGTGAACCCCTCCTTAAATGAATATACAAGCTGATCACTTGCTTGTTCCTGGCGAAGCAATTTCTTCTTGGATGCAGATTGCTTTACAGAAAGCCGGGGTCCCCTCGCACAACGCCGTTGAGGTATCTGAGGCGTTATTACAGACAAGCCTGTGGGGGATTGATTCCCACGGCATAGCGCGGCTTCCCCATTATCTTAACAGATTGGAGAGCGGTTCGATTACAGCGACGCCAAACATGATGTTCAACTCCACCGGTACCGCAACTGGTCATGTGGATGGAGATCATGGTTTGGGTATTGTAGTCTGTAGACATGCCATGGATAGGGCAATCGATTTGGCCTTGGAAGCCGGTACCGGAGTTGTGGGCGTCAGTGCTTCCTCCCATTGTGGGGCAATCGGTCTCTATACGAGACAGGCAACTCGTCGGGGGTGTATTGGCATTGCCTTTACCCACTCCGATTCCTTCGTGGTGCCGTTTGGGGGCGATAAGGCTTTCTTTGGCACCAATCCCATTTCTATTGCCCTCCCTTCCGAGGATCAAAAAAGACCGCTATGTGTTGATATGGCTACGAGTGTTATTCCTTGGAATAGAATTATGAACGCTCGTCGCGACTGCACCGAAGTGCCAGAATCTTGGGGAGTCGATGCTTTGGGCAATAAAACCTCCAAGCCCGAAGATATTACTGCCGTGAATCCCATGGCTGAACACAAAGGCTATGCACTGGCATTTCTGATCGACATGTTATGCGGGCCGCTTAATGGAATGCCCTTTGGTCCCCATATTACGCCAATGTATGCGTCTTTGGAAAAACACCGCAATCTGGGTTCACTGATGATGGCTGTTGATCTTTCACGATTTCCGGGTGGAGCGATGCTGCCTCGTGTTATCGGAGCTGCAATCAACGAAGTAAAGGGTGGTAATGAGAAAATCCATTACCCAGGAGAACCAGAATACCTTGCTGAAGAAACCCGTTCGAAAAAAGGTATTCCTGTGGAGTTGTCACTTTTGGAGCAATTTGATTCTTGGGCTTTGAAATTGGGAATTCCTCCGCTTACTCGACTAATATGATTTTCCTTAAGGGATACCCCAAGGCTATTCTTTTTGATTACGATGGGGTACTTGCCAGCACTCCGGAGTATAACTATCTGGCATGGCATGCCGCTTTCTCTCCTGAGGGAGTCGATATAACCCGACGGCAATATTTTCTTATGGAGGGGAGGGGGCCTCTTCTGATTTCTCGGATGCTGTGCCAAGTGCACGGTGTGTCCTCGGAAAAGGATTTGGAGATCATGGATCGGAAGGAAAAATTCATGCGTAAAATTGCTGGCCAAGCTTCCATCTATCCTGGCATACCCGAGTTGCTTCACACGTTGTATCAGGGAGGGGTGCGGCTTGCCTTAGTTACCGGGGCCTCCAAAATACGGGTCGAGCAATTTCTTCCAAAAGAGAATCACAAGCTCTTCACTGCTGTCATTACAAGCGATGATGTTCGTAGAACAAAGCCAGACCCTGAACCGTATCTTACAGCTGCCGCAATATTATGTGTGAGTCCTGAAGATTCGCTGGTCGTAGAGAATGCCCCTCTGGGTATTGAATCTGCAAAGAAAGGGGGCTTTCCGTGCGTAGCGCTCACCACCACACTGGAAGCAGCTGACTTGCAACAAGCCGTCGCTGTGTTTAACGATCATATCGCTCTTTCCACCTTTCTTCTAAAGGATTTTCATCCCCTATCCCAATCCTGAATACCATGACAAAAATCAGCATCGTCTCAGGCTGCTTTAATGAAGCGGGCAATGTGGAGGATCTTGTGGCGCGAGTAACTAAGGTCATGTCGACGTTGCCGCAGTATGACTACGAGCACATCATCATCGACAATGCCTCCACGGATGGCACCCAGGAGATTCTGAGGAAACTGGCGGCTGGAAATCCCCGACTGAAGGTCATCCTGAATGCACGCAACTTCGGTCATATCCGCTCCCCTTATCACGGAATTCTTCAAGGCAGCGGCGATGCAGTGATCTTCCTTGCCTCTGACCTCCAGGAACCTCCCGAACTCATTCCCGATTTTGTCAAAAAGTGGGAAGAGGGAGCAAAAGCTGTTGTGGGAATCAAGGACTCCAGTGATGAGTCACTTCTCTTCTTTGCGGTGCGAAGGTTCTATTACCGCTTGGTCGAGGGACTTGCGGATGTCAGAACCATCCAGAATTTTACAGGCTTTGGGCTCTATGACATTGCGATCATCAAATATTGTCGATCTTTGGGGGATCCTTATCCGTACTTTAGAGGTCTGATTGCTGAGATTGGGCTCCCGGTGGAAAGGGTTTCCTACCATCAACCACTGCGGACAAGAGGATTCACCAAGAATAACCTCTACACGCTCTATGATATGGCGATGCTTGGGATCACCAACTTTTCCAAGGTGCCTCTGAGGCTTGCCGCCATGCTCGGATTTGCCACGGCACTTCTAAGCCTGCTCGTGGCGATCGGCTATCTGGTCTACAAGCTCCTCTTCTGGCAGAACTTTGCGGTTGGAACCGCGCCGATGGTGATCGGTCTCTTCTTCTTCGCTTCGGTTCAACTTTTCTTCATCGGAATCCTTGGAGAGTATATCGGGGCGATTCACACGCAGGTGCTGAAGCGTCCGCTGGTGGTGGAGAAGGAACGGATTAATTTTTGAGGCAGATTTCACCATGAAGAGCATAAAGCGCATGGAGAACATGGAGAACATGAAGGATGGGGAAAACTGATTTGTCGGTGTTTGACCAATCCCCTTCATCTCTTTTATCCCTGTGAGTCTTTCCTCATGATCTCCATGGTTTCTCTTAATCAATCTAAATATGTCATCTAAGAATAACACCCCTTCGGCTTCCACAACGATCCGCTGGCCATTTTGGGCAGCCGGGATCTTCTTTCTGACCATTGCCCTAGGATGGCTTTTGCAAGCTCCGTCACGAGAGGAACTTTTCGGTGATACTGGAAAGCTCTGGGATTTTATGAAATCACCGCACGGCGGTTGGTCTCCAAATTACATGATGGGAGGTACGCTCTTAATCCATTATGCCACCGCGGTGGCATCCATGGCATCGATAGTCGTTATTGAATTATTATCATGGCTGGTTGGGGCATTTGTGGCTCAGAAGATATTGATTTTAAGCTTCTTACCGGCAAGTGCCCTCACAATGTCGTTCTTTGCGCGAACCATGGGAGCCAGTCGCAGCCTTTCGGCTTGGATTTCACTGGTTTACATTACCCTACCTTCTTTCCACGTCGCGTTAGGAATCTACGAGCACTGGACGGTGGGGCTCTGCTTTGTCTTCACCCCCCTGATTTTGCGGGGAATTCTGACTGTTGCGGAAGAAGGCTCGCCGCGTGAGATCGTGGGCTTGGGGCTTGCCGCTGCAGCGCTGGCGCTGAGTTACACCAAAATAGCAGTCGTCATGTCGCCGATGTTCCTGCTCTGGACATTGGAGGTCTTGAGACTCAATCGAACAAATATCCGCAGGGCATTCGTTGGATACGGTTTCAGTATTTTGGTTGCCTTCGCGGCGGGCGTCATGATCCTCCTGCCCGCCTCCCGCGAGTTCGCGTTTGCGGCGGGATTCCTCTTTGACCCGCTTGATGGATGGAAGCACCACTACGCTTTCAAGACGCCATTGCTCTGGATCGATCTCTGGGGATTCTTCACGCGTGGGAGTCCGGAACTGATGGGGGATGCCCAGATGTTCCAGATCGGATTGATCCCGCTGGCCGCCCTCTCCTTTGCGCTCTCGCTCTCCTCTCTGGCAGAATGGCGGGCAACGCAACTGGGACGTTGGTTCCTCATTCTGACAGGATGCTGGTTGCTCTCGATCTGGTTTGCCTCTGGGCCTGACGGGATCCTCCTTGGGCATATCAATACGCTCAAAACCTCCCAAGGGATTCCCGATACCTCGATTCCCCTTCTCTGGCTCTCTTTGGTCTGGATCGGGTGGCTGATCTTCCGGACGGCTTCGCAACTCCTTCCCAAGAATACATGGGTGCCCGCCTTGATCACCCTGTTCGTGCTGGCGGTTCCGGTCTTCCGGATTGCCGAGTTTTTTCCGCTCTTCAAGGATATCCGTGCGCCCGAGTCATTCTGGAGTGTGGGTGGATTCTGTTGTCTCTCCGCAGCGGTGGGGATGGCTTTCTGGATGCTCTTCACGGAGGTGATCAGCGAAGGATGGCGCAAGCCGCTTGCGATCGCGGTGGGCCTTCTCATGCTGGTGGAACTCTACCCGATCCACTCTGCTTACTGGACCCGCGGGATGGATCGTCAAATCTTCACGGAGTTTGATCAGGCAGCATCTTTCCTCAAGACGGCGCCAATCGAGGGAAGGGTTCATCCGCTGAGTGGACGGTATTTTTACCTCACGCTTCCTGAGAAGGCCGGGCGAGCATTGGATTCCGAAGCGCTTCTTCGCCATTTCCAGCTGAAGTGGGTGCGGCATCTGGAGGTTGCGGGTAATGCCTCGGGTGATGCGATCCGCAGCTACATGAATCTCGCCGGTGTCGCCTACATCCTGCTCGACAAGGAGGATCCTTTCTCGCCGAAGCAGATGCAGGATTTCTTCCGCTCGGTCTATCCGGTGGCCTTCGAGAACCGCTACTTCGCGGTGCTCGCCAATCCAACTGCTCTCTATCCGGCATTCCTGGCCAAAGATTTCGTGGCACTGCCGCCAGAGACCTACGCCATGGCGCCTGCCACGCTGCAGCTCCTCCCGCAGAATCTCATCACAGTGGAGACGGTGGGAGTGGATCGCAACATGCCGGGATTTGCAGGGATGGCCAAGGGGCCGAACCAGATCGAGTTGCTGGCCCAGTATCAAGGGAAAGCGGGTCAGCCACTCGCTCGCGTGCCTCTTGTCGGGAACCGCATGGATGACTATCAGCGGATGAGCTATCAGCTCCCGCCGACTGTCTCAGGATGGCTCGTGGTCTCCGAGGCTTATCACCCCGACTGGACCGTGACGATCGATGGCAAGGCCGCTCAGACGACCCGCGCCGAAGCCGCCCTCCTCTCCACCTTCGTTCCTCCCGGCTCCCATGAAGTGACCTTCCAGTTCAAGGCTCCTGCTTGGTACTCCCTCTGTCTCGCTCTTGGCACGCTCAGTTGGATCGTGGCCCTGGCTGCCCTGATCTACCTACACTCAAAATGGGCTCCAGCGAAGTGGAGGCAGTGGTGGGTTGGGAACGGTAGTTGAAGTTTAACCCGGATTATGCAATAGAGCGGTGTTGCCAGATTCGGATGCCTCACCCGAATGGTGAGTCCAGGCGCAGTTAAAACGTGAAAATGTTAGAACGTTAAAAAGGGGCTTTAGCTCCCAGTTATCTCGGATCCACCTTTTATCACAGAATTTGCATTCAAGGTTTTGAAGATGACCGGTTCTAATGCAAAGCATTAGAAATCATTCGACACAACCATCTATCCGATAAGCAACTACAACATTCAGTTCTCCTTCTGGAGAATTTACTGATGATTCTTCGATCTTCACCAGGTTGGTGTAACGCCCTTCCCTACTACAGGCTTTCAAATACAAGATTTGGGTCTAACCTTGTAACGATTCTAACCTTTTAACCCCTCTCCTCTTCTCGGATTCGAGTTCCTAATGCATATTTTGGGTTTAAGGGAGTTTCTCGCCCCAACGTAACGGAGGCGCGGCAACGGCCCGGCATGCAAAGCAGGAATGTAGAAAAAAGGGGTAAGCGTCACTCCGAGCACCGTCTTGACAGAGATCTGATAGAGAAGGCGTATCTGTCGTAAGTACCGCCTACGACAAGTATGAGGGACTGGTAGAGCCGCACATGGATTCTTCCAAGTCGATTACGAAACCCTGCGGAACAGTCTGAATCCCTTTGCAAGGGCTGCTTGCAACCCATTGTGCAAGAGTTGTGCAAGTATGAGTGCCAAGAAACCTTCAAAAAAGAATGGGCAGGAGTGGATTCGAACCACTGAAGGCGTAAGCCAGCGGATTTACAGTCCGCCCCGTTTGGCCACTTCGGTACCTACCCGGATCTGGCTCATCCGAGGATGAGAGTGGTGAAGAATGCTATCTCTCACTCCGATCGTCCACCAGAAAGTGCGATTCTGGCGGGGGAGTTTGCCGATTTCAGTGAAGGCGGTTTTTGAGGTTTATGCCACGGAGTGGAGCGCATAACGTCAACCCATGAACGGGGAACAATCGACCGAGCTCCCGGCCACCCTGCCGGTGATGGTGCTGCCCGGTGTAACGCTCTTCCCCAACGCCCTCCTGCCCCTTCACATTTTCGAGACGCGCTACCGCCTGATGCTGGAGGAGGCCTTGGGTGATTGCCGGATGCTTGCCATGGCGATGCCCCGTGACAAGCAGGAGCGGGAGGTCGAGCCGATCGCGGGGGCCGGTCTGGTACGGGCCTGCATCCGCAACGAGGACGGCACCTCCAACCTGATCCTGCAGGGTGTGAGTCGCGTGCGATTCACCGGGTGGGAGCAGACGGAGCCCTTCCGCATCGCTCGGATCGAGCCTGTTCAAAGCAGGGAAGGCGATCAGGAGAACATCGAGTCAAGGGTCACTCAGCTCCATGCGCTCTGTGCCAGGTTCAAGGAACAGGGGATTGAGTTGCCCTCCCAGTTCGAGGCTTATCTCAACCAGATCACGAACATCGGGGTCATCACCGATCTGGTGGCCTCGACGTTGGTGGCCGATTCCCGCGTGCGTCAGATGCTCCTGGAAGAGGTCGAGATCCCGAAGAGGCTGGAGAAGCTTCTTGCGGGACTGCGCGCACAACTCTCCTGAGCATGGCGCGCCGTTCCAAGGAGGGAGAGTTGCAGTTGGGATTCGACATGGCACCTGTCCTGCCACGGAAAGCGGAAGCACCATCAGCCGCGAAGATTGCGGATTCCCCGGAAATCACCCGTGCTGAGGAAATCCAGCTCCCAGACCCCGGCTCCCAGCTCCCAGTTGACGGCACTTGCCGCCCGGCAAGCGGTGTCGCCCTTCGGGCTGCGGCTTTGCCGCAGTCTTCCGCTCCGGTTCCCACCGGCTTGGTTCCCAACTCCCAGCTGCCAACTGCCAACTCCCAGCTCCCGAATGTCCTGACCGTTGCCCAACTGACCCGCCGGATTTCCGGCGTGCTGGAGGAGGGGATCGGATCGGTCTGGGTGGAGGGGGAGATTTCCAATCTTCGCCGCCAGTCCTCGGGACACTCCTACTTCACCCTCAAGGATGAGGAATCGCAGCTTTCCTGCGTCCTCTTTGCCCGGACAGCCTCTGGTCAGAAGGTGGCTCTCCGCGATGGGCTTCAGGTTCAGCTTCAAGGGCAGATCAGTGTCTACCAGCCACGAGGTCAGTATCAGCTCGTGGTCAGGGTCGTTCAGGCGAAGGGGGAGGGGTTGCTCCAGGCCCGTTTTGAGGAATTGAAGCGCCGACTGGCCGCCGAAGGTCTCTTCGATCAGTCACGCAAGAGGACGCTGCCACGATTTCCCCGACGGATCGGGGTCGTCACCTCACCCACGGGAGCGGCGATCCATGACTTTCTCCAGGTGCTTCATCGCCGTCATCCCGGACTTCGCGTCGTGATCAACCCTGTGCGGGTCCAGGGGAAGGGTGCCGCCGCGGAAATAGCCGCCGCCATCACGGAGCTTGCCGCAGGAAGTGGCGTCATCGGTCCTGTCGATCTCATCGTCGTCACTCGTGGCGGTGGCAGCCTCGAGGATCTCTGGGAATTCAACGAGGAGGCGGTGGCACGTGCGATCGTGGCCTCTCCGGTTCCCGTCGTGAGCGCCGTCGGACACGAAATCGACTTCTCGATCGCCGACTTTGCGGCCGATCTGAGGGCCCCGACTCCGAGTGCCGCCGCGGAGCTGATCGCCGCGGAGGGATCGGAACTTCTGGAACGCTCGCGGTCGCTTGTGGCCCGGATCGGGCGGGAAGCGCTGGCAAGGACGGGACTCCATCACGCCGTGCAGCAGCGGCTGGCCTCTTCTTCGCTCTTCCGCGACCAGTTGCGCAGGGTCGAAGAGGCAAGACAAACGAGCGACCGGATCGAGGAGTTTCTCGCCGGGACAATGGAGCGGCGGACGGAGCAGGTCTCCGCGATGATCGCGCGGCGTGCGGCACAGATGGCCTCGGCCCACCCCGGCCACCGATTGCTCCATGCGGGTCAGAAAATCTCAATCCTTGGGGAGCAACTCGGCACGATGATGGCTCGCCGCTTGGAACGCGACAAGGGACGGATGAACCTCGTGAGCGCGGCCCTTGCGGCCCTGAATCCCGAGGCGACCCTCGCCCGGGGATTCAGCATCACCCGCAATGCCGAAGGGAAGGTCATCACCTCGTCAGGACAGGTGAAGCAGGGAGAGTCGATTCGCACCCAACTCGCCGAGGGAGAACTGGATGCACTAGTGAAAAGGTTGGAAAGTTAAAACCTGTTCTCCGACTGGTCAGTCTCAGGGTGCTCTGCGTTGTGGTTCGGTTCTGCAGTCTGCAGCACCTAACAGTCCAATAGTCTTCAGTCTAACAGCCTTTTAGGAATCACAAAATCTTCCCGAGCAGGAACGGGAGGAGATCCGCGATGGGAATGCGGCGTTGCTGCATCGAGTCGCGCTCGCGCAGGGTCACGGTGTCCTTCAGTTCCGGCTTCTCCTCACCAAGGGTCTCGAAGTCGATGGTGACGCCGAAGGGTGTTCCCACCTCGTCCTGGCGGCGGTAACGCCGTCCGATGGCTCCCGTCTCGTCGTAGAAGACGCTCATGTGGGGACGGAGCAACGCGACGATCTCGCGGGCCTTGGCCACAAGCTCGGGCTTGTTCTTAAGCAGCGGGAAGATGCCGACCTTGATCGGGGCGATGCGCGGATGGAAGTGAAGGACCGTGCGGACCTCGCTCTTACCCTTCTCGTCGGTGACGGTCTCCTCTTCGAAGGCATTCGAGAGAATGGCCAGCGCCAACCGGTCGAGGCCGGCCGAGGGCTCGATGACGTGGGGGACGTAGAGTCCCTTGAAGAGTTTTTCGCAGAAGGCCGCAACCTCCTCGCATGTGGTGTCGGGATTGTTGCGAGCCGCGTAGGCCTCCTCGGTGAAGGCCACCTTCTGCTCTGCGGTCATGGCATCGCAGGCCGTCTTGAGCTCTTCGTCGAAATACTCCAACTGCTTGCCCGAGTGGGCTTGGTGCTGGGTCAGGTCGAAGCTGCCGCGTGCCGCGATCCCCTCGAGTTCGTCGGTACCGAACGGGAACTTGAAGAGGATGTCGACGCAGGCCCGCGCGTAGTGGGCCAGGTCGGCCTTCGACTGCCAGTAGTAGTCGAGATCATCGGCGCCGAGACCGATCGAAGCGTAGTAGGCGGTGCGCTGGGCGACCCAGTAGCGGTGCCACATCTCCCAGCCCCAGTTCGGCTTGGGCTCGCCCAGGTCGGCTCCCTCACTCCAGGAGGCCACGGAGCCATGGATCAGCTTCACCGCCTCGTCCGGCTTGATGAAGAACTCCAGCTCCATCTGCTCGAACTCGCGGGAGCGGAAGGTGAAGTTCTTCGGCGTGACCTCGTTGCGGAAGGCCTTGCCGATCTGGCCGATCCCGAAGGGGACCTTCACGCGCGAGGAGTCGCAGACATTCTTGAACTGGGCGAAGATAGCCTGGGCCGTCTCGGGGCGCAGGTAGGCGATGTCATCCTCCGTGGCCGTGGGGCCGACATAGGTGCGGAGCATGAGGTTGAAGGGACGCGACTCGTTGAGTAACCCCCCCGTCTCCGGGTGGAAATCGACGGAGCCCTCGACGACCTCGGTCCGTTCCTCGCCCAGCAGTTCGATCTCCTCCGGTTTGCCCGCCGAGGACCCGGCGTTCTGCGAGACCAGCAGTCTCACACGCTTGCGGAAGCTCTCGATATGCTCACCCTGCTTCATGAGGACCGAGAGGGTGCGATCAAGGATCCATCCGTTGGGCGCCTTGGCTCCCGTGAAGCGGATCACCGAACCTCCCTGCGGTTCGACATGGTCGGCACGGACCCTTTTGTTGGTGATGGTGCACTCGCGCATCATGTCGGCGAAGGTGTCGACGTGGCCGCTGGCCTTCCAGACCGAGGGATGCATGATGATGGTGGCATCCAGACCGACGACATCGTCCCGGTCCCGGGTCATCGCGCGCCACCAGGTGTCGCGGAGATTCCGCTTCAACTCCGCTCCGAGCGGCCCATAGTCCCAGAACCCCCCGATGCCTCCGTAGATCTCCGAGGACTGGTAGATGAAGCCCCGGCGTTTGCAGAGACTGACGATCTTCTCCATGCGGTTGTCGGTGGTGGTTGGTTTGGACATATAGGAAAGGGATTTAGGCTGAAGGCGTTTAGACTATTGGGTCAGAAACAATCAGGATGGGAAATGATTCAAAGGCTAACAGCCTAAAAGTCTTCAGTCTATCAACCTTGCCGGGCTTTTGCCCGGCATCAGAACGTCTCGCCGCTGAGGGTGACGCCGCCGGTCTTGGTCCAGATGACGCTACCGGGGGTCTCCACCGTTTTGCCCTTCCGATCGGCAACCACGTCGTAGGGGGCAAGCAGGGTTCCCTCCTTGAGTCCCTGCCGGATGGCGGCGCGGAGTTTGTAGGAATCGAGGGAGCGGCACGACTCGTCGAGTTGGAGTTCGCTCAGGCGGATTCTCGTGGCACCGATGTTTCCGGGTTCGGGCATGGCCGGGGAGATGAGTTCGTAATGGAAGAGCGCGTATTTCCCAACGGAGGGTCCTTCGTTGAGCGACTTGAGGATCAGGATGGAGAAACCGTCGACCCTGCCGATCCAGGCGTCGAAATCCTGGGTACCGCCTTTGAGGCCGGAGAGGGAGATGCGGTAGTGGCTGGAGGAGGCTGGTGCGACGACCGTCCTGCAGGTGTGCCCCGACTTGTCCTTGGTTTCCCACTGGCCGACAAGCCAGGTATCGATGCTCTGGGAGGGGCCCGATGGGGGATTATCAAAGAGGCATCCGGTGAGCAGCAGAAGGCTTCCCAGCAGGGAGAGGAGGCGGAAGGTGCGGAAGGTTCGGAACATGGGAAAAGGATCGAGGATGAGGAAAGGGGAAGTCAGGATGAAGGTCTCTTGGTGATCAAAGCCTGCGGCGAAAACGCCTACGGCCCGTGTCAGATCCGCGTTCCCGACGGAATGACGGCGTTCTTAGGGATCACGACGATGCCGTCGCGGATGTAGTAACCGGGACCCTCCGAGTTGGCATCCTTGTCGTGGGGAGTGATGACCACGCCGTCGCCGATGCGGGCGTTCTTGTCGATGATCGCGTCCTCGATGACGCAGTCGCGTCCGATCCCGATGGGGATCTCTCCGGCGGGGGTGCCTCCCATGTCGCTCTCGAAGTAATCGGAACCCATGACGATGGTGTTGCGGAGGCGGGCTCCCGGATTGATGAAGCTGCGGATGCCGACGATGCAGCGCTCCAGCCTGGCAGAGCGGATCTGACAGCCGTCCGAGATCATGGCGCGGTCGACGACCGTCTCCTCGATCACGCTGGCGGGGAGGAAGCGTGACTGGGTGTAGATCGGGGCCCCGGGGGCGTAGAAATTGTACTGGGGCTTGGGATCACAGAGGTTGAGGTTGGCGTCGAAGAAGGAGCGGATCGTGCCGATGTCTTCCCAGTAACCCCGGAAGATGTAGGCCTGCACGTTGCGCGAGCCGATCGTGGAGGGGATGATGTTCTTGCCGAAGTCATCGAGCGTGTTGTCGAGGCAGTCGGCCAGCACCTTGCGGTTGAAGACATAGATACCCATCGAAGCGAGGTAGAGTTCCTGCTGGTCGGGTTCTTCCAGATCGCGGAGCACCTCGGGCTTCATACGGAGTTCGGAGAGGACGGCTCCATCTGTCGGTTTCTCGACGAAGCGGGTGATCCGTTGCTGCGAATCGGCCTCCATGATGCCGAATCCCGTGGCCGACTCGCGGTTCACCGGGATGCAGGCGATCGTCAGGTCGGCACCCCCCTCGATATGCTGCAGGAGCACATCCCGATAATCCATGCGGTAGAGCTGATCCCCCGACAGGATGATGAAGTAGTCGTGGTTCCCCTCCAGGAAGGTGCGGAGGTTCTGCCGGACCGCGTCGGCAGTTCCCTGGTACCACGTGGAGCCCTCGGGTGTCTGCTGGGCCGCCAGGATCTCCACGAAGCTGTGGCTGAAGTTGTCGAACTTGTAGCTGGCGTTGATGTGCCGGTGCAGCGAGGTGCTGTTGAACTGGGTCAGCACATAGATGCCGCGGATGCCGGAGTTCAGGCAGTTGCTGATGGGCACGTCGACGAGGCGGTATTTGCCTCCGATCGGAACCGCCGGCTTCGCGCGGTCCTTGGTGAGGGGGAAGAGTCGCGTTCCCGCTCCTCCTCCCATGATGATGGCAAGGGTGCGGGCTGCGGGGGCGATGACATGCTTGTGTTGCATCTTGGAAAAAGAGGTGATCCGTCCGTTATTTTGCGGGGTGATCGCCGCTTTGTCAGTCACTTTCGGGGGGAGTGGGCTCATTGGTAAATCCAGAATCTGAATTGGGAATCCCTGAAAAAATAGGAAGCCGTGTTAAAAGAGTTAAAAAGTGAAAATGTTACAAAGTGGATCCGGGAGAGCCATGACTCGAGATTCGGGAGAGGGATGGTGGGAAAAGTGCTGTCAAAAGGTGCCTGTATGAGTCCGATTCGGCCTCTGACTTGAACACCTTTTTAACTTTCTAACGCTTTCACATTTTAACTCCACATGGACTGACCATTCCGGTGAAGCATCCGAATCTGTTAACCTCGCTCCATTGCATAATCCGGGGTAAAGGTAAGCGTTTTGACCTATAGAAAGGAGCCTGCGGGGAGGCGAGGCTAGGTTCAGGAACACACCCATGTGCGGAATCGTAGGATATGTCGGTAGAGCCGAGGCCACCCCCATCCTGCTTGATGGGATTCGCCGACTGGAATACCGCGGATATGACTCCGCCGGGATCGCCACCCTGGAGGAGGGGGTGATCTCGATCCGCAAGGAGGTCGGTCGCATCGACAAGCTCGTGGAAGCCGTTGCCCGAAACCCGATCGGCGGGACCACCGGCATCTGCCACACCCGCTGGGCGACCCATGGGAAAGTGACCAGAGAAAACGCGCACCCCCACCAGGATCGTTCGGGAAAGCTCGCCCTCGTGCACAACGGGGTCATCGAGAACTACGCCAGCCTCCGTGCCATGATGGAGGGGGAGGGGCACCGCTTCCTCTCCCAGACCGACACCGAGGTGCTGGCCCACCTGATCGGCCGTGCCTTCGACCGCTCCGCCGTGCGGACGCGGGAGGTGCTGGTCGACGCGGTGCGAGAAGCTCTCACTAAGGTCACCGGCACCTACGGGATCGCAGTCATCCATTCCGAATTCCCCGGACTCATCATCGGGGCGCGACGGGGGAGTCCGCTGGTGCTGGGCATCGGCAAGGGAGAGTATTTCCTGGCCAGTGATGTCAGCGCGATCGTCGCCCACACCCGCGACGTCGTCTACCTCAACGACTACGAGATCGCTCTGATCACCGCGGAGGGATTCACCCTCTCCACCGTGCAGGGGGAGGGCGCCGCCAGCCATGTCACCAAGGTTGAGATGACCGAGGAGGACACCGGCAAGGGCGGATATCCCCACCACATGCTCAAGGAGATCCACGAGCAGGCCCGGACGGTCGCCGACGCCATGCGTGGCCGCCTCTCCCACGAGGAGGCGACCGCCAAGCTGGGTGGCCTCAACATGAGCAACGCGGAGCTTCGCGCCGTCGAGCGGATTGTTCTGAGCGGTTGCGGCACCGCCTTCCATGCCGCCATGGTCGGCGAGTATCTCATCGAGCATCTGGCCCAGATCCCGACCGAGTGCGAGTACGCCAGCGAGCTTCGTTACCGCAATCTCCCCATGACCAAGGATACATTGGTCTTCGTGCTCAGTCAGAGCGGCGAGACAGCCGACACCCTCGCCGCGATGCGCGAGAGCAGGCGCAAGGGACACCGCACACTCGGCATCTGCAACAATGTGGCCAGCACCATAGCGAGGGAGAGCGACGGCGGTGTCTACATGCATGCCGGACCCGAGATCGGCGTTGCGGCGACCAAGTCCTTCACCTCCCAGGTGACGATTCTGGTCCTGATCGCCCTGCTGCTGGGCCGGATCCGCAATCTCTCGAGCGCCGCGGGGGGACGCATCATCGAGGAACTGGAGGCGCTGCCGTCACTGATCGAGCAAGTGCTCAAGCTGGAGCCGGTGATCGAACGCGTTGCGAAACGCCACGCCCACGCCAAGGTCATGCTCTTCCTCGGGAGGCAGTACAACTACCCCGTCGCCCTCGAGGGTGCGCTCAAACTCAAGGAGATCAGCTACATCGCCGCCAGCGGCCATCCCAGCGCCGAACTCAAGCACGGCGTCATCGCGCTCGTGAACCCGGAGACACCCTCGGTCTTCATCGCCCCTCACGACACCCTCTTTTCCAAGAACCTCAGCAACATCGAGGAGGTGAAGGCCCGCGGCGGACCCATCATCGCCATCGGAACGGAGGGGAGGAGCGAAGAACTCGCAAAACTCTGCGACGACCTCATCCTCATCCCCGATGCGCCCGAGATCCTGACACCGATCCTGACCTCCATCGTCCTCCAGTTCTTCGCCTACCACATCGCCGTGGAACTCGGATGCGATGTGGACAAGCCGCGCAATTTGGCCAAAAGCGTCACCGTGGAGTGATACCGGCTACCAATATACCAATAGGTATCGCTATTCCTGGCGGTTCCCTACTTCCTGGGCTTCTTGGAAACGAGGTTTTTGGAGCCGATGTCCTTACGGATGAGATTTTCCAAGTAGTTCGAGAAGGATCTGTTTTCCTGCACTGCGGCCACTACTGCCAGGGCCTTGATTTCAGGATGAATGCGGAATCCCGTTAGGATTTTAGTCTCCGATTTCTTTTTGGCAGCCAATTGTTTCATCGCCCTTGTTTAAGACATTTTCGGATACTCGTAAACAATGGGATGCCATAAACTTACAATTATTGGAAAATTATATGCACAAAATATATCTAAGCGTTATATATAACGCAAATCTCATGAATACACACTCCGTGTAAACTTCATCTGCCTGAGAATATTAAGGTACCAGACCCTATTTCTTACCGTTGGTCTGCGGGACCAGGAGACCTCGCTCCTCCACATCCTTGCGGATGAGGTTCTCGATGTAGTTCGAGAGGGAACGGTTTTCCTGAGCCGCGGCCTGAACAGCAAGAACCTTCAAACGGGGATCCAATCGGAACCCCGTTAAGATTTTTGTAACCCGCTTCTTCATACGTTGAAATTATGTGGTTCGTCATCAAAACGCAAACACCACTCATCCAAAAACTTGCAATTTTTTCAGAAAGGAGTATCTGCTAGTTAACATATCACTATACAATGCATATTCAAACACAGCCATCCCATAGAGGAGGCAAGTGGAAGGTAAAAGTGGTTGGGATAAAGTGGTGATGGACG
>CANKJN010000026.1 GCA_947482345.1 Spartobacteria bacterium
CAGCAGCCCTCCCGGCTCCATCATCTGGAGAGGGAATTACTCCTCCCTGCACGCCTGCAACGCAGGTAACTCACCCGGCACCACCACGGCAACCGTAACCGCCGAGTGGGTCGAAACTGGCAGCGGAGGCGGAGGGAGCGGAGGCAGCCCCAGTATCATCTCTGGGGAGGCTACGGGCATTGCCCAAGCGGACATCCCCGTCTTCAGTTGGAGCTTTGACCAACGGATGCAATATGCTGATGGCACCTCACCCATCACCTACACCGTCACTGGATCGATCACCGGAAGACGCGTGAGCATGAGCCCATATTCGGTCAAGCCGCTCTCGGGTGAACTATCAGTGACCAACAATACCCCTGAAAGCACGAACATCCGAACCGGCAAAATCACCTCCACCAACTCGTCAAAAAGCAAGATGGGGGTCTATTACGGAGAAAGGGAACTAGCCAGGAGTGACGATGAAATCGCATTCGCCAAGGTGGACCTGATCGTTTCCCAAGGACCCGGCACCAACGGAGGCTCCCCTCTTCCTGAAGACCGCCAGCCCGCTGGCGGAACCGCTCCTGCGACCAATGAATTAAATCCCGGAACCTTCATCCTGCTCCTCCCTCAAGATCAGACCAACAGGGTGGCTACCACACTGACCCTCAAGGGCGATCCCACCGGAGGCTCCGTTACCCTCGATCAGCATGGACTCACAGACCTGAAGATCTATAGTGATGAAGCCTTGCAAGAAGAACTCACACTTCCCAAGACGTGGACGAATGGCGATACGCCTCCTTCTACTCTCTACATGGTCGGTAGCTCCTCATCCACTAATCTGCAATCCTCCCAGGGGACGCTGGATCTAACCTACAAGGCGAATCTGGCTGCGGATGGGGGGGAGTATTCGGTCAAGGATACCGTGGGGGTTACGCTCTTGCCTGTTGAATTTAAGAAAATTTACGAGGAGCATAACCCAGTTAATTTTGTCCACGACACGACCCCCAAGGACGATCCGCCACCCCTTTTGAGAAACATTCTTTACACTGTGATCGTCCCGCAGTCGCTGGACTATCACTTGAAGTTAGAGATGGAGATTCCAGAGGCGTTCCGAACAAAGTTCATGTGGGCCGTAGTGAACAACCAGAATCAGACGGCGGGCGAAGGATTTTTCCCGGCTGATGGCCCAGCAGACGTTGTTTTCGATCACAACGCGTCGGGATGGCGAGGGGATTATGATGTGTTTGTGGGGTATGATGCGAACAACAATTCGGTGTTGGACGTGTCGGAGCGGACGCCGATCACCGTTCCGAAACTCAACCAGCCGCTTAAGATTCACGGTGCTAACTCGCAGGCATACGCTGAATCCAATATAGCAATCGCAACGGGCGGAATCCTTGGGGGTTATGTGGCTCCAATCGCGGAAGCACTTCTCGATATTTTCTTCTTTGGTGACGCTTCCCAGGTGGAGTCAGGGTGGCAGCCAACCAGCACAACCACGGTGTCCTTCAGCTGCTTTTCGGGTGATTGGAGCGACTGGCTCACGCACAACGCGGGAGCAGGATTCAATGCATCCGGCGATGCCACTATCAAGCTCTACACATGGGACTCTTCAACGCAGGCTTCAAACAAACTGGCAAGTGCCCCAGCGATCAAGGACAACCTCTTGGCAATGCATGGCCTGAAACAGTCACAGATCGCCTCTGCGCTTGAAGGTGCCGCAGTCGGAACCGAGATGTCCTTTCCGTCGGACACTGGCTGGTATGAGTTTCCTTTAGACCGGATTACGTTCCAGGAGCAGCTTACCCATATGGACGAGTATCTCGCTGTTGCAAGGGCACGTATCAGCGGGTTCAAAGTTCGCTTTAAAGCTAAGAAAACCAGTTCCGGCGTAGATATTATCGAGACAGTAACGACGGGTGTAATTGAAGACCTTTATGACTTCAATTACATCGCTGGTTTTCTCTCCCAGCGTGCCGCAACAATCCAGCTAAGTCATGGCAATGGCAGCTTTGGAAGTGGAAGAGAAGCTGGGCAGATTTATCGAAACCGATTCGAGTTTTACAAAACCTGGAATGGCCTGCCATGAGATCCCATTATACCTGCATACGCTGGACAACTGTTGCCTTCATTTCGCTTATCGGAGTGCTCTCAGTGAGGGCGGAGTCGCAAATGGAAACAGCAACTAAGACATTGCGGTCCGACGGAATTATCGGCGTTGCGTCGCTCATCGAGAAAGGCAGCGTTCATGTGCCGCGCATCGGGTCTGGAGACAGCTCTCAATCAGATCAAATCGCGTTGGCTTTTGGGCGCGAATTATTGCGGCAAATTAACGCGACGATGGAGGCTGGGCTAACCAATCCCGATATTATTGATTCGCTGTTGGTAATCGGCCAGTGGCTTAAAGGCGAGGCGGGCTACGGAAATCTGATCATAAGTCATCGAGCTTTTGACGTTGCTGGTGGGCTCACGCTCAAAACTCTCGGCTTGGAAACGGCTCCCTCGAAGCAAGTTCTTGATTTGGCGAAGCGCGTCGCAGAAACAACGATGGAACCGTCATTTCGAGCTCGGGTGCTTGACACGGAGCTTGGGACTAATCTTTTCAGCGAGCAACTGGCCGCAGTGGGGCCGGATGACCGCGAACAAGCTATCCGCAAGCGGTGGAAGAATCTTTGCTTCCTTGGTTACTCTGAGGCGAATCCGGCAATCACCCGCGATCTCGGTCAGGCCAAAGAGTCCATTCTGGAGAGCCTTGGGAGCAAGGCCGATGCTTTTGTATCTCTTGGCAAAGCAGCACCCAAAAATCTGCTTGCCCCACAGACATTGCAGAATACTTCAACCGAATTGCTTGAGGCTCGGAACCTCTGGTTCGTTTCAATGGCCAGTGCCCCCGGCAATCTGAGAGATTTAGCGAGCGTCCTTGAATACCTCAACTCAGCCAAAAAGCTTCCACAGACTACTGCAGACGCTTCAAAGGAAGTGGTTGAGAAAGCGTTCTCAAACCAGTGGGCCTCGTTGGATATTAAGGGAAATCCAGCAATAGCAAATCGCGTCGCGAATATTGCTTATCGCATTCGTTCAGGTGTGCCCCTGGATCGAGACTCCAGTATCTCCGCGTCTGAAACTCAATGAAAGCCGCGAACCATCCGCTGAAAATTATCGCAGCTTCAAGTGCTGGCCTTGGAGTCATCGTATGCTTAGCTGTTCTCGGCAGCGGAGCTATGCTCTTCTTTTCGGAAGCCTATCCACATGCGGTTACGGCTGTTTTGATGGGCTTCATTTTGATTGGAGTGGCGGCAGTAATCCTCGATCTTGGCGTCTTGCTAAAGAGCGTCCGCGAGTGTTCTTGGAGGAACATTGCATTAATTGCTCTCACTGTAACCAATGCAGCCTTGACCGGTCTTTTAGTGCTTTTGTTCCTATACTTCTCTCAGCCTATTGCCGGGACAGGTTCGCCTTGAAAACTTCGATTCGTCAACGTGAAGCAACGCCGGTGCGCTGGCGCGAGTAGCAACGAACGCCAACCCCTGACTCAACTCCGATGAACCGCACTGGCACGCTGCCTGCTGGATGGGGCGAATCGAGCGGCTTCGCCGATTAAATCAAATCGCCCCGCAGGCATCGCGCCGTGGTTGCTCAACGGCGGTCGCTAGTCTGGCCTGTCACGTCATCTGCTCGCCCCGGCTCATTCTTCGCACGGGTCGGCACATAAAAGGGGTCGGTCATTCATAATGACACATTTCTTGAAGCTGGACGAAGTAACCTTTGCCAAGGTGGACTTGATCATTCCCCCGGGTCCCGGCACCAATGGAGGCTCCCCACTTCCCGAGGACCGCCAGCCCGCTGGCGGAACTGCTCCCGCGACCAACGAAGTAAATCCTGGCACGATCGTCCTGCTCCTCCCTCAAGATCAGACCAACAAGGTGGCTACCACACTGACCCTCAAGGCCGACCCTACTGGAGGCTCTGGTACCCTCGATCAGCATGGACTCACAGACCTGAAGATATATAGTGACGAAGCCTTGCAAGAAGAACTCACACTTCCCAAGACTTGGACCAATGGCGATAGGCCTCCTTCTACTCTCTACATGGTCGGTAGTTCCTCTTCCACCAACCTGCAATCTGCTCAGGGGACGCTGGATCTAACCTACAAGGCGAATCTGGCTGCGGATGGGGGGGAGTATTCGGTCAAGGATACCGTGGGGGTGACCCTCCTGCCTATAGAGATAGTTGATAAAGACAAGAAGGCAGTCACAAAGCTAAAGGTCGGAAAGATGGCGGAAACCGGGGTTCTGTCGGGAACAGGGTCATCGGCCACGCTGGACATCGATAAAGATTCGGATCGATTCTATGTCCGTATTCCTGGCGCGGCAAGCATGGGAGCCGTTTCGATCAAAGTGGCGACGGTGGAGAATCCTGACACGGCCTACAACGACGACGAAACCGAGATCGAAATGCAGGTAGAGGGCAACGACCTCATCACCAAGTCAATGCTGCTGGTTTCTGATGATACGGACGACGATCATCAAGTGGACAGTATCGCGGACGACGCCAAGAACGACCGCACTCACAAAATCCAGCTTGGCGGGAAGTTCCAAGTGAAAAGCATAAAGATTTCTGGCACCGATCATCAGGCGGATATCAAAACTCTAGTGCAGGTGAAAAAAACCTTTGACATCAATATCGTGATTCTTCGCGATAAGCTGCAGTCTGCAGGCGGAGTGCCTTTGATCTCCACTAACGACGTTCAGAGTTTTTGGAAGATTGCGAATGAACGTTATTCTCAGGTCGGCGTCAAAGTGAATATCCAGAGTCTTGAAATAAAAGACCCTCCGACAGGTGTCGATCTAACAGACGGAAGCTTAACTATTTCGGCTAGTGCTACCGGGAGACCTCTTGCGGATGAGGCAAAGAACGCAATTACTGCTCTTGGCACAAAAGGCAATTCGTCTGATATCCATGTTTTTTATGTCAACTAAGTGCAGTTAGGAGGCGGCTTTGCTGGCGGCATTGCGCTCGCCGACTTTTTCTACAACAGCACCGATCCGGATTATACTTACAATATTTTTGTGAAGGCAGACTCGCTTACTCCTTGGTCTGGCTATGCGGCTGCGCATGAATTGGGACATCTCCTTACCGATGCAGGTCATTCAGATGCCACTGGAGACTATCCTAGTTGGCATCTAATGTATAAAAGGTTGCTGGATACCAATGGCATTACTGGGTCTAAACGCCTGAACTTGCAAAACGAAAATTCGATCCAAGGAAACTCACATGCAAAATAAATACAGAACACTGCTTGTCTCGACCCTCTGCTTCTTAACAGGAGCATCTCCTCATTTTGCTTTTTCTCAAACCATGAATGATAATAAAACTATTCTTGAACTACTTCCGAGAGGAATAGATATGGTGGATGAAGCGGAGGCGAGAAATTATGAGCAGATAATTAAAATGGGGGAAAGTGCGTATCCAGCCTTGTGCCATGAACTGCTAGCTACCAAAGACGATATTATCGTCGGTCGTATACTAAGTATATTCATCGAAAGTAAAGGAGATAAAACGTTACCACTAACTGCCATTCGGAAACTAGCAAGCATCCGCACAGGGCCTTCAAAACAGGATACGGATATGCGCGTTATAGTGGTGCAAGCACTTGGTAAAATGGGAAAACCGGAAGACGCAAAATATTTGCACCAGCAATTGAACGACCCGAGTGACGCAGTTCAGATTAATAGCATTCGAAGCTTGGGCCAGATTGGCGGAAAGGAGTCAGTGTCATTGATTGCTGCTTGGGTGGCCAAAAATAAGAACCGTCTCCCATCCGCAAATGCAGAGGCGGGCAAGGCAATTGATTTCATTAGTCAGCGATCAAAGACACAATCGTCACAAAAATAGCAACGCCGAGCCGCTGGCGCGAGTAGCGACGAACGCCAACCCTCGGTCAACTCCCGTAAAAGGGGTCGGTCATTCATAATGACACATAAGAAGGGGTCAATCCGCATATTGACATGTTTGCGAAGTACCCAAAAAAGTAGAAAATGGAATGAGGCGCCCAAAGCGGCTCATACAATGGCCGAAACTACACCCTCCATGGCAATCCAATCCAGCACCCGCCCATAAAGGTATATCATGGGCGAAGCAGGGTCTTTACAAAGCAGGCTTTCTGCGCTTACGATATACCAATCATGAAGAGGAGAGGCATCAATGCCGAGAACCTAACGAAGCTGGATCTTCTGAATCGGAAATTTCAGTCCCCCTTTTCTGTAGAGGAGGCGGCAGAGGTGCTGGAGATGCCTTCACTTCCTGTGAGGCGTTTGTTGGCTCGGTTTGCGGCTCAGGGCTGGCTGAACCGGTTGAGGAGGGATGCCTACAGGACCGTTCCCATGGGGGCGACTAATCCTGCCGAGATCAGGGAGGATCCCTGGCTAGTAGCCGATCATGCTTTTTCCCCGTGTTATTTCGGTGGATGGACGGCCTGTGAGCACTGGGGGCTAACAGAGCAGCTGTTCAGGGATGTGATCGTGGTGACTGGGAGGCGAGTCAGGTATCGGGAGGTGATGATTCAGGATACCAAGTACCTGCTCCATGTGAGGCAGGAGAAGGCCTTCTTCGGACTGAAGAAGGTCTGGAGGTCTCAGTCCCAGGTGCTGGTGAGTGATCCATCTAGAACGATAGTGGATCTACTGGACTGTCCGAGTATGGGAGGGGGCATTCGTGCTGTGGGAGACTGTCTGGAGCATTACTGGAATGGATCCCACAGGAATGCCCCTCTGCTTCTGGAATATGCTCTAAAGCTAGGGAATAGGACGGTCTTGAAGCGTCTCGGGTATCTGCTCGAAACGCTGAAATTGGACGAGGGGGAAACGGTGGCGACATGTCTGGGGAATCTGAGTAAGGGGATCAGCAATCTGGATCCCGATGGGGAGGATCGGGGGCGTATTCTCAAGCGCTGGAATCTCCGGCTCAATGCCAGTATTGCACCAAGGGAGGAGCCCTCATGATCACCCGTCTGGACATTCAGGATCGGGTCAGGGAGTGGGGACTACGCGAGGATGTGGTGGAGAAGGATTATGTGCTGAGTTGGCTGCTCTGGGGGATTGGTTCGGATGCAACACTCGGGGATAAGTGGGTCTTCAAGGGAGGGACCTGCCTGAAGAAATGCTATCTGGAGACTTATCGATTTTCGGAGGATTTGGATTTCACGATCATGCCGGATGGGCCTGTTCGGGAAGAGGAGGTGATGCCGATCCTCATGGAGGTGCTGGAGCGTGTGCATGAGGCATCAGGAATTGAGTTCTCAGGGACTCCGCCATCGCTCAAAACCCATCCCTCGGGACGCTACACGGAGGGAAGGATTTATTACCGAGGGCCGAGGATGGCTCCGATGGTTTCCAAGATCATTCTGGATCTGAGTGCCTCGGAGAAGGTGGCTCGACCAACGGTGCTACGGAGCATCAATCATCCTTTTCCTGATGAGTTGCCAGCACCGGGGCAGGTGAGGTGCTACTCCTTCGAGGAGGTCTTTGCCGAAAAGATCCGTGCGATGGGGGAGCGATCCCGTCCTAGGGATCTCTATGACATCGTGAATCTCTACCGAAGGACGGATCTGCGGAAGGAGGCTGGCCTCATCCGCGAGGTGCTGCATGAGAAGTGTGCTTCCAAGGGGGTTCCGGTGCCCTCTTTGTCAGCGATCGAGCAGTCCCCTCATCGGGAAGCTCTGGTGTCCGAGTGGAGCAATATGCTGGCGCATCAATTGCAGGCGCTCCCTCCGTTTGAGACCTATTGGGGGGAGCTGGCTGATCTTTTCAATTGGCTGGAGGGGGTGCAGGAGACGGGGGATCTTCCCCTGGCCACAATTCAGTCGCAGGGAGAGAGGGTGGAAGAGGCATGGAGCCCACCACCTATGGTTTATGTCTGGGGGCAAGGTGTTCCAGTGGAGAGCATCCGCTTCGCTGCTGCCAATCACCTCTGCTTGGAGCTGGGCTACAACGGGACAATGCGTCTGGTAGAACCCTATGCCCTACGAAGGACTCAGGAGGGGAAGATTCTGCTGGTAGCAGTGAAGTCCGAGGGGAGGGAGACGAGAACATACCGACTCGACCGCATCCAATCGATCAAGGTATCCACAATTCCGTTCAAGCCGGTCTTCAAGATCGAACTGGGAGGAGGGAATCCAAGGGAGATCCCTCAGCTTTCACACTTCGGGACGAAAGCGCCATTTGCTCCGCGGATGCCAGCTGCACGAAGAAGCTTCAGTGGGACGACTCATGGACCAGTTTACGTGATCCGATGTGGCAGTTGCGGAAAGGAGTTCTGTCGTGGATCGATGAATACCACCCTCAAGCCACACAAGGGGAAGGGGGGATGGCCATGCCATTGCGCTGCGGGATATTTTGTAAGGATGGAAATAAAAGGGGTCGTAAAAGGGGTCGGTCATTCATAATGACACATTTCTTGAAGCTGGACGAAGTAACCTTTGCCAAGGTGGACTTGATCATTCCCCCGGGCCCCGGCACCAATGGAGGCACTCCTCTTCCTGAAGACCGCCAGCCCAATGGCCGAACTGCTCCCGCGACCTATGAACTCGATCCCGGCACGATCGTCCTGCTCCTCCCTCAAGATCAGACCAACAGGGTGGCTACCACACTGACCCTCAAAGCCATTTGTTCAACAGGCTCTGTTATCGTAGGCGTCATACCCCTACGCTACGACACCTACGTCATCTCTTCATAGTGGTGCTCCGCGTGACGCTTACGAATCAAGGTTTCCAATTCAGTCCCTTCTAACCCTTTTAATTTTTTACATTTTTAACTCCCTGAGGCTACACCATCCGGATGAAGCATCCACACCTATTCATGCCACCCTATTGCCGAATCCCAGGATAACTCATCCTTCATCCTTTCTCATCCCCCTCACCCACTCCCCGTAGGTCGTCACTTGGCGCTCGGTGGCCGCCTTCCGGATACAGTTCATCGCATGTCGGCGGATCGCCTCGTGTTCCCAATCCGGAGGGTGAAGGCCGATCCGCAGAAGCGGTGACTTGCCAAGGGCATGGAAGAGAGCCTCGTTCCAGAGAAGGCTGACGCCGCGCCTCCACGCCGAGCGCACGCTGTAGACCATGCTTCGTGCCTTATATTGACGACTCCCCCGGCAGTCGATCACCTCACCGATCCTTGTCGTGTACCCGAAACCCTCGCCTCGAACCGCCTCTTCGGCCTCCGCGCCGAGTAACCAAGCCGGAGCGATGAAGCCGGTGAAGGGGACCCCGCAGTTGCCGAGGGATTCCTTTCCCTTGCGGAGCAAGCCGGCGGCCTCCTCACGGGTAAGGTCGTAGAATTCCCCCTCCCCGGCTGTGTAGGAGCGGGTGATCAGGCGGGTTGCCATCCCCTCCCCGGCCTTGGAGGGACGCAGATGATAGTATCCGTGTAGAACCGCCTCGTGGCCCCGGGCCACCGCCCCACCGAGCATCTCCACGAATCTTGGATCGGCATCGATCCACCCCTTATGATGATGGTCGGGAATGACAAGGAGGGAAGTCACGGGCACCCCCACCCTCTCCAAATCTTCCAGCATCCGTTCCACGGTTACCCGGGTGACGGTGGAGAGATCATGGATCGAGACGACCAGCGAGGGCGGCAGCACCCCGGAGGGATTCCCCCCTCCGATCGGGGATCCTTCCACAGAGGTGCTTGGTGGTGCAGTTTGCATTGGCCGCAAGGTGTGTTATCTGGTGTAGTCTGTAGATTCCACCAATGCCAGACGAGACACCCGATTCCAACAACTCCGCCCCCAAGCCTCCGAATCCTTCGCGACCTCCCGGTGGCCAGGAACCGCAGTTCAACTGGCGGGGGCTTCTTCTTTTCGCCATCGCCTTCGCCCTGATCGGCGGAGCCTTTCTCTTCAGGGGCAACACCATCGCGGCCACCGACGAGATCACGCTCTCCAAGTTCGAGTCCCTTCTGAAGGACGGGAAGATCATCTCCACCGCGGAGAAGCCCCTTGATCTGGTCATCGAGGAGGGGCGCAACACCCAGTATCTCTCGGGATACTACCGCAAGAAGGCCGCCGCCCCCGCCACCGAAGAGATCCCGACCCCGTTCAAGACCTCCGTCTATATGCCCTTCAACGGCACCACGCTTGAGAAGCAGCTTGCCGCCGCCGGCATCACGCCGAACGTCCGCCCGGAGTCGAACATCCTCGCCTCCACGATCCTGAACATCCTCCCGATCATTCTCTTCCTGGTGGTCCTCTACTTCTTCTTCCGATCCCAGATCAAGATGGCCGGACGCGGCGCCATGAACTTCGGCAAGAGCAAGGCCAAGATGCTCGCCCGCGAGAAGAACAAGATCACCTTCAAGGATGTCGCCGGCGTCGAGGAGGCCAAGGAAGAGGTGACCGAACTCGTCGAGTTCCTCAAGGACCCGAAGAAATTCCAAAAACTCGGCGGCCGCATCCCAAAGGGCATCCTCATGGTCGGATCACCCGGAACGGGAAAGACCCTGCTGGCACGCGCCATCGCCGGTGAGGCGGATGTCCCCTTCTTCAACATCAGCGGCTCCGACTTCGTCGAGATGTTCGTCGGCGTCGGCGCCTCCCGCGTCCGCGACATGTTCGAGCAGGGCCGCAAGAACGCCCCCTGCCTCATCTTCATCGACGAGATCGACGCCGTCGGCCGTCATCGCGGTCACGGGGTGGGCGGCGGACATGATGAGCGCGAACAGACGCTCAACCAACTGCTTGTCGAGATGGACGGCTTCGATGCCCAGGACGGCGTCATCATCATCGCCGCGACCAACCGCCCCGATGTCCTCGACCCCGCCCTGCTCCGCCCGGGCCGCTTCGACCGCCAAGTCACCGTCTCCCTGCCGGACGTGAAGGGCCGCGAGGAGATCCTCCGGGTCCATGCCAAGAAAGTGAAGCTCTCCGAGTCGGTTGACTTGAGCCTCATCGCCCGCGGCACCCCCGGATACTCCGGCGCCGAACTTGCCAACGTCCTCAACGAAGCCGCCCTGATGGCCGCGCGCAAGGGACAGAAGGCGATCGAGCACGCCGACCTCGAGGAGGCCCGCGACAAGGTCCGCTGGGGCAAGGAGCGCCGCAGCATGGCCATGAGCGAACGGGAGAAGATCTCGACCGCCTGGCACGAGGCCGGTCACGCCCTGCTCAACGTGGTCATCGACCACACCCACCCCCTCCACAAGGTCACCATCATCCCGCGCGGCCAGTACCTCGGCGCCACCATGTACCTGCCCGAGGGGGACAAATACTCCACCCAGCGCAAGGAGGCCCTTGCCAGCCTCGTCATGACGATGGGAGGCCGCATCGCCGAGGAGATGTTCACCGGCGACGTCTCCAACGGAGCCTCGGGTGACATCGCCCAAGCCACCAAGCTCGCGCGCCGGATGGTCTGCGAGTGGGGCATGAGCAACCTCGGCATGATCCGCTTCAGCGAGGAGAACGAATATGTCTTCCTTGGTCGGGACGCGTCCCGTGCCCGCGAATACAGCGAATCGACCGCCCAGCAGATCGACTCCGAAGTGAAGAGACTGATCGACGACGCTTACCGTCAGGCGACCGAGATCCTGAAGGCCAAGAAGGACAAGGTGGAGCTCATCGCCAAGGCACTCCTGGAGTTCGAAACCCTTGAGGGGTCGCAGATCGAGGATCTGATCAATCTCGGATACATGCGTAACCCTCCCGTGATTGCGCAAAAGCCGCCTCCGCTTCCTCCTCCGCCGAGCGACGCCCCATCCGCCGAGGTAAGCAAGCCGAGCGAGCCCGACTTCCCGGCCGGAGGCCTCGCGGCACCGGTTCCCGCATAATCTGGGACGAATCAGCGGTTTCCTAGGGCCTGTTAAGACTAAAAGGCAGGTGGCGGTGCCAGGAGTTTTGTTGTCAGGCGAGGCGCATAAGAGAGGCAATACCCTTGCGGTCTTGACTCTCTTGGGCAACGAAGCATGGAGGCAAAAGAACGGCACCCTAGAGGCGAGGGCAGTTGAGGCGCAGGGCCAGCGTTGCTCTTTCGGTCGTGTAGTGCTGTGACTACACTCCCTCTTTCGCGCCTTGTCCTGCACCTCATCTCCTCCTCGCGCCATCCCGCCATTTTAATCTTAACAGACCCTAAAAGACGGCGGGTTCGCCCTCGCGCAGGATCCTGATCTTCTCATCCAGCCCGAGTGAGCGGGCATGGCCGAGCAGGCGGTCGGGCGGTTCCTCCAACGGCTCGAAGCCGAGCCTGAAGGTGCCGTAATGCATCGGAATCATGAGACCCGCACCGAGAGCCTGGAAGGCACGGAGGGCCTCCTCGGGATTCATGTGGACATCGCGCCCGGTGGGGGCGTCGTAGGCTCCGATCGGGAGCAGGGCGATGTCGATGGCGCTGCGTTGGCCGATTTCAGAGAACCCTTCGAACCAAGCGCTGTCACCGCAGTGGTAGATGGTGCGTCCTTCATACTCAATAAGGAAGCCTCCGAATCCCCGGTGCCTGTCATGGAGCACCCTTGCGCCCCAGTGCTGGGCGGGAGTCAGCGTGATCTTGAGCGATCCGAGTTCCATGCTCTCCCATCGTTGGAGCTCATGCACCCGGTTGAATCCAAGCCCATGAACCAGATTGCCGACGTTCTCAGGGACGACGATCGGTTGGTCGGAGGCGACGGCCTTGAGCGATCTCTTGTCGAGATGGTCGAAGTGGGCGTGGCTCACCAGCACGAGATCGATTGCCGGGAGTTCGTGGATCGCCAAACCCGGTTCCTTGAGGCGCTTGATCACCTTCAGCCACTTGGCCCAGTTCGGGTCGATCAGGACAGCGTGCTCCGGCGTCTGGATCAGGAAGGATGCATGGCCGATCCATGTGATGCCAACCTGCCCTGCCTTGAGATCGGGCAGGCTAGGGCGGGAGGTGATCTCCTCCCGCGGGGAGAACATCGAGGGAATGATCACCTCTGTGAGGAAATTCCGGCGATGCCACCCCTCCCCCATCTTCATGGAGACATGGTGCTCGGGGCGCGGCTTTCTGGAGACTTTGGCCGCCTTGGTGACCTTGGCGGCCTGCTTCCGAATTCCCTCGGTTCCTTTCTTGATAAGTTTTTTGACCATGTTTGTTGCCGGTCTGCTAATGAAATGGTGAATGATTCAGTCCGAAAAGCAATCGTTGCGTGCACACCTGCGGTCCCTGCCCCCACCTTCCCCGGAGGGAACGACAGGCCTGCTCACCACGATTCTTGGGACCGCGGAATGGCAGGCCGCCTCTTCGATCCTGCTCTACGCGCCGCTTCCGGGCGAACCCGACCCGACCGAAATCCTAGCCCATCACGGGCGCAAGTCCTTCCTCTTCCCGAGGATTTCAGGGGATTTCCTGGAACTCTTCCGGTGGTTGCCCGATAGCATCTGGACCGTCGGATCATTCGGGCTGCGCGAGCCGGATTCCGGAACATGGGAACGGGTGAACCCCGGGAATGTCGATCTGGCGCTCATTCCGGGGCTCGCCTTCGACACCTCCGGTCGAAGACTCGGACGGGGGCGGGGCTTCTACGACCGCCTGCTGGGAGATCGCGGATTTCATGCCATCAAGGCGGGATTGTGCCCGGAGGATCGGTTGCTGACAGAGATCCCCATCGAGCCCCATGACGTCGTCATGGATCTGGTCATCACCGGGCAAAGGGTCATCAGACCGTCGAGCATGTTGGACAAGCCTTCCCAAAGCGGCTAATTCCTAGTTCAGCATGTCATTCGACGACTCCCCCACCCCATTTCAGCGGAAGATCTGCTGGGCCGGTCTCACGTCACTCGCTGCCCTGGCCGTCATTTCGGTTATCCTGGTTGCGGGATGGAGCGTTGTCTCCCTCTGCGCCTATCTGAAGCCCGTCCTGACGCCGATCGCTATTGCGGCGGTTCTCGCCTATCTGCTCACTCCGGTGGTCGGACTTCTCTGCCGCTGGAGACTCCCGAGAACCTGGGCGGTCGTCGTCGTTTTTGTTCTCTTCTCGGCGGGGCTTGCCCTGATCGGCATTACCGTGGGGCCGGCGCTGGCACACCAGGGAAGCATCTTTGCCTCCAAGATCCCCACCTACAGCCAGAAGATCACCGCACTCGCCAAGGGTTCCGCCGGGGAGATCCAGCGACTCTCCGACCTGAAGGCACAGAACACCATCTCCCGATCCCTGCTGGAGGACATCTCCCCGGAAAACCTGAAGCTTCACGCCATCGGATACGCCAACGACACCCTCGATTGGGCACAGAAAGAACTCCCCACCATCGCCACCGCGGCGGGAACCTTCCTGCAGAAAAGCATCGGCGGGGTCTTCGGCGTGCTCGGATTCCTGCTCAGCCTGATCCTGGTTCCCGTCTTTCTCTTTTTCTTCCTTCTCGAGTCCCCCTCGATCGGGAGCCACTGGAGCCGCTATCTCCCGCTGCGCGCCTCCCCCCTCAAGGAAGAGATCGTCTCCCTCCTCAACGAGATCAACACCTACCTCATCCATTTCTTCCGCGGCCAATTGCTGGTCAGCCTGATTGACGGTGCCGTTGTCGGCATCAGTCTCTTTGTCTTCCTGCGCCTCGACTTCTCCTTCCTCATCGGACTGATGGTGGGAATCCTCTGCCTCATTCCCTACCTCGGCATGGCGCTCTGCCTGATCCCCGCGATGTTGATCGCCGTCGCGCAATACGGGGACATCATCCACCCTCTCTGGGTACTGCTCATCTTCACCCTGGCCCACAACCTCGACGGGATCTTCATCTCACCGAAGGTGATCGGTGATTCGGTTGGTCTCCATCCGATGACCGTCATCATTTCCGTCTTTGCCTGGACCATCATCCTGGGCGGCCTGCTCGGAGCCCTTCTGGCGGTTCCCCTCACCGCGACCATCAAGGTTGTCCTGCGCCGCTACTTCTGGGATCGCCCCGTCCATCAGCCAGTCCAGCAGACCCTCAAGATTGAGGAATCCATCGAGAAGAAGACCGTCGCGGTGGAACTGCCGCTCTGATTGCAGGGCAATCAAAGACTGAAGCGGTTTAGACTGAAGGCTTTTAGGAAACTAACAATTCCTCAGCCCAAGGCTGAAAGCTTCTCCCAAAGCTCTTTCTGCTCAGGAGTGACCGACTCGGGAATGGCGATCTCCACGACGGCGTAGAAGTCACCGCGCCCTCCCCCCTTACCCGGCAACCCGCGACCGGGAATACGGAACTGCCGGCCATTCCGGGTTCCTGCCGGGATCTTGAGCTTGGCGCGGCCGTCGGGCGTCGGGATCGTGAGTTCCCCGCCAAGGACGGCCTGCCACGCCGGAACATCGGCTTCATGGTAAATATCGGTCCCCTCGAACCGGTAATCGGGGTGCTGCTGGAGCTTCACGCGCAGGTAGAGATCACCGGCCTCGCCCCGGGCGCCACCCGATCCTCCCTGACCGGCGAGACGGATCCGCTGCCCCTCCCTGACCCCCTTGGGGATCTTCACGGTGTAGGTCTGGACCTCGGGCGAGTTTCCCTTGCGGAAGGAAATCTGACGGGTCGCCCCGTTGAGCACTTCGTCGAGGGTCACCAGGATGTCGGCCTCCACGTCACGCCCACGCTGGGGAGTCTCCTCGAAGTCGACGCCGCCCCCGTAGCCACGGCCACGACGGGTTCCGAAAAACTGCTCGAAGAAATCACTGTATCCCGTTCCACCAAAGTGGAACTCCGAGGCATCGCCCCCTCCCCCGCCAAAGCCACCGAATCCGCCGAACCCACCTCCGCCGCCGCCACCTCCGGGAGCACCTTGGAAGCCGTTGCCGGCATGCTGCCAATTGGAGCCATACTCGTCGTATTTCTTACGTTTCTCGGGATCGCTCAGGACCTCGTAGGCCTCGTTGATCTCCTTGAACTTCTCCTCGGCAGCCTTCTTGTCCTTGGCCAGATCGGGATGGTGCTTCCGGGCAAGCTTGCGGAAGGAGCTCTTGATGTCATCGGCGGAGGCTGACTTGGGGACTCCGAGCGTCTCGTAATAATCGCGGAACTGGGCGGCCATAGGTCTCCCTATCTTCTAATGCTGAGCGCCCCTTCTGACAACACCCTCTTGGGAGCCGCCAGCGATGGCCCTTACCCGATGCTGGAGAATGCACGCGGCAAGGATTTATCCAAAAGATGGGCTCTTAGCTATTGTGAGTGGGGAAATGTTCCGGAAAAGACATGGAATGAGTTTCACGCAACGGACGCAACGATCGCAAAGAGGGATTCCACGTCGCTGAGTTTTTCAAGGATCGCTCTTCAAGAACTTGCATAAAACAGAGTTGTTTCTCTTTTCTGTTTCATCGGGCGCTACTCTTTGATCCTCCCTTGGCGACCTTGCGCCCGTTGCGTGAAAATATCATCGTTCAATCAACCCGCTGCAAACAGCGAGGCACCCATTTTTATAACTCGATCTCCTGTGACCATCGGGGTGAACACTCCCAACCAGATGTCTCGTTCCCATTGCACATTTCGGCTTAAAATCCCCCTCCCATGTCCAAGGGATACATCCACACCTTCACCCCGGAGGAACAGCAGCGACTGATCCATCAGGCCGAGCATCTCATCCCGTGGATTCACAGCCGGATGGATTACTCCGCATGCAGTCACGTTCTGGAAGTAGGTTGCGGTGTCGGCGCCCAGCTACGGATTCTGGCAAGGCGCTTCCCCCGGACTCGCTTCACGGGAGTCGACCACTCCCCCGAGCAGATCGACCAGGGCAGGATCCTGCTGGCCGACGAACTCTCCACGGGTCAGGTCACCCTGCTTGAGGCATCGGCCTATGCATTGCCTTTTGAGGCCGACAACTTCGACGGTGCGTTCCTCTGCTGGGTGATGGAGCATCTGGCAGATCCTGCCCATGCCATGAGGGAGCTTGCCCGCGTGCTGAAGCCTGGAGGAATTCTCCACGACACCGAGGTCTTCAACACCGGCGTCCATGCCGATCCTCCGAGAGCCGCCATCATCGAATACTGGAAGCACTTCAATGATCTCCAGCGCGACTTCGGCGGGCACCCTGACATCGGGATCCGCCTCGCCAATATGGCCCTCGATGCCGGCCTTACGGAAGTCACACAGACCGAGATCTCGCCCCATGCCGACAAGCGGCTGCCCCCGGAGGAACGAATCGCCATGGTCCGCTATTTTCAGGCCATCTTCGCCAGCGGGATCCCCGAACTTCTGGCTCGGGGAAGGATGACAAAGGAGCTGGCCGATCAGATGAACCGCGACTTCGACAGCATCGCCTCTGATCCCGAATCGGTCATGGTCTACGCCGCCTATCAACTCAGGGCGGTGAAGGGATCGCTTTGATTTGAAAACTCCGGTTATCACATTCCCGGGAACCTCGTTGCAATGACGGGGGCCAACTCACCGGGTTCGGAAATCATGACATCCGCGGTTTGACGATTGGTTCCCCAGTCGATCCTGGAGGGTATATCCGGTGAAGCGACATTCACGCTCAGTGTCTCGGCCCCGAGCCTCTCCAAGCGGTCATCCAGGCTCACCCCGAGATCTCCGTGACCAATATGGGCGGATCCAACGAGGGCAACGACCGTCTTCCCCCCGGATCCGGCCACCAATTGCTCTGCCATGACTTTGTTGCGGTAAGGGATTCTCGGGTCGGCAAGTTGCACCTGCTTCATCGGCACATCAACAAGATGGACGCCGGCCCGGTATTTCCTCGCAAGCGCGGCGACATCAAGAAGGCTCTTGATACTCTCCGTACCCAGGAGCTTGCGCGAACAATCCGCCCTCTGCCGATCATTCAGAAGCGAGGATGCGGGATAGCGCGCGAGCATCGCCATGGTAAACTTCACCTTGTCTCCGCCACGCTGGGGAGAGGAACAATACAGGTCGAAGTCATTCTGAAGATCGCTGGGAAATTCAAAGGCGATATTCCTCTGACCTTTTGATTTCATGAGCACTTCCAGAGCCTCCATGGTTTTGAGGCGGCTCTCCCGGTGATTGTGATTGAAGCCAAGGATCAACACGGCCGAATGTCCACCGCCCGTCGAGGGCGACTTCGCGGAGACGACGCCTGCCGCAGCGTGATTCAAGATGGGAGAGAATCGCCGCAAAGGGGGTGGCCTCAACGCTGGAATCATCGAGCCCGATGAAGGCACACTCGAAGAGTCGTCGGGATATCGATCAGGATCAGTGGAGGTTGGGAAGACTGAACGAAAAGCCGACGTGACGGGAGAATCCCATGAACCCCAAACAGCATGCTCCGGCAAACTCTCACGAATCGGAAAACCAAGTGACGTGCCCGAAGAGTGCAGGATATGATTGAAGATCAAAAAGAGAAGCGTGATCAGGACCGCGAAGAACAGGTCGAGATACGGAAGATATCTCCATGCGCCCTGTAGTTGCCTCATTCCTTTCATCTCGTTTCTCCCGAAGGGGAACCTTCCTCACCCCATGCCCGAACGAAAGAACTCACTCCTAATCAATCATCTTATCCTGATTTCAGGGACAGGCCTCCTTGCCCTCGGTCTATGGCTTGTCCGGTCGTTGCTTCGCATCCGCTACGGCTTCCAGCAACGGCCTCTATGCGATTTAATCAGCGGTTCCCTCCAACAAACAACGGTTCCTTTTTATTTTTTTCCCCTCCCCCTACCCTACCATCCCCTCTTCTCCACGATGTCGAGGTAGCCGCCAACCGGCCCTTTTTTGATCACAGTCTCCTGGTTCTGAAGAAATTTGTCGAAGGTGCCGCTTCGGAGAGGTAGCTTGGCCGCTTCATACCAGTCGAGATACTCGTCGATCGCACGAGATTGCTTCACGATTACCTCGCGCAGTTCCGCCAATCGCTTTTCCTCCGCTGCGATTTTCTTCGCGGGGAATTTCGGGGACTTCGCAACGAGGATGATCGTCTGATCCAGCAACGGAAGAACCAGGGGATTGGCGCGGAGGTGAAGGGTGGTTAGGCGCTCTGAAAGTTTGGCAAGCGTGTAGCCGCCACTTTTTTTATCCAACGCAAGGGAATGGATCGAGGCTCCCTCCGGAACTCCCGCCATCACTGCATCATAGGCTTTCATCGAATCGGCGACGCTCTGGATCCTGATTTCCCCGTTGCCATCAGCTGAACTGCCCGCCATCAACAAGAGCCATCGGCGCTCGACCGGCCGCATCTCCCAACCTCCGACCCATCGCGACGGAACACGATCCGGCTGATTCTGATCATCACGGCCTACCCATTCCCGGAAGGCGGCCTGACCGGCGGAAGTGGAAAGTCCCGACTTCAGGAGGCAGGCGGCCGACGCATCATAGAGGTCCGAAATAGTGGGATCGGAGCGCTCGGGTGGACGCTGGATCAGGAAGTCCTCAAGAGTCGGAGGGTTCCCCCCCTTAACCTTAAGGTAGGAAGATGGAATTCGAAACGGTTCCTCGGCCGGAAAACAGAGAGAGGCCAAGCCACGTGTCACCCAGGCTGGAAACTGGGGAACGCGGGAACCGGGAAGCGGTGCACCTCCCTCATAATATTCCCGGAGCAACAGGGCAGCCATAAGGAGCTGTTGCCCCTCCTCTTGGTCTTGGATCTCTCCCTCCCGGAGATCGACACAGATCCGGGGAATCCCCCCCTCGAGGGCATCCACTTTCAGGGATGGGAGAGAGCCGATTTCTGTGCGCGGATGCAGGGTGACAAACACGGGAGGATGGGTCTGTTGCGAAAATCCGGTCCTTCCCAGAAACCCCTTTCCACCGAAATCCAGCATCCTGACAAAATCGGGCGAGCTTTGGCATCCCTTGGCTGTGCTCCATGCGAAGCACCCCTCTCCCGTGATTGCAGGGGCTTTGGAATGCGCATCCATGAATCCCCATCCGATGAGAAACAGGATCAGCGGAAACAGGGGAAGCTGGTGCCGCTTCACTTGGTCAAAACCTCAACGTGTGGTGAACTCAACCAATCCGGAGCGGATCGACAGTGTCTGGGCGGCGGCAAGCGAGGTGAGTTCCGCGGAGAAAGGCGCCACTCCGGCACGGAGCAACGGTGTGACCAACGGCAGGAGCGAAACCGGCAGGTCCAGCAGGCCGATACTGGCCGCCTCAGGAACAAGGGACCAGCCCCCCGCATTGCCTGCCGGATGGAAAGTCTCGGAAATTTGGATGGGACGGCCAAGCAGACTGATCTTGGCAAAGAGGGTGATCTTGCCCGGGGAGAGTTCGACACTGGAAGACTCCCAGACCGGCATCGGGACGAGTTTCACTGGAGACTCCCAGGTCATCGCGCCCTGCTGATCCAGGCAGGAATTGATGACCTGCTGCGATAGCACCGCTGGGGAAAAACGGGCCGACGAGATAATCTTCTGAACAACCGGCCTGGCGTTCGGCAACGAGGGAGTCCGGGGTGGAAAATTCTTGGGTTGCATCAGGGCAAGCACGATGACGATCCCGACCACCACGGAGAGGGCGTAGAGGAAGAGTCCCTTCAGCCTGGAGAGGGCGGATGGAGCGGCTGGACGATCGGCTTCGATCCGTTCGCTACGGCGCTTCGCCACGGCCACCGTGGAGGAAAGAGGAAGATCCCCTACTGCCGACTGCACACCCTGCAGAAGGGCACCGCAGGAGGAGCAGTAGACAACCGCATCCGTATTGACCGCGCCGCAGGAGGAGCAGGTACGGTCGCTCATGTTTCCTTCTTGGATGACTTTTTCTTGGAGTCTGATGGGGCGGTCTTGGCGGCATCAACCTTTGCAGGAGCAGGAGTGGCCGATGAGGAACTCGTGTCACTCTTGGCAGCGCTCTTGTAACCCTCGCTTCTGTAATCGGTGATGTAAAATCCGGAACCTTTGAAGATCAGACCGGCTCCGGCACCGAGGAGGCGCTTCACCTTCCCCTTACCCCAGGTCTTCATGCAGCACTTCTCCTTGGGGCATGTCTTGTAAGCGTCATCCTTCATCGACTGGAAGGCCTCGAAGGTCTTCTTGCACTTGGTGCACTCGTATTCGTAGGTCGGCATGGTTCAGGTGGTCGTTAAAGTGTTGAAAAATTAGAGAAGCTCGGCGATCTGGACAGCGTTCAGCGCAGCCCCCTTGAGGAGTTGGTCGCCACAGACCCAGAACGTGAGGGCATTCGGAAGGGCGCAGTCGAGACGGAGGCGTCCGATACGGCAGTCATCCTCGCCGCTGCACTCGATGGGCATCGGATAGACGGCATTGGCAGGATCGTCATGGAGACGGATGCCGGGTGCGGCATTGATGGCTTCGCGAGCTTTCTCGAGGGAGACGGGTTTCTCGAATTCCGCGGTGACCGCAACCGAGTGGGCCCGGTAAACCGGGACACGGACGCAGGTGACCGAAGCGGTGAGCGATGGAAGGTCAAGGATGCGGCGCCCCTCGTTCTGCATCTTCATCTCCTCGCGGGTGTACCCGTCCTCGAGGAAGGAATCGACATGGGGAAGGACATTGAAGGCGATCTGATGGGGGTAGACTTCGCGGTTCACCGGTTTCTCCGAGGCGATCGCCTCGACCTGCTTGCGCAACTCCTCGATGGCCATCGCACCGGTGCCGGAGACCGCCTGATAGCTTGAGGCGATGATCCGCTTGAGGGCGAAAACTTGGTGAAGCGGGTGAATCGCCATGAGCGTGATCGCGGTGGTGCAGTTGGGATTGGCCAGGATGCCGGAATGCGAGGCGGCGTCGGCGGCATTGATCTCCGGCACGATCAGGGGGACCTTCGGATCCATCCGAAAGGCGGAAGAGTTATCGACAACGATGGCTCCGGCCTTCACGGCGTGAGGTGCGTATTCCTTGGAGATCCCCCCGCCGGCGCTGAAGAGGGCGATTTCGATCCCCTCGAAGCTCTTCTCGGTCAGCGGTTCGACGGTCAGTTCCTCGCCGCGGAAGAGGAGTTTCTTACCCGCGGAACGGGGTGATGCAAGGAGACGCAGAGAGGCGACGGGGAAATTCCTGCGCTCCAGAACCCGGAGCATCTCGATTCCGACGGCACCGGTTGCACCGACAATGGCAAGGTGCTTGGCGGAGGAGGAACGGGATTCAGTGGCTTTGTTACTCATGATGATCTGTAAAAATTGCCTTCGCAGGCCGCTCTCTGCAAGCATCCAGAACAGCAATCCCATGTCAAAGCCCTCACACCACCAACGCCACCTCCAACGCAACCTTCTCGTCGACGTGGCCCGTCAGGACTTGGAAATGATGGAGGGAGAAGTCGTCACGGCCACCTGGCCCGTCTCGACATCAAGGTTCGGACTCGGATTCGAGGAAGGGAGTTTCCGGACTCCCACGGGACGCTTCAGGATAGCGGAGAAGATCGGCGATGGCGCCCCGGCGGGGATGATCTTCCGCAGCCGTATTGCGACCGGAAAGGTTGCGGATCAAGGAGGGGAAGAGGATCTCGTGCTCACGCGGATCCTCTGGCTCGAAGGACTCGATCCGCACAACGCCAATACCCGTCAGCGCTACATTTACATCCACGGAACCAATCAGGAGCACCTCATCGGAACCCCTGCCAGCCACGGATGCATCCGCCTTCGGAACAACGACATGATCGATCTGTTCGACCGGGTTAACGAGGGAACCCACGTCGAGATCAAGTCTTGATTTCCAGAATTTCGGGATCCTACAAAAAAATCAGGGAATTTTCTTTGTGACGCAGGCCGTCGGCTTTAATTTCCCGACAACGCAACCAGCAAAGAAAGGAGGCGAAATATTCCATGACCATCACCAAGATCGCAGCAGTTGTCGCCCTCGCGGCCGCAACCCTCACCCTCGGCGCCTGCGCCAGCAAGCAGGCTCCCGCTCCCGCCACCAGCGTGAAGAGCAAGTAAGGGGGACTCGTCAGCTCATGCCTGCATGAGCGACGGTTCATACTTTTAAAAAGCCGGGCCGTTCATTCGGTCCGGCTTTTTTTTCTTTGTGCTTCCGGCAGAGTGCACTTTGGGATTCAAGTGCCCTGCACGCACGACAGGGGGGGGTGCGAGGGAACCGCTGATTAAACCCGAACTCAGAAGATGAAAGAGATGCAACCCTTCACTGGAGACATCAAGCTCCAACGGGGCCAGCCCGTTGGGGGCGGTGGAGGGGATCCGACCTCCGGTCTTATCCCCATTCGTGTTTCCCCCTTGCGAAGCAACCCTTCCTGCGCCAGATTTAATACTCAGTCAGGGGGCGTACTGGTTTCGACTCGAAGCTCATTGCGCGTTCTGCATGCCGAGGATGATTCGTTGGCCTCGTAAAAAATCGGATCAACCAAACAAACGCAGATTACGAAGATCTAGCTCTCGCGGCCTAAAGTCCGCGACGCTGACACACCGACGCCTGCTAGGTGTGAAGGCGACGACAGCAGGCTGATTCCTTGGCGGATTGACCGCGCCGGGGAGTGACTCGATTCCGTGGTCGATCGGGGGAAAGCAGCGCGCCGCACCGTGGCCGCCCCCTTAAATCCCAAGTGCGGTCAAGCATGTGGACGGACGCCTAGTGCGGTTCGGGGACAGGGGTTCGACTCCCCTCGCCTCCACCATTTTCAACGATACCCCCTCCGGGGGGCTTCCTTTTCCGATATACATTTCATGCAGCCTGAACATAAATGGATGACATGAACGGATTACTCCGAACCCTTTGTCTCGCAACCATCTTCCTCGCGATCATCCTCTGTGGGTGTGCATCGCAGGAGCAGAAAAACCCCACTGATCCGCTGGCGCAGGTCAGACTCGGGGACAAGTATACAAGGGGAACGTGGACCATTGCCAAAAACGACGAGTCCGCGGCCGACTGGTACCGCAGAGCAGCCCTGCAAGGTGATGCCGAGGGGCAATACCATCTCGGTCTCTGCTACGACAGGGGACTGGGAGTCCCCAAGAACACGATACTCGCGCTTGATTGGTACAACAAGGCAGCCCGTCAGGGAAATTCCTCCGCCCAATACGAACTTGGCACATGCTACAGGCTTGCCAAGGGAGTCGCCCCGGATTTCTGCAAGGCATACATGTGGTTCAATCTGGCAGCGGCCTCGGGCAGTGAGAATGCCAGGGAAGCGAGGGAAGCCGTGGCTCACCGATTGACGGCGGAGCAGATTCGCAAGGCGGAACTCATGAGCCGCGAAGAGTGGGGGCACTCCCGGTGACGAAAACGTTGAAAATGTTAAAACGTTGAAGGGTTACAATGTGGCTGAGGGAAATATCGATGACGGTATTCCAGCGCCCCAGGCATGTGGCGGATTCTGTGTCAAGGAACAGGGGATCGGTTCGAACCCTTGAAACCTTTTTAACGTTCCTACATTTTTAACCTACTTGCCGCGCACCACCTTGGTGAACTCTCTGGATCTGATGTCATGATTCCATTGCAAAATCTGGATACAATCTTCTCTTCTTGACACCCCCCAGTTTCCCGATAGGTTTTTCCCTCCCGCCACATCACACCAACCGGGATTCTTTTTTATGGCCACTTCCGAAGTCATCCTCACCGAAGCCGTTCCCTCCCTGGGAGCCGAAGCCGATATCGTCAAAGTTCGTGCCGGCTACGCACGCAATTTCCTGATCCCCGGAGGCAAGGCCCTCGAAGTCACCCCCGCTTCGCTCCGCAAAATCAATAACCTCAAGGCCAAGCGCGCCGAGCGCGAGGCACGCGAACTGAACGCCGCAGAGGCCGTCGCCACGAAAATCAACAAGCTCCGCCTCAGCCTGAAGCTCGAAACAGGCGGAACCGGCAAGGCTTTCGGATCAATCACCGCCGCCGACCTGCTCGAACGCCTCGCTGCCGAGATCAAGGACCTCGTCCTTCCCAAGCACGCCATCGTGCTGGATCGTCCCCTCAAGGAGAGCGGCGAGCACCAGATCCCCGTCAAGATCCACTCCGACGTGACGGCCACCCTCCGCATCGAGATCGCCGCCACGCCGAAGTTCGAGCAGGCCGCCGACGAGGAAGAGGGTGCCCGCAAGCCCCGCCGCAAGTCAGCGGAGACGGCAGAGGCGTAATCCTTTCCGCGCATGGCCGAAAGTCCCCAGGACGGCCCTGCAGAGGTTCCAGCACCGGCCTCCGTCGCCGGCAACGCGCCGCGGAGAAGCTCCGCGGGAGGCAACTCCGGTTTCTCGGGAGGCCAGCGCCTTCCCGAAGCGCACCGCCCCCTGCCTGCCAGCCTCGACGCCGAGCAGGGAGTCCTCTCCTCGATCCTTCTCTCCCCTCGGGAGACAATGATCACGACGACAGAGAAGGGGATCACCCCGGAGCATTTCCACCATCCAGCCCACGGCACGATCTACGGGGTTCTTGAAGAACTCTCCAAGACCAACAGCCCGATCGACCTTATCACGGTCACCCAGGCGCTCTCGGACCGGAACCTGCTCGATCAGATCGGCGGCCCCTCGATCCTGGCACATCTCCAGACCTTCCTTCCGACCGCGACCAACGCGGACTACTACATCGACATCATCAGGGAGAAGCATCTCCTCCGACGGATGATCTCCGTCTGCACCTCATCGGCCGCGAGATGCTACGAGGAGCAGGGTGACGTGAAGGCCCTCATCGACGACGTGGAGAAGCAGGTCTTCACCGTGGCGGAGGACCGCGTGCGCGGCAACCTGCCCGAGATCAAGGACCATGTGAACGCGGCGCTCGACGCGATCGAACAGCTCTACAAGAACAGGGGCCAGGTGACCGGCGTCCCGACCGGTTACAAGGAGCTCGACAACATGACCAACGGCCTCCATCCGAGCGAAATGATCGTGATCGCGGCCCGCCCCTCGATGGGAAAGACCGCCCTGGCCATGAACATCGCGGAGCATGTCGCTGTTGACAAGCAGATCCCCGTCGGAGTCTTCAGCCTCGAGATGAGTTCCCAGCAGCTGGCGACGCGTCTCCTCTGCTCCCGCGCCAGGGTGAACCTGCACCATATCCGCAACGGGATCATGCCCAAGAATGCCCAGCAGAATCTCTTCAAGGCGGTGAACGAGTACAGCGCCAGCAAGATGATCATCGACGACACGGCGGGCCTCAGCATCAACGAACTGAGGGCCAAGTCGCGCCGCATGATGGACAAGAGCGGCCTCGGACTGATCGTCATCGACTACCTCCAGTTGCTCAAATCCCCCTCCAAGCGCGGACAGGAGAACCGCCAGATCGAGATCGCCGAGATCTCCAACGGCATCAAGGCGCTCGCCAAGGAGCTCAACATCCCGATCATCGTCCTCGCACAGCTCAACCGTAAATCCGAGGACCGCGGTGACGGAAAGCCTCGCATCTCCGATCTTCGTGAGTCGGGTTCCATCGAGCAGGATGCCGATGTCGTGGGCCTGCTCTACCGCTCCGCCTACTACGCCAAGGATGCCGATGACCGTGACGAGAAGGGGGGCGAGGCCGAACTCATCATCGCCAAGCAGCGTAACGGCCCGACCGGCGAAGTCCCCCTCACCTTCCTCAACGAGTTCACGCGCTTCGAGAGCCGCGATCTCGCGCACGGCGATTCCGACGGGAATTAGGGTCGGAGTTTATCAGGAAGCGGTCAGAGCGATTCCTTTTTTCCTGAGGAATCACTCTCTCCGGCGGCAACGGAGCCGTTTTCACCGCTTGAATGCGGCGGCGTCACAGCGCCACCCGATTGGCTCACCTGACCCTGCGGGGACTCGATCTTGGGAAGCGGGGGAACACCGGAGATCTCGCGGTGAAAGTCCTCCTTGGCGCGCTGCAGCTCACCAAGCGCCTTGCCTAGACCACGGGCAATCTCCGGAATCCTCTTGGGACCGAAGAGGACAAGGGCAAGGATGCCGATGAAGATCCACTCCGGAGCCGCCGGCATCCCGAAAGCAAGCAACGTGATCATGTCCAGACGGTGACTCCATCCAAGCGGCCAATCAATCCGATTCTGGACCGTTTTCGATTCAGGCGAAAGCCGCCGCGATGAAGTCGCGGACCTTCTCCGGATCCTTAACACCGGGAGAGGACTCGACGCCGCTTGCGACATCGACGGCATGGGAATGCACTTTGGAGGCCGCCTCGGTGACATTCGAGGGGTTGAGTCCTCCGGCCAGAATCACGCGCTTATCGGGATGGGCCGCCACGAATTGTGCCGCCAGATCCCAATCGACGGCATGCCCGCTCCCCCCGTAGGTTCCCGGAACGGCGGCATCGAGAAGGAGCCATGGGGTTTCAAAAGCGAGGGCAGGTGCCAGATCCAACTCCAAGCGGATGCGCAGGGCCTTGATCCATTGCGGGAAACGAGCCCCCGCTGCGGCGCAGAACCCGGGAGACTCATCCCCGTGGAACTGGATCGCGTCGAAGCAAGCCGTCCTGCCAAGGGAGGCAAGCAGTGCCTCGTCGGGATTCACCACGACGGCGACGAAGGCCACATCGGGATAGTCGGCCTTCAGTTTCACGATCCAGGAGAGATCGCCGTCGGCTGGAATCGAGCGGGGCGAGGGAGGATAGAAATTGAAACCGAGGGCGCCTGCACCCGCCTCGATGCAGCCCAGCGCATCCTCGGCAGTGGTGATCCCGCAGATCTTCGGCGCCGCAGGCGTATGATCGAAAAAGGGAAGAAACACCGAATTACTCACAGGGATAAAGGGGATGAACAGGATTGTCTGAATGTCGGGCGAGTCATCTCATCCCTTTTATCCCCTTCATCCCTGTGAATCCTCCCCGATCACCCGGCCCTGCACCTGCTTGATGCTAGGATGATAAGTCACCGGATGCAGCGTTCCATCGCTGGCCCGGAAGAAACTGCTCAGCACCCAACTGATCAGGCCGATCACGATTCCCGCGAAGAGGGCGGTCCAGAAGCCGGCGACATGGAAACCGGGGATGACCTTGGCGACAAAAAGAATCAGGAGCGCATTGATCACCAGGATGAAGAATCCCATGGTCACGATGATGAAGGGGAGACTCAGCAGGAGCAGGACGGGGCGCACCAAGGCATTGATGATGCCCAGCAGGAGGGCGGCTCCGAGCAGGGTTCCCGTGGTGTCGTAGGAGAGCCCGGGGATGAGCCAGGTAGCTCCCAGAACGGCAAGGGTCGTGACAAACCAGCGGATCAGGAATTCCTTCATGATTGAAGCATAAGGCCCGATTGCACGGAATTGGCATAAAAAAACCATTTACCCGAGCAGAAAACGGCATACCTTTTGCTAACAAGGAGTAACACCCATGCCTACTAAGACTCCAAAATCCCAAAGCTCCACCGCCACCAAGGCCCCCAAAACCCTCAGAGCCACCAAGGCTTCCAAGCCAAAAAGCGAAAAGAGCCCCAAGACCCCTGCCAAGGAAATGCCCAAGGCGACCGTTCGCAAAAAACGCACTCCTGGAAAAGCCTCAACCAAGCTGGCCCCCGGTTTCAGCCTGGAGCAGAAAGCACCCGCCGTTGAGCCGGTGATCTCCCACGACGACATCGCGCTTAGGGCCTACTTCATCGGCGAACGCCGGCAGAAGATGGGATGGCCGGGTGACTCCGGCACCGACTGGGCGGATGCCGAGAAGCAACTCCGCGCCGAGGCACTGGAGAAGCCGCTGAAGAAAAGGTAGATAGGCTGAAGACCGAAGGCTAGAGCACTTTAAATAATAGTGTAGCCTATTTGATGTGGTGAGATAGAGTTGGTGGATGAGAACACTCTCTTTGGATCTCCGAGAACGGATACTTGATAGCTATGACAAGGATGAGGCGACACGGGATCAGATTGCCAAGCGCTTCCGG
>CANKJN010000027.1 GCA_947482345.1 Spartobacteria bacterium
ACCCCGATCAGGGATTTCCTCTACACGGGTGTCGGTGTGACACTCGAAATCCAACAGAAGTGGACCACCTCCATCTTCTACAATGCCGCTGCGGGTAATTCCGACCTACAGAGCCAGAACATCTTCCTGAGCTTCGGAGCCAAGTTCTAAATCTCACTTGTAGAATGGGTTGCCTTCATTATGAGGGGTGCGGGGAATCGTGCGTTTCAAACTTATTTGTGACGGAATTGTAACAAGTCAGAAAGATCTCTTTGGACTACGATTTGGGCTTCATGTCGGGGAATCCTTCCACTTCAATTCCAGAGCCAGTCGCCAATACGAAAGGTGACGGGAGCGTGATTCCTGCGAGGTGTCACCCTTTGATACGATCCGTCGCCGGAATCCTATTTCTGGGGTTGTTTTTTACTTCAAGCCCCCTTGTTGTAGCCCAGAGCGCCAGATCGGTTATGAGCCCTGCCGGAGGTGGTGCAGGTGGCGGTCGCGCTTCGGCCTCCAATCTGCAGAATGCCGGCGCGGCATCCGCTTCCTTGACGGCCACCCGTGCCCGTGAGTCCCTTCAAAAGAGCGATGCCGCCGTAGCGGCGATGAGGGCTCTTCAGAGCAACGCCCGGAATCTGATGGCGGCATCTCCTCACGAGGGGCTCAAAGTGGGCTGGTTGGAGCCTTATGCCATCAGAAATACGGATGGATCGGTAAAGAGCGGTTTCGACAACGGGGTGGCCGATCTCTCCACATGGGAGGGGGTGGATAAGCAGAGAACGCAACTCAGGGAGGGAGACCCTTCGGTCAATATCGTTCAGAACAAGCAGAGTGCCTATCTCTACTGGAAGAACTTCAATGTCGGATCCAGAACGCGTATCAACTTCGACCAGAGTGCCGGAGGAAACGATTCTGGCAAATGGATCGCCTTCAACAAGGTGATGGGATCGGTCAGCCCGTCCGATATTTACGGCTCCATCACGGCGCAGGGGCAGGTCTACATCCTCAACCAAAATGGGATCCTTTTCCGCAACGGTTCCCAGGTCAATACCCGCGGGCTTGTCGCCTCCACCCTTCCGATCAATGAGAATCTGGCGGGTGATGCCCTCAAGAAGATCGCTGCCGCGGGAATAGCAAACAATCCCGACTCTCAATTCCTCTTCTCCGCCCTCAAGCTGGATGGGAATGAAAAGGGGCTCTCCAAGGCCTTTGATCCCGGCCTTCCACCCGGTACGGCTTTGGGCAATGTGGCCGTGGAGCGTGGAGCCACGATTTCAGCCCCCGTTGATGCGAACAACTCCGGCGGATTGGTTGCCCTCATAGGTCCTGAAGTGAAAAACGAGGGGACAATCAGGGCGCCGAATGGGCAGGTGATTCTTGCCGCCGGCCTTCAGGTGGGCCTCAACCCCCATTCTTCCTCGGATGCCTCGTTACGTGGGTATGATGTGGCGATCGGCAAGGTTCAGGATTCCGCCGTGAATGCATCGGCCTCCGCCGGTTCTGCAATCAACTCCGGACTGATCGAGTTTCCCAGAGGCAATCTCACTATGGCGGGAAAAACGGTCCGACAGTCGGGCGTGGCGGAGAGCAGTACTTCCGTCGCCCTGAACGGAAGGGTCGACCTGAACGCAAACTACAACACGGTCGTGAATTCAAAGTATGAATCCTCCGGAAACGGCGGGCCTGCGCTGATCTACGGCGAGACCGGAGAAGTCATTATGGATGAGGGAAGTATCGTGCGGATCCTGCCGGAGTGGGGAAGTTCTTCGAAGGTTCCCGGAACAACGCTGGCATTGAATTCGGTCGTCTCGATCCTGGGCAGGAATATCACCATGGGACCGGGATCCATCCTGCTGGCACCGGGGGCCACGGCCACGGCCGGAGCCGTTTCCCAAGCAGGTTCTTCACTTGCCAACGGGGTGTCCCTTTCTGCAGGAACTTGGTGGTATGATTCCACGACTCGCGCCAACACGCTGACCCGCTCTGCTGGATCCATTGAGCTGAGACCCGGATCCGAAATTAATGTCGCCGGATCAACGGGTGTCTCGGTCAACAGTAGTCAGAACTTTCTCAATATCGAACTCAGGGGGGCCGAATTGGCAAACAGTCCGCTTCAGCGAAAGGGCCTTGTCCGCGGCAAAAAACTCACGCTCGATGCCCGCATTTCGGGAACTTATAATGGTCAATACTGGGTGGGAACACCCCTCGGTGATGCGACGGGATTTTTGAACATCATAGAACGCACCGTCGATGAATTGACAACCCGGGGAGGGAGTGTGCTTCTGTCTGCCGGTGACTCTGTCAGCGTCGCTCAGGGGGGGGTGGTGGATGTTTCCGGTGGATGGGTCAACTACACGGCCGGTTCGTTCGCGACTTCCAAAGTCTGGTACCAAGGGCAACTTATCGATATCGCCCGCGCCACCCCTGACAGGATCTATGACGGGATCTATCAGGGGGGATCCACTGTACAAAAATCAGAGAAGTGGGGGGTCACCAAGACCTATTCAAGCATCCTCGATCCTATGAGGCCAAGATACCAGAAGGCTTATCTCTCCGGTGCGGATGGGGGGAGCATTCTCATCCAGGCCCCCTCCGTCAATCTGGCTGGTGACTTGAAAGGTCAGGTTGTCGCCGGCCCCAGACAATTGCGTGATGCCGCGTCGCTCAGCACTCTTCCCGGAATGTCATCCTTCGCGGTCAATCTCGCCGGTGAAAGGGTGAACAACACCCTGAAGAAAGTCGAAACGATCTCCCGCAATGCCTCCACATGGGTTCTTTCCCCATCGTTGGCCTCGCAGGGGGGGTTCGGAAGTCTCAGCATTCGCAATCATGACGGAGGGATCATCCTTGGATCAGGAGAGGTCCTCGACTTGGGGCCGGGAGGAAGGCTTGAGCTGGAGGCCTCGGACATCAAGATCCTTGGAAGCATCCTGGCCCCCGGAGGAAACGTCTCGTTGTCCGCCAGTGCAACCCCATACGGCGTTCTCAATTCCTTGGCTTATGATGCGGATAAGCAGGAGCCCGTGCTGGGAGTGCTTCAGGATCGTGAGACCGGTGAAGTGGTGGCAATGTACGGAAATCCTGTCGGCGGAATGCAAAAGGTCCTCAGGAGTGACGGGACGTTCTCAACCTCCCCCTCCGACAGGTTTCGGGCCTATGACTCCGGCAATATCCTGATTGGACCCGCCTCCTCGATCAATGTGGCCGGATTGCTCGCCACGGGCTTCGGCGATGGCGGCGTTCTCAGGCCGGTTGTCCCCAACGGGGGAACGGTTTCGATAAGCGGATACCGCACAACGCTGGCCAAGGGGTCCTTGCTGGATGTTTCGGGCGGAGCCATGGTGCTGGCGGCTGGCTGGTCCTACGGGGATGCCGGCGCCATCATGGTCGCAGGTGGTCAGGACTCGGGCATCAAGTCGATCTTTAACGGAAGTCTGCAGCTTGGTGCTGTGTTGAGGGGGTATGCCGGTGCCGGTGGTGCCCCCGGAACCTTGTCCATCACGGCTCCCAGCATCGTTATCGGTGGATCCGCAAAGGATCCACGCTCGCTCTCCATTCCGTCCGACTTCTTCCATGAGGGAGGTTTCGGATCATTTGCACTTTCGGGTCTCGGAGTTCCGACCGGCAATGGTGATTTAACGGCCGGAGTGTTGATTGAGCGTGCCACGGAGATTCGTCCGGAGGTCAAGTCCCAGCGCATCGAGGCCAACAGGGGATTGCAACCCTACCTGGTTCCCGCGCCTTACAGGGCGGCTCCAAGCATCTCGCTCTCCTCGCAAGGGGTCTTTGACGAAAATCTGCCCATAGGAAAGCGGTGGATGGTTCTTGGGAGCATCCGGGTCGAGGAGGGGGCCTCGATCATCTCCGATCCCTCCCTCTCGGTCCATCAGCGGAGCGCCTTTTCCACGGGAGGACGTATTGCCCTGGATGCCGGGAGCATCCTCATCAAGGGATCCCTCATTGCGCCGGGTGGATCAATTTCGGTCAGCGGATCATCGGTTTTTCCGTCCAATGAGGCCGATCCCGAGCACCCAACCCAGACGGTGGAACTCTCTCCCGGCGCCCTTCTGAGCACGAGGGGGATCTCTCTCAAGGCATCGTCTCCGGAGGGAATGCGCAAACGCTTCGGAGCCGTTCTTCCCGGAGGTGCCATCACGATCCAAGGCAATATCCTGGCTCGAGGCGGATCGGTTCTTGATTCCTCAGGCACGAGGGATCGATACGACTATTTCCCGGAGGAACTCGGCATGGAGATGCGCAATGCCGGCGTAAGGGGCGCTCTTCTGCCGGATGCCGTTGCCTATGATTCGGAATCCGCGGGAGGGTCGATCACCTTGCAGGGGGGGCAGTTCCTTTACAGTGATGCGACCCTGAGGGCTTTTTCGGGGGGATTCACGGCGCCCGGTGGTTCCCTCTCGGTCTCCTCTTCCGGTTTTTACAGGGCGGCCCAGATGAGGTTCAATACGGACTTGGATTTCAAAATCGTCCAGGGAGGCGATGTTATTCCGGAACCGGGATCCCCTCTTCTTGGTGGCGGCCATCTCTCCGCCGACAGGATGATGGAGGGTGGTTTTTCCTCACTTGAAATCAAAGGGAATGTTGAGTTTTCGGGGCCGGTCTCCATCACCATGCCTGGCAGTCTGAGGGTGGCTTCGGGAGGTATCATCAAGCTCGATTCCAAGGTCACTTTGAAATCCTCTTATGCAGCGCTCGGATCGACCTTCGTCCTCCCGCTCGATCCGAACGATGGCAGTCGTGTTAGTTTCTTTGATCCGCTTAACAAAACGGTTTTTGCAGGGTTGGGAACGGGCCTTTCCCACGGCGCCGGAGCGCTGGAAGTGGTTGCCAAGACCATCGATCTCGGGAATCTCTCGCTGGATGGTGCGGGTTCGGCTTTGTTTGCAGCCGATGGGGGAAGCATCAGGGGAAACGGCTCCATGGCGATGGCCGGTCATATTGTGATGAGGGCGGCCAGAATCTACCCTGCGTCCGGGACATCCTTCACGGTCTCGGTGCAAAATTATGACGTTGCTACCGGCAGGGCCACACCCGATGGAACGGGCAAGGGAAGCATTGTCATCCAGCAGTCGGGTCTTGCGGGGAAACCGCTGTCAGCCGCCGGAACTCTCGCGCTTTTTGCAGACCGCATCGACCAAGGGGGAACTCTGCTTGCGCCGTTCGGCTCGATACGTCTTGGAACGGATGGAACCGAGGGAGTCTCTCCCGATCCCATTTCAGGATTGAGGCCGGCGGTCTCATCCTCCGTCGTTCTTCGCGGTTCCAGTGTCACCTCGGTTTCCGGGGCGGGACTATACCTGCCCTATGGTTCCTCTACGGATGGAACATCCTGGAAGGATCCCGCCGGAACCGACATCACGGCATCGGGCCTTCCCTCACGATCGGTTTCCATGTCAGCCGCTTCCCTGAGGGTGGATGCGGGTGCGCTCATAGATCTCTCCGGCGGGGGCGATGTCATAGCCCCGAGGTGGGTCTCCGGCCTTGGGGGCACGATCAACTATCTTGCGGATCCGATCAGAGAGTATAATCCCGCTGCATCAGATAAATATAAGGCTGGCGACAAGGTCAGCTATCAGGGAGCTCTCTGGTCTGCCAAGCAATCGAGCTCCGGAAAAGTTCCCACGGAGGGACTCTATTGGACCAGAGTTCCGGAGACCTATGCGATCGTTCCGGGATACACTGAGGAACTTGCTCCCGAGGGGTATAACGAGATCGGATTGAAAATCGGCGATAAAATTCAAATCTCATCGGGAAGCGGGTTGTCGGCGGGAGTCTATACGCTTCTTCCTGCCCGGTATGCCAACCAACCAGGCGCCTACGTGATCAGCTCACCCCTTGTGACCCAGTCCAAAATGATACCGGCTGTCAGACCTGATGGCACGGCAAGTGTCTTTGGGACCAGGTTCAATACCTTGAGCGCACCTGCAAATTCGCTTTCATCCCTTGCAAGTATCTACGAGATTTCATCGAAATCCGTACTTTCAGACAAAGCGACTTTCCAGCCGCTACGTGCGGACTCCTTCTTTGCCGACTCATCCTCTCGGCCGGCCAACGGTGCGTCTCTTGTGGCCAAGGCCTCATCGGTACTTGTGTTCAACGGACTTGTTTCAGGAGCCGCCTCGGGAGGTGGACGCGCCTCATCGGTTGATATCTCCTCTCCGTTGGCATTTCGGATCTCCCGTACGGCAGGGGAAGGTGGAACTGGTCTTGCCATCCTCGGGGCGGATGTCCTGAATTCCTGGAGCTACGGCAGCCTGCTTCTGGGGGCGACCCGAAAAACTGCATTTGGCAAACCGACCGAACTGAACGTTGCCGCCAGTTCAATCTCACTGGATCCCTCGGTCACGCTTGAAGGGCAGGACATCATTCTTGCCGCCAAGAACACCATAATGCTCGGTGCAGGAGCTTCATTGGTCGCCTCCGGATCGGGTCCGCTCGCGGATCGGGACTTGTCGGTGCAGGGGAACGGGGTGCTGGCCCGGGTGTCGCGTGATGAAGGCGTGACCCTTTCCCGAACGGGTGTCACGTCGCAGCAGTCTCAACGGGACCTCGGACGAAGTGCCCCGGATCTCTCGATTGGCGCCGGTGCGTCCCTCAAATCCGCAGGAGTGATCCTTGATTCCAGCTTCAGGGTATCAATCGACCCGGATACGGAGATCGACAGTGGTTCCGTGACAATCAATGCGGGCGCTCTCTCCATGGTGCCGCTTACGCTCCCTTCATCCGGACTTGACGCATCAGATCGAGAAAGTCTTCTCCTTTCCGGAACGCTTCTCAACACGCTCGGATCCTCAAAAAAGCTCGATCTTGGCAGCTACTCGACACTTTCGATATACGGACCCGGTTCTTTCGGAGGTCCGAAGCTGGAATCGCTTTCTCTGAATGCTGGCCAGATCAGGGGGTTTGGAATGGGGGCGGGCTTGGTTTCGCTGAATGCGGATCAGATTCTTCTGGGAAACAAGTTTTCCGCTGACGCTCCCGCACCGCTTGTCAGAAATCCGGATGGCTCGTCGTTGCCTTCGGGTATCCTTGAACTCAACGCCAAAACGATCCTGACCGGAAAGAATCAACTCTCCATGGATCAATTCAGCAGAGTTTCGCTGAATGCCTCAGAAATGATCCAAGCAACGGATCAAGGAGGCCTGAATGTCGGAGCAGGAAGCCAAGTTTCCGACCTCTATGTCACGACCCCTCTGCTAACCGGTGAATCCGGTTCCTCCCTGTCGCTGAAATCAACCGGTCTTCTCACCGTTCAAAAACCTGTTGAGGGATTAGTCACGCCTGCTGAGATGGAGTGGGGGTTGGGTGTCGCATTTGACATCGAGGGATCCAGCGTTTCCTTAGGTTCGATCCTGAAGGCACCGGGTGGCAGAGTCGATGTCAATGCCCGGGATGGCGATGTGATCATCTCCTCCGGCATTGATGTCGGCGGAAGCGCGAAGGCCTTCGATGATGTCACGAAATACACCGATGCCGGTGCAATCAATCTCTCGTCGGATCGGGGCTCAGTGGTGATCGGTGCATCAGCAGACCTGAACCTGAGCGCACAAGCAGGGGGTGGCTCTTCGGGAGCGCTCTCCGTAAAAACACCGCTAGGCTCGTTCCGTCTCGATCCGAAGGCGATCTTTGCCGCCCGTGTTGGAGACGGTGGTGCGGGTGGCAAGTTCTCCCTCGATGTATCGACTCTTGCAGTTGGGGGAACTGGCCCCTCTTCGCTCGCCATCATCGCACCAAAGATTTCGGAAGCCGGATTCACGAAGTCGCAGGATTACAGATTCAGATCGGGAAATGTGGCGGTGGACGGCTCGATCAAGGCACATGACTTTTCACTCTCGGCTGACAATGGATCGATCACCGTGTCACCGGATGGTGTCATTGATGCGTCGGGTAAGACCGGCGGAAGCATTGCCCTCCAGGCATCCGGCAGCGTGATTTTGGAGGAGGGGAGTTCTCTCTCTGTGCGCGGAGACACCTATGACTCCGCAGGCAAGGGCGGGTCGATTTTCCTAAGTGCCGCTACGCGGGTGAACGGAGTGATCAACCGGAGTGCTCTTCTGGATCTTCGCAGGGGATCAAAGCTTGATCTCGGTGTGACCGCGTTACCCGACAGGATCGACCAGTTTGGAGGGACCTTGCACCTAAGGGCTCCTATCAACGCTAATGGAACGGACATTCAGTTCCAATCGTTGGATGCCACCATCACGGGAGCATCCAGCATTGCGGTGGAGGGATACAGGCCATATGACCAGAATGGATTATCGGTGCAGATCTCGGAGGCCCTTCGTTCCAGCATAGCCGCCGATGCATCCACCTTCTTTGGAGCATCAGGGGTGAACTCCGCTACTGCGACTGCGATCCTTTCTCGCCTGACCGCCAATCAAGAATCAACAATTAACAATATCCTGAATCTCTCCCCCGGCGTCGAAATCATTAACCGGACAGGAAATCTGACTCTCAACACTGACTGGGATCTCTCAGGTTTCAGGACAGGGGCAAAGAAAGCACCCGGATTCCTAAGTTTGAGATCGGCCGGGGATCTGATTTTCAACGCAACACTAAGCGATGGATTTTCCGGGACAAGAAACACGGCGGAACTCCTGGCTCTCAATCTAGATGCCCCACGGAACTTCCAGTCATGGTCGTATTCGCTGACTGCAGGTTCCGATGTTACGGCATCAGATTCCTCGCAGACCGCAACCGGATCTACGGCAGCGGTAAAAATCGGCAAGCCATTTCCTAACGGTCAGAATGTTGCAAGTAACCCGGGGCCTAATGCCCTGACATCGGCTGCGCTGAGCGGTTACTATCAGGTGATTCGTACGGGAACGGGTGACATCTCTCTTCATGCCGCAGGCCGGATCGAGCTCTGGAATCAATTCGCCTCCATCTTCTCGGCGGGGGCGATCGCTCCCGATCAGAATCTCGGAGGGGCCTTCGACACTCCCGTGCCAAGCTTTGAGAATCAGCGAACTACGACCTTGGGAGCAGCCCAGCAGAGCACTCCCTACAAGGCTCAGTTCTCACTCGGTGGAGGCAATATCGAGGTGGTTGCCGGAACCGATATCGTGCATCTGGCCCTGCGTGGTGGAAAAGAGGTGGAAGACTCGGTGCGGGAACTCCCCTCCAACTGGCTCTACAGGAGGGGTTCGGTCGATCCAGCGACCGGACTCTTTGAGATGATGTCCGGCACCGGAGGCAACAATGATTTGGCCTCCACCGCATGGTGGGTCGATTTCAGTAATTTCTTCCAAGGGGTCGGCGCCCTCGGCGGCGGCAACATCTCCTTGAATGCCGGTCGCGATATCCGGAATGTCGATGCGCTGATCCCGACAAATTTCAGGATGCCGGGCAGGGACTCCTCCGGAAAACTAGTCAAAGCAGGTTCACTTGTCGGAGTGGAACTCGGCGGAGGCGACCTCTCCCTGATGACGGGAAGAAATCTCGATGCCGGTGTCTATTATGTGGAAAGGGGGGCAGGCAATCTCAAGGTGGGGGGAAGCATCATTACCAATCCCACACGTGATCCCCTGGCCCCTCTGCTGACTCAGCGTAATCCAGGGTCTCCCTACGAATATCTCCCAACGACGCTTTTTGCGGGAAAGAGTGGATTCACCGTGCGGGCCTTGGGTGATGTGCTGATGGGGCCGGTGGCTAATTCCTTCCTGATGCCGCAGGGAATCAACAACGGTTTCTGGTATCGGACCTACTTCAGCACATTCTCGGCGGAGAGTTCGCTGGATCTTCTTTCCGTGGGTGGTGACATCACGATGAGAAATGAAATTGCCTCAACTTTGACCAGTAGCATTAACCCTGCGCTCTGGACGTGGATGTCTGGATTTACTCTCAGAATACCAACCAATCTGCGTGTGTCCCATTACCAGCCATGGTTGAGGTTGGCGGAGCAGTCCCTATCAAGCGAACTTAAATCACAGATGCTGCTTGGTCCTTCCCGGATCAGTCTTTCTTCCCTTGCAGGAGACATCAACCTTCAGGGAGATCTAATTTCCAACCCTTCTCCATCCGGGGATCTTCAACTTCTTGCCCAGGGTTCGATATCAGGGTTGAACCGAATGGGGTATTCCATGGGTATGAGTTCACCCGCCGCCTGGAAGGGGGCCACGGTAACTGTATCGGATGCCTCGCCTGACGGGATCCCTGGAATTGCAACGCCTCTTTCCCAGCGCTCGGTGCTCAACGGATCGGATAAGAACATTGCATCAAAAAACCTGTCCGGATTATTAACGCAGGAATTGAACGCAACCTTCACTGAAACAGGATCGTTTACTGGATCAGCCGGATCACTGCAGTTTAAACAGAGGTTGCACGACCAGAGTTTGCTGCATTCCGGGGACCGCGAACCCTTGAGAATCACGGCTGCCGATGGAGGGATCTCGGGTCTCACCCTCTATTCACCAAAAAAAGCGATCATCACTGCAGGCGAGGACATCGGTGATGTCGGAATTTACATTCAGAATCTTGCCTCCTCGGATATCTCCCGCGTCAGCGCGGGGGGATCGATCGTGCTCTATGATCCCTTGACGGCATCCCAGTCCGAAGCAAACGCGGAGGTGAAAGGGCAGATCCCGATCCCTCTTCAGAGCGGGGATATCCAGATCAGCGGCCCCGGGACCCTTCAGGTTATGGCAGGGGGGGATCTCGATCTTGGAAACGGGCCTAACAACTCCGACGGCACCGGTGTCGGTATCACGAGCGTGGGGAATGCCAGAAATCCGGCGCTACCTTTCCAGAGTGCGGATCTGATCGTGGCGGCAGGTTTACAAGGTCTCGACCAACTTCCGCTGCTCGATTTTGCAAGGACCGTGCTGAAGGGAGATCGAGGTGCCGATTACTTGATGGAATTGAAGGATCGATTCACATACTCCGGTCAGCCTCCCCGGGTTCCGTTGGATGCATCGATCTTTGAGGATTCCTTCAATGAAATCTCGAATGAAGAGAAGCAGCAATTGGCCCTGCAGTTATTCTATCTGGTACTTCGGGATGCAGGGCGGGACCACAACGATAAATCCTCACCCGACTACGGAACCTATGCTGCAGGCACCAAGGCGATCTCACAATTGTTCGGAGATCTTCAGGGCAAGGGAGACATCACGACGTGGTCGCGCGATCTTAAAACAAAAAGCGGGGGAAATCTGAGCCTTCTGGCTCCCGGCGGAGGTGTGACACTAGCAAGTGTAGCCGCGGTGGAGACGCTCGCTCCGCCTGGAATCATTACCGAAGCCGGTGGAACCATCAATATGTTCACCCGTGACAGCGTCAATCTCGGCATCGGCCGTATCTTCACCCTCCGCGGCGGAGATATCATGATCTGGTCGGATAAAGGGGATATCGCCGCAGGAGCCTCCGCCAAGACCGTGGCGTCAGCTCCTCCCACCCGTGTGCTGATCGATCCCCAGAGTGGCGCGGTTCAAAATGATCTGGCAGGTCTTGCTACTGGTGGTGGCATTGGTGCCCTCGCAACCGTGGAAGGGATTCCCCCTGCGAATCTGGATCTGATTGCGCCGACAGGTGTCATTGACGCGGGTGATGCCGGTATCCGTGCGACAGGAAACCTCAACCTCGCCGCAACCCGGATTCTCAATGCCAACAATATCTCGGTGGGAGGCAATACCACGGGGGCTCCTCCGGCTCCGCCACCACCTGCTGCTCCGAATGTGAGTGGTGCCACAGCTGCATCCTCGGCATCGGCCGGCAACAATGCCTCGGCTCAGGCCGCGACGAAGCCCCCTTCGGATCAACCGAAGGACGAGGCTCCCTCGGTCATCTCGGTCGAGGTGATGGGCTACGGCGGAGGAGATGCACCGGTCGAGGAGGAATCGAAAAAATCAGCGGGTGGAGCCTCCATGTCACCGCCACAGGCATCTTTGTAAACCGTTGAGTAATCAACGGTAGTGAAAGGTTAAAAGTTGAAGGTAAAAGGTTGGGACGGAGAAGGATTGGCAATCAGGAATAAGGGAGGATTTGAACCACCAAAGGGCAATCCAAGTGGCGTCAATTCAACAATCAACAATCAACAATCTGCGGCCCTCAACGCTCGACGCTCGACTGTCGACTGTCGACGCTCGACTTCCCAGCTTAGCCCTTGAAATATTTGTATAGCGGAGTAGACTTTCACTATGCTTGCCATACGTCTTGATCCCGAGATTGAAAATCGGCTCACTGTTCTAGCTGAAAGAACTGGCCGCACCAAGACCTTCTATGCCCGGGAAGCGATCTTGGAGCACCTAGAAGATCTAGAAGACATCTATATGGCTAAGAAGGTTCTGGCAGAAGGCGGACGAACCTATTCTCTGCAAGAAATCAAAGATGATTTGGGAGTGTGAAATCTCCGAGAGAGCGAGGAAACAGCTTAAAAAGCTTGGGCATACTGCTCAGATAGAGATCATTTCATACCTTGAAAAGCGTCTCCAAGGTAAAGAAAACCCGAGACGTTTTGGCAAACCCCTTGCAGGTGATCTAGCGGGTTTGTGGAGATACCGTGTGGATTCCTACAGGATCATCTGCAAGATTGAGGATGAAAAGCTTATCGTTCTGCTTGTTGCCGTTGGTGATCGAAAAAATATCTACCGTTAGGAAATATTCACTTCAACGCCGATTGCCGGGGGGCACGGCGTAGCCTATGCGCTGACGCATAGCCGGCTTGGGTTCGGATCGCGGGAGCGATCGAAGCAGAGGGGATCCGTTTTTTAACCACTAAGTGGGATCCAAGGGCAATCCAAGGAGGGAGGGGAAGCAATCAGGTATCAGGTATCAGGTATCAGGTATCAGGTATCAGGTATCAGCAATCAGCGGTCCTCGTCCCTCGACTTCGTCAGTCGGCCCTGTGCCGCCCCTTGGGACCAAGGGCTCTGTGGTATAATCTGCATTCCCTTTCCCTTATTTACAAGGATTGACAAAGATTGTATGAAAAAAGGATGCATGTTTCGCTCACACCCGAGTTGGAAAAAGGGATCAGGGCCAAGGTGGCCACGGGCCATTACAATAATGCGAGTGAAGTCATCCGTGAGGCACTTCGTGCTTCCTTTCAACGTGATCAGGAGAACGAGTGGCTGCGTCGGGAAGCGGCTATTGGATTTGCACAACTTGAGGCGGGGCAAGCCATGAGGATTGATTCCAAGGATCAGTTCATGGATGCAGTTCGCTCTGGTTCGTGAGGCTGGAGATCACACCAGCCGCCCTGGAGGATCTCCAATCCATTAGGGCCTACACCCTGGAAACGTGGGGTGTCGAGCAGGAGCAGGCCTACTTGGAAGGACTTTGGAAGAGGTTCGGGGAAATCGGAGCGAATCCCCTCCTATTTCGATTCAGGAACGATCTCTTCCAGCACTGCCAACTGGCATCCGAGGGGAAGCACGTCATTCTCTTCAGGGTCGAAGGGGATGCGCTCCAGATTGTGAGGGTGCTCCATAGTGCCATGGATTTCAGAAGGCGTTTTCCGTCGGTGGAATAGAAACAGGGCTCCTCATTATTTTGGAATGGTCGTGTGGGTTCGGATCACAGGAACGATCGAAGCAAGGGGAATCCAAGAGGGATCTAAGTTCGGAAAAATCAACAATCAACAATCAGCAATCAGCAATCAGCAATCAGCAATCAGCAATCAGCAATCAGCAATCAGCAATCAGCAATCAGCAATCTGCAATCTGCAATCAGCAATCAGCAATCAGCAATCAGCAATCAGCAATCAGCAATCAGCAATCTGCGGCCCTCGACGCTCGTCCCTCGACTTCGTCAGTCGGCCCTTTCATAGCAAATTTCTTCTTTCATGCCCCTTTAGCGCGGCTACCAAGTTGCTTGGCATCCACCTTAAGGTGAATCGAGTCATTCAGAATAGGAAATGTAGATCATGACTTCTTCACCCTGATTTTGACATCGGTCAGTGTGACCAGTGCCCCGACCCATTGCCTCACGTCGTGAGAATGAAAGGCGGAAAGCACTGCATGAAGCAGACTTTCCCTGGAATCATCGGATAGTCGTACAATAAGAATCCCGGCATGAGTGCCGGGCCGGAATTTTCGGGAATCGGAAAAATCCAAATCCTGTGTTATGAGAAAGCGGCATTCCGCGCAACAGGCATCCCAGAGTTCAGTATCGGGACGCCCGTTCAGTCGTTCATCAAATACCGAATGGACATCATGCCCCAGGCGCTTCAACTCCTCCGCCAGTGAGAGAGGAAGATTTTCATCGATCTTGATTTTCACGCAGCCAACCTGGGCGAGGGCAGATCCTCGCGGGTTGATGCCGCTGCAAACGCAATCACGGATCGCAGGGCTTCCATCGATACACCGGGAAAATCCTTCAGTATCGCCTCAAACGCATCTCCGGCTTCCAGTGATGCCAGAATTGTTCTTAAGGGGACACGAGTTCCCTTGATAACGGGGGTGCCTCCGCAAATCGCAGGGTCTGTCTCGATATAATCCTTGAAGGACATGAGGAATCCATACTCCTAAGCGGCAGAAGGCGCAAACGCTTTCATCCTTGTGAGCTGTTGAGTCGTGCAGTGAAAGGTGGGAAAGTGGATAAGGCTAAAATGCTGAAAATCAACAATCAGCAATCAACAATCAGCAATCTTCCCCATAGTCCCCCCCTCTGTCCTCTTGTTGGTTGGATTTTATCTGCCAATCCTACAATCTCATGTGATGCGTACTGCTTCCCTGATCAAGAAGGGTGTCACGATCTGTTCTCTCGTTCTGGGATTGAATACCGCGTTTGCTGAAACCACCGCGGTTACTCTCTCCCAGTCGCCAGACGGAATGTTTCAACTCCGACGGATGCAGGCTGATTCCGGAGAGCGAGGGGAGGCCCGCAAGGCTCTTGAAATCACGGACCGTGAGGGAAAAATCCTCTTCCGATGGATTTCATCCATCGGAACATCCTCGGCATTATGGAGTCCTGATTCCAGGTTCCTTGCCGTCAACGATAGTCCTGGGAGCGGGGGTGATCAGCTTTGGATCTTTTCCCTCGACCCTGTTGCGAAGCGGGCGGTGCCGATCAGGGAACCTGATCGGAAAAAGCTCAGGGCTGAAATCGAATCACGTCATGGAAGCTTCCTGAATCTCATCGAGGGTGTGACGCTCCGTGCCCAGGAGTGGAAGGAAAACCGTCTCTGGTGTTCGGTTAACGGAACATACTCACCCAAGCGCAACAGGACAGTTCATGTCCCGTTCCATTACCTATGGATCCTAGGAATGGGAGGAGGGGACTCCACTTCCATCGTGGAAGAGTGGGAGAGGACCGATCCCAAGGAAAGGCCGGTACGCGATCCGGTGGAATAGGGGGGGGAAGGACGAAACCTGAGACCTGAGACCTGAAAGGTGAAAGGTGAAAGGTGAAAGGTGAAAGGTGAAAGGTGAAAGGTGAAAGGTGAAAGGTGAAAGGTGAAAGGTGAAAGGTGAACCAAGCCGCTGGGTAGCGGCGCGGAAGATAACGCGAATGAGTGACCCGTAAGGGCGGCACGGCTTGCCGCCCGCCGAGTGCCTGGTGGCACGGCGTAGCCTGTCCCGCAACTGCCGGGACAGTCCCGAAAGGGACGAAGGCATCGGGAGATGCAGAGGCAAAGGCAAGTGCCGTCAACCAAGCCGCTGGGTAGGGGCGCGGAAGATCACGCGAATGCGTGACCCGCCGGGGCGGCACGGCTTGCCGGGAGGCAAGTGCCGTCAACCAAGCCGCTGGGTAGCGGCGCGGAAGATCACGCGAATGCGTGACCCGCCGGGGCGGCACGGCTTGCCGGGAGGCAAGTGCCGTCAAACCAGAAATGCCGAAAACCGGACGCAAGTGGCCGTGGATAGCATTTCGTGCGATTCCGTATGTTTTTTAGTGGACAGGGATATAAAGACGACCAAAATGATAGACGAATGAAATTAGTGCACCCAATCATCTATCCTCGTAAAAGAGAGGAGTTGGGCAACCACTCGCTAAATATTAAGATTTTCAAATCTGAAGAGAAGGTACATAGCCTTCATTTGGCTTTAATATCAACCAGGTTGGTCGTTTATGTAGCGACCATCATTCTCAGCTTGATGCCGTGGTTGGATCTCTCTGCACAGAGTGCCCGCTCCATCATGACCCCTACGGCTGGAGGAGGAGGGCGGGCAGCGGCTCCAAATCTTCTCAATGCCGGTTCGGCATCTGCAACGCTTACTGCTACGCGTGCCCGTGAGGCGCTTCAGCGCACTGATGCACAGATGGCGGCGATGAGAGCTCTCCAGTCAAGTGCCCGCGCCGCGATGGTTCCCACTTCATACAATGGCCTTCACTCCGAGGGGTTGCAGCCTCATCCGGTGGCTGAATGGGTGGGCGCTAGGGGTCCCGTTTCCACGGTGGATGCCAATGGCAATCACCAGGTCGAAATCGTCCAGGAGAGCCAGAACGCCTTCCTCTACTGGAACAAGTTCAATGTGGGCTCCAAGACCAGACTCAACTTCAACCAGAGCAAGGGTGGTGTGGACGCCGGCAAGTGGATTGCCTTCAACAAGGTGATGGGAAGCATCGCTCCGAGCGAAATCCACGGATCCATCATGGCCCAAGGTCAGGTCTACATCCTCAATCAAAACGGCATCATTTTCCACAACGGCTCCCAGGTGAACACACGCGGACTTGTCGCTTCCTCCCTCCCAATCAACCCGTATTTCGCAGGGGATCCTCACCAGGGAATCGAGGGCAGGGGCATCCTCAACAATACCGATTATCAGTTTCTGTTCTCGGCTCTAAAGACAGATAAGTCCCCCAGCTATTCCGAAATCTTTGATCCGGGAAATGGAACCCCGGTGCTCGCCTCGGCATTGGGCGGGGTAAAAGTCGAAAAGGGTGCCATGATCAACGCACCATCGACGGCAGCTGGTACCGGAGGACGAGTGATGCTACTCGGGCCAAGCGTCATCAACCAAGGCACCATTTCGACCCCGAATGGACAAACCATCCTGGCAGCCGGGCTGCAGGTGGGTGTGAATTCGCATCCCTCGGAAGATCCGAGTTTGCGGGGGGTTGATGTCTATATTGGCAGGGTTGCTGATGAATCGGGAGCAATGAGAGACAGGGACGGTAATAAGGTAGGCACGGTGATCAATGGCGGAATCATCGAGACGCTAAGGGGAAATGCCGTGCTGGCCGGACGCGATATCACGCATTCGGGAATCCTGGAGAGTTCAACTTCAGTCACTCAAAACGGACGATTCGACCTGCAGTCCGCATTCAATGCGCAGGTTTCGGGCAACAAACCTTCGGCTATCGTGACTCCCTATTTCTATAACAGTAGCCTCATCGGCGGGACGACCGGAAACATCGAGATCGCTGCCGGAAGCATCATGCGCATTCTCCCGGAATGGAGCAGCGGTGAAAAAGTGGCTGCCTCGACGTTGGCCTTGCCATCGATGATTTCAATCCTTGGCCAGACGATACGAGTGGGGGAAAACGCCTCCATTCTCGCGCCCGGGGCCAAGTTGCCCCCGGGGGCAGCCTACGACATGACCAAGGCTGCGCGCCTGGGAAATGACCTCTCCAGTCTCCCGTCCAAGCTCGACTCGGGAATCAACCTGCGGGCTGGAAACTGGTACCGTCCGACGGCTTTGACCGATCATTCCGTTTTTCTTCTGGGATCCCCGCCTGATTCAACGGTTTCCCCGGGCAGCATCATCCTGGGTCGTGGTGCTCTTGTCAGCGCGGCGGGATCGACGGGGGTCGACGTGGCCTTCGAGAAGAATTTCCTGAATCTCGAATTGAGAGGTCAGGAGATGGCGAATTCCCCACTTCAGCGCAACGGTCCGGTTCGCGGACAAACGATCACGGTTGATGCCAGGGTGCGAGGAACATTCAGGGGTCGTGATTGGATAGGCACTCCGCTTGGTGATGCCACGGGATTTGCAAGTCTGATCGAAAGGAACATCGGTGAGTTGACCGTAGACGGGGGATCGATCTCTCTCAACACGGGAGGCAACGTCTCGATGGAGAAGGGCTCGGTACTGGATGTTTCCGCGGGTTGGTCAAGATATGCAGGTGGATCTGCATCGACAACGAAGCTTCTGTTCCAAGGTCGCCCCGTCGACATCTCGGCGGCAACGCCCGACCGGATTTACGACGGTTTTTACAGCGGGGTCACCACCGAGGTATCCTCGAAGTGGGGGGTGACGAAAACCTACCGCAGTCCGCTGGCGGCCGATGCAAAGCGCTACCAGGCGGATTACCTGCAGGGTGCCGACGGTGGATCGATCAGCATTCTTTCCCCATCGATGTCGCTGGAGGGGGGCATGAACGGGACGTCAGTGGTCGGCCCGCGGCAAGTGAGGGATTCATTCCTTTTCAGCAGGCTTCCCGCTCCTTCAGCCCTGTCGATTGATGTGCGCAATACCCGCTGGTTCAGAAACAAGCCCGAAGATCAGGGGTATGCCATCAATGCATCCCCCTATGCCCCGCTCCTCTCGTTTTCGAAGCCTGACGGCAGCGCCTCGACGGGTAAAATCCTGCTTGATCCATCCATCTTCTCGCAGGGCGGATTCGGATCGCTGGAGATCAGGAATCATGACGGGGACATCGAGTTGTCCGAGGGGGTGTCTCTCTCGATGGCGTCGGGAGGGGTATTCGATCTTTCGGCATCAACCATCAATCTGCTGGGCCGTGTCGTGGTCCCCTCGGGCACGATCTCTCTCACGGCTCAGAACCTCACTTATGAGCAGCTCAACCGATCCTTGGTTGATGAAATCTCGGTGTACAATGGGACACCCGGAAGAGGGAGTATCCGCATCGGCGAGGCGGGCGTGATTTCGGCGGCGGGCACGCTTACCCATCACCTGATCGATGCGGATCCTGCATCCATCCGTGGCGGATCGATTGCCCTGCGAGGTTGGAGCGTATCGCTTGAAAATGGCAGTCGTCTGAATGTTTCAGGCGGCGCGATCTTGGGCGGATCCATCATCTCCTCCGCAATCCATGGCGATGCGGGAAGTCTCCTCATCGCGGGGGGGCAGGATCCCGAGCACCCGACAGTCCATGACGGTCAACTCACTCTTGGATCAAGCCTAATGGGATTTGCTGGGCCGAATGCAAAGCCGGGTTCCCTTGGCATCTCCGCACCTGCAATCCAGATCGGAGGAGTCAACGCCAATCCCCGGGTCTTGAATCTGGAGACCGGGTTTTTTGACCGGGGTGGGTTTTCCAGTTTCGTTCTCAATGGGGTCGGGATCGCCTCGGCCGACGGATCTGCTGAAAACGAGATCCCCGGGATCCGTGTCACTTCCGGCAGCATCATTCGACCATTGGTTCGGAACCGTATCGTGACGGTGAATGGTGGGGAAAGATCCGTGCTATTGCCCGAAGGACTACGACCCGCCGTCTCTCTCCAGTTCAAAGCTTCCGGACTCAAGGACCAATCCATTCAGGTCGTCCGGGGGAAGGCGATCCTGGAGGAAGGGGCTCTCATCCAATTAGATCCGCAGTTAGTGACCCACGATGCGGCATCCACCGCCCCGGAGATCCGTTCCGGAAGCTTTGTCATGGATGGCAAGATCACCCGGATAGCCGGATTAATCATCGTTCCCGGCGGGAGCGTGCTGTTGTCCGGTGCGCCTTCCTATCCTGAGAATTACCCGGGTGGAACGGCTCCGTCGGCTTTTCCCACCCTTTCACTGGAGCGAGGATCGATTGTCTCCACGGCCGGTAGGAGCGTTGTGATCCGTGATCCGCTCGGATTCGGCCGAAGAATAGGGGCGGTGGTTGATGGCGGAGAGATTGCGCTGAAGGGGAACATTGATCTTCGACCCGGATCCTTGCTGGATGTTTCGGGAAACTCGGGACGAATTTATGTGCGCAATCCTGCCTTCGGTATCCAGTCTCCCGTTCCCTCCTCGAGGGATTCCCTTCTGCCTGCAAATGGTTCGGTGACATCACGCGTCGATTCGGCTGGCGGAGCCATCACGATCGCCGGATCGGAAATGTTGATCGCGAGAGGAACGCTGCTTGGGCGATCAGGCGGCTCCTCGGCTCCCGGCGGTTCCCTCAGCATTTCTTCCGGAAGGTTCTATCCCGAGGGACAGATAGCCAATCCGAGGGACGAAAACCTTGTGGTTGCCGCCCAGATCTCCTCGCTTGATGGTCTGATGGCAGCCGCAGCGGCATCCGGGGAACCCGCGAGGGGATTCTTCGCCCTTGAATCGATGGCCGGGGGAGGCTTTGACAATCTCCGACTCGGCGGCAATGTCAGCTTCTCCGGGCCGGTTTCGATCGATATGCCTTCGCTTCTCAAGGTTGCTTCTGGAGGGGTAATCAAGGCCGATTCGGCAGTGTTTCTCAAGGCATCCCATGTGGCCCTTGGCACGCCCCTTTCCGGACCCCTTCCCACTGGTGACCCGAGGCTCAATAATGCCTTCGGAGAGGGGACCCCATACGAGGCTCCCAAGTTCGGGCCCGGTTCCCTCGTCGTCGAGGCAAGAAGCCTAGATCTTGGAAACCTCCTGCTAAGAAACATCGGCCGGGTCGTTCTCAACGCTGACAAAGGGGGGATCAGAGGCGACGGTTCGGTTGCCATGGCGGGCGATCTGCTGCTTCGTGCCTCAAGGATTTACCCGTTGGGAGCTTCCCGCTTCAAGCTGACTGCCTATGACACCCCATGGCACCCGGGTAGCATACGAGTCGAGCAGAACGGATCATCAGGCGCGATTCCCCTCTCCGCGGGGGGAACGCTTTCCCTCTATTCCTCCTCCATCGTTCAAAACGGCACACTGCTCGCCCCGTTCGGCAGGATTAATCTGGGTTGGGACGGAGAGGGTGTTTCTCCCGTGGACACGATCACCGGCGCCGGCACATCCAATCCAAAAACACCCCCGGTTGCAGTTCTTCCAAAGGCGTCTCAGGTAACCTTGGGGGCTTTCTCCCGCACTTCTGTTTCCGCGATAGATCCCGCAACCGGCGAGGGTATCACCATCCCCTACGGTCTCATTGTCAACGGTACTCAATGGATCGATCCCACGGGGGCGGATATCACCCGAACCGGACCACCCGAACGTGGAATCAGGATGCTGGCATCTTCCGTGACCACGGAATCCGGCTCTTCCATCGACCTGCGGGGAGGTGGCGATCTCATCGCCTATCAGTGGGTGAAGGGACTCAAGGGTACGGTTGATCTCACGGCGTCTTCCGAGGGTGGTTATGCCATCCTACCGGGATTCGACGAGGGAGTGTTTCCAATCAACCCGTTTGCCGATCTTTCGAAGTCCGGAGGTGATGCTGGATATGTTCACCCGGGACTTTCACCCGGTGACAGCATCACCCTCCAGGGAGGTGTCGGGGTCATCTCCGGAACCTACACGTTGCTTCCCTCCCGATATGCAAGTCTGCCGGGGGCCTATCTGGTCAGACCCACAGGTCGTGCGAGGGAGGGACGGCCTGTTGCCGTTACCGAACCTGACGGAGCGATCATCTCCTCGGGTTATCTTCATAACACTCTCAATGATTCCCTGACAGCACCAGCGCTCACGCGGCTGTTTGAGATCATTTCTCCGGATGTGCTGGCTCAGCGAGCCGATTACCAGATATCTAGGGCCTCTTCTTTCCTTCTTTCGCCGCAGGCTTCCTCTCCCGTGCGAGATGCGGCCTCCTTGGTCGTGAGAGCTGGCACCTCGATGAATCTGCTCGGCTCATTGATGGGAGCGGGCTCTTCAGGTGGCCGCGGCGCCGACATTGATCTGAGCAGTCGCCGGGCTTTTCACCTTGGGAAGGATCCCGCCGCAGGATCGATCGTCCTGAATCCGGCAGTGCTGACTTCCTGGAAGGCGGGAAGCCTCCTCATCGGGGGTGAACGCTCCGTCACCCCGAACGGTGTCTCGATCATGGCTTCGAGTCCGACAGTGACCGTTGACAATGCCGGGAGCGTGCTTTCCGCGGCAGACTTGATACTCGTGGCCAAGGACGGGGTGTTCATGCGCGAGGGCGCCGAGATATCCTCCGCAGGGGAGGGGGGTGCCTCCGCGGCAACGATCGAGGGCAACGGCGCCCTTCTGCGCGTGAGTGCCGACTCGGGAGCCTTGGTTTCCAGAATCAAATCGGACGGCGCGCCCGTCAGCGGGTTTGAGATTGGCGAGGGGGTGGTCCTCAGGGGTGGGGGTATCACGCTTGACTCCTCCGGCCGGGCCGTTCTGGACGAAAGCACAATTCTGGATGGGAGACACATCAACCTGAATGCCGGCAAGATATCCGTTTCATTCGACGGGACGGAAGTGGCGTCGGCCCTCAATCTGACGGGCGCTTCCCTTGGCAACTTTGGCTCAGCCGAGAAACTCACGCTTAGAAGCTACTCGTCGATAGGTTTCTCCGGAAACGGCACAATGGGTGGTACAGGGCTTCGATCACTCGGGCTTAACGCCGCTGAACTTGTGGGAAACAACCGTGCTGAGGTGAAAATCGTGTCGGGGCAGCTATCGTTGGCAAATTCGTCAGTTGCCGCCGCGCCTGCGGCCGTCACCTCCGGTGGGCGGTTGAGCATCGATACTGGGTTGCTTGTCATTGGAGACGGGATCGTGAATGTCACGGGGTTTTCCGATCTGGTGATCAATTCCTCCTTGGGTCTCATGGGACGGGGTAAGGGAGGCATTCTCTCTTCCGGGAACATCGGGATCTCCACGCCATTTGTCGCGGGATCATCCTCTTCCCTCACGTCGATCGAGTCTGCGGGATCGCTTCGCATCTCCTCCCTCCCGGGGGGCGTCACGGCGTCTCCCGGCATTGCGTCATCGCTTCGCCTGAAAGCAGGAAGTATCAGCGTCGAATCCCCCGTCGTCATGCCCGGTGGATCGGTGGTCATGAGCACTGTTGGCGGCGGGGGAATCTCCATCACGTCGACGATCGATGTCTCGGGCAGGACGGTTGGCTTTTTTGATGCCGTAAAGCATGTCAGTGCGGGAGCCATCACCCTTTCGTCGGCAGGGGGCATCAATCTTGGAAAAACCTCCCTGCTTGATTTGTCTGCAGACGATTCCGGCGGTGACGCAGGCACCCTTGCACTCCTTGCTCCCCAAGGAACCGCTTTGATCGGCGGGGGTATCCGGGGGCAAGCGGCAAACGGAAAGGCTGGCGCGTTTGAGGCTGATCTGAGCAGTTACGGTTCCGGAAATCTTTCCCCGCTGGAGGGACTTCTGACGTCCTCCGGATTCACCCGTTCCCGGGATGTGAGGATCCGGAATGGGGATGTCACTGTCGCGGGTGCCAAGGCACACTCCTATTCCCTCATCGCGGACTCCGGCAGCATCACCGTGACGGGCCTCATCGACGCATCGGGCGAGACTGGTGGCAGTATCGGCCTCTACGCCGGCAAGAGCGTCTTGATCAAGGAAGGCGCGACATTGGATGCCAGCGGGGATGAATTCGACTCGGCCGGGAAGGGGGGATATGTCACCTTGGAAGCGGGGAACAATCCCTCGCTGGGTTCCGCGGGCATTGCCGCGACGGGCACTTCCGGATCCTTTTCCGGTAATGCATGGGTCGTGGATCTTGCCGGGGGATCCTTGATCGACCTCACCGTGGATGAGGTCCCGGGGCTGGGGCAGTCGGCCGGACGACTTCACCTGAGAGCCCCGCAGACGGCCAACGCATCGGATGTTCAGGTGAACCCCATCGGCGGGGAGATCAAGGGGGCTTCGGCCATCGGAGTGGAGGGTGTGTTTCGTCAGGATGCCGCGTTTGATGGGATCGCATCGATTGATTCCGCCTCGCCGTTAAGTTTCAGGCAGAAGGCGCTCGATAATGCCGCCGCGTTCATGGCGAATGCGGGCGTCGCGAGCGCTCGGATTCTTTCCGCCATTCCTGCTGATAAGAAATCTCTCTTCCAGATCAATCCCGGAGAGGAGATCATCAATTCCAAGGGAGGGCTCCTGCTCAACAATGATTGGAATCTCTCGACGGCGCGCTACGGGGAGAGCCTCAGTGTGCTCAACAATCAGGGCAACCCGACAGGTGCGACCACCCGCAGGAACGCGGGATTCCTGACCCTGAGGGCCAAGGATGACATCACCTTCAATGGAAGCCTTTCCGACGGTTTTGGCACGAGTGTCTCCGGACTCTTTTTTGCACAGCTTCTGCCTTTGGTGAGGGACGGGCAGGGGGTGACCTTGAGCCAGTCCTCCTGGTCGTACCGGATCGCCGCAGGCGGGGATTTCAATTCCGCCGATCCGCTTGCCGTAAAAGAAAACGGCACCGGTTCCGTCAATGTTGGCAAACCGACGAAGAACTCCAATGCGATCAAGCCGTCGACATCCGACGGCAATGCGCTCAACTCCTACACACCCGACGCGCTGGCCGGAAACTATCAGGTGATCCGGACCGGCACAGGGGACATCTCCGTTGCCGCAGGAGGTGACATTCGGCTGCGGAATCAGTTCGCCACGATCTACACGGCCGGTGCCCGCACCACCGATCCGAGGCTGGGCGGCACTTTCGATATCAGGAGTATTGATACCAGCAGAGGGCAGACGGGACCGTTCGGGAGATACCAGCAACCCGCCAATTATGCCCCGCAATACTCGCTTGGCGGCGGCAATGTCAGTCTCTCGGCCGGCGGCGATATCGAGCATGTCCAGTTGGCGGCGGATAATTCCTATATTCCTGATTCATCACGCCAACTGCCCGTCAACTGGCTCTCGCGTCGTGGCCAGACGGACGGAGATGGCAACTGGATGACCCTTGACAACGGTGAAGTCGCCTCGACGACCTGGTGGGTGAATTTCGCGAATTTCTTCCAAGGGGTGGGCGCGCTCGGCGGAGGGAATGTCTCGATGAATGCCGGCGGCAATGTCAGCAACGTCGATGCCGTGATCCCGACCCAGGGACGCGTGACGGCAAGGGATCGCTCCGGGAAACTGCTCACGCCTTCCGAGGGAGTGCTTGTTGAGACAGGAGGCGGCGATATCACGGTCGAAGCCGGCGGGAACATCGATGCCGGGGTCTATTACGTGGAGAGGGGTGATGCCACAATCAAGGCTGGTGGTGACATCATCAGCAACAGGACCAGGGATGCCGAGGGGCAGTACCTCTCCTCATTGATCGAGACTAGCTTTGCCGACAGGGCAAATCCCGCTCCAGAGAGCTGGCTTCCCACCTCATTCTTCCTTGGCAAGGGAAACATCAAGGTTACTGCCGGGGGGGATGCGCTTCTAGGTCCCGTAGGAAATGTTTTCCTGTTGCCGCAGGGGATCAACGATGGGCTTTTCGCCCAAGGGGGGTTACAGGTTTATTACAGGAACTATTTTTCCACCTATGCGCCTGAGAGCCGCATGAGTGCCGTGTCTCTAGGTGGCAACATCACCTTCCGGACCCAGTTGCTCGACCTGCCCGCCTTTCAGAAGTGGATGGTTGCCGACCGGACAAGTGCCAGCGTGAGTCCTTCCAATCCCGGCAAGCCAGGGGACTATCAGCCATGGCTCAGAATCTCCGAGTTTGTGGCCGACGCTCCCGATCTTGGGAGTGCCGCATCTCTTCTTCCTGCCTCCATCGATCTGGCCGCCGTCTCAGGCAGCATCGAACTGCAGGGGAATCTGACACTCTCCCCCGCGGCGAGAGGTGGTCTCTCTCTCCTTTCGGCCTCCTCGATCAATGGCGTCTCCCGTCAGCAGGAGGGTGTCCGGTGGTCCACCTCCGTGATCAATATTTCCGATGCCTCCCCAGCCCTGCTCCCCTCGGTCAGGGCGCCCCTCTCCGCCGCACTTATGAGGAAAGACCCAGACTTCAATTACCTGACTTCTCCGTCTGTTTTTCTGAGGGAGTTCTCCTATTCGCTTCAGGAAACGGCCTCCTATACCGGTGCCAATGCCGCACTTCAGGGCAAGATCGCCCGGCATGATCAGGGCCTCCTGCATGCCGGGGATGCAGATCCGGTCCGGATCTATGCCCTTGGAGGAGACCTTTCGGGGCTTGGGGTTTTCTCCCCCAAGGCGACGAGGGTTCTTGCCGGCGGTGACATCAGGGACATCTCACTTTCCATTCAGCATGTCTCTTCTGCTGATCTCAGTGTCGTTTCGGCCGGAGGGGACTTGCGTCCCTTCGATGAGAACACCCCTCGTTTGGAGAAAGCCTCGAAGGAACTTGACCGGTTCAACCAACCTGCGGACTGGGCTTACAGGGCCCAACCCCGTAGCGGTGACATCCAGATCAGCGGCCCTGGAATGTTGCAGGTTCTAGCCGGCAGGGACATCGATCTCGGGACGGGCGACGTCAACTCAGACGGCACGGGGGTGGGCATCACCAGTATTGGCAATGCCAGAAATCCTGCCCTGCCCTTTGATGGTGCCTCGATCATCGCAGTCGCGGGGATGAGTCTTCCCTCGGGACTGGGAAGCGGGGATCTCCGTAGCGTCGATCTCCTGGAATACTTCGCTCCTGTGGATGCCTCCGGGCGCTATTTCAGTGAACTCATCCCCATGTTGAACTCTCAAGGCGATTCTCTCCTTGCCGCACGGGTCGAAGGCGCCGGATCCCTTGGTGGAATCCTCCGTCTTGGGATGGACGATGAGTCGATGGCGCGGATTGCGCTTTCACTGTTCTATGTGGTTCTGAGGGACTCGGGGCGTGATCGGAACGATCCCGCTTCCCCTGACTACGGCACTTATAGGAACGGGCTTGCGGCGATTGACCGTTTTCTTCCCACCGGAAGCGGTCATGGAGACATCATCCTGAATGCCCGTGACATACGGACCAAGAGCGGTGGTGGAATTGATCTGGTTGCGCCGCGAGGGGGGATCTCGCTGGCAAACTACGCCATCAGTGAAAGCCTCACTCCTCCCGGCATCGTCACAGAGAGCGGGGGAGGAGTGAATATCTTTTCCAGGGATGATGTGTCGCTTGGCATCGGCCGCATCTTCACGCTCAGGGGGGGGGATGTCATGATCTGGTCCGATAAGGGGGACATCGCCGCCGGATCCTCCGCCAAGACGGTCCAGTCTGCCCCCCCGACCCGCGTTCTGATTGATCCTCAGAGCGGTGCCGTGGAGACGGATCTTGCGGGTATTGCCACGGGCGGTGGAATCGGTGTTCTGGCCACGGTGGCCGGGGTGGCTCCCAGTGATGTCGACCTGATCGCGCCGACAGGTGTGATCGACGCCGGAGATGCCGGTATCCGGTCAACGGGAAATCTCAATCTCGCGGCCACCCGGATCCTCAATGCCAACAACATCTCGGTGGGAGGCAATACCACGGGGGCTCCTCCGGCTCCGCCACCACCTGCCGCTCCGAATGTGAGCGGTGCCACGGCGGCCTCCTCTGCATCGGCCGGTAACAATGCTGCGGCACAGGCTGTGACAAAGCTTCCTGCGGATCAACCGAAGGATGAGTCCCCCTCGGTTATCTCGGTCGAGGTGCTTGGATATGGTGGCGGTGATTCCGAGAAGGATGATGGGCCCGGTAGGGCTGAGGAATCCGTCAAGAAGCAGGAATCGGAACAAGGGACGAAACAGGCAGCTCTGTGATCCGCAAATAGCGGTTGGGGATGATTTATGCGGAATTCATAAACGACTAGACAGGTCGCTATGAGTCTATTAAAACGACCATATAGATCGTATAGCGATCACTCCTTACTCAAAAACTTTCATTCCAGAACATCGGTTAACGGAGCAACCGGATACCGCCGCGCCATACAAGCCATGAAACCAAACTTAAAAAACCCTCTGAGGGTCGCAATCGCCGTGACGGCGTTCGCCTTGGGTGGAATCACCGCACAAGCCCAAGTCCTCAACGACTGGGTCTCCAACGACCTCTTGATCGGCTTCCGCGCAAGCGGAGGAACCGGATCGAGTGACTCCTACCTGATCAATATCGGTCAGGGATCTCTCTACAATACCAACAAGGCTGGCTCTACGCTGAGTCTAGGGGGGATTGGAACCGATCTGGCCTCGAAATATGGCAACGGCTGGTATACCCGTAATGACCTCTATTGGGGTGTATTCGGAACGACAACCGGTAATCCACCGACCCTTTACAGCTCGGTGGCCAGAACGGACTCGAATGTCCAGAGCACACCTCCTCCCGATGTGTTGAACGGATCGGTTCGAACCGCCACCAAGACGGAGATCACTTCCGTGACGACTGCTTTCAACTTGCTCTCGCCTACGGCCAACAGCACCAATGCGGCTTTCCAGCCCAATGCAGGCGATGCCTCAAGCTATAATTATCAGGTGACCCGTGACGGCACCGATTTTGGCTCGGTCAGTCGATGGGACAATATCCAGGGAAATCTCAACCAGATTCTCGATCTCTACTCGCAGAACAATTCAGGAACCTTCTACCGTGGTAGCTTCTCACT
>CANKJN010000028.1 GCA_947482345.1 Spartobacteria bacterium
CGTATGGCGGGTCCTTGATCAACTCGGCATCCACGCACCCAATGCCTGCCGCTGGCGCGAACCGGACATGATTGACTGATGGGGCTTCCGAACAAACAGCAACTCATTGCCTCGCTTGCAGCAGGGTTGGCCCGCCTCGTCTTCTCGACAATCCGTCTCCGCGTCAACGATCGCTCGGGCTTCCTGACGAATCCTCCGGAGGGTCCCCGGATCCTAGTCTTCTGGCACAACCGTATTCCCGCGATCTCCGTCGGATTCCTGCGCCACTATCCCGCCAAGCACCCAAGCAGGAAGGGAGTCAGCGTTCTCACCAGCCCGAGCAAGGACGGCGACATCCTCGCAGGTGTCATGGCAAACCTCGGCATGGGCTCGGTCCGAGGCTCCAGCTCGCGTCGGGGATCGACCGCCATCCGTGAACTCGCCTCCCTCCTCGAGTCCGGGATCGACCTCGCCATTACTCCGGACGGCCCACGCGGCCCGAAGTATTCGCTCGGCCCGGGCGCTGTTTTCCTTGCCCAGAAGACAGGCATTCCCATCATGCCGCTTCACGCCCGCTACCACAGTGCCATCAGGCTCAAGACCTGGGACAACTTCGCCATCCCCATCCCCTTCTCCCGCGTCGACATCACGATGGATCCCTACCTGACCATCGATCCCGAGGCAACCGATCTGGAATCGGAACGCCTGCGCCTGGAAACCCTCCTACGTGAAGAAGCTGAAAAAGCCGATTTGCCACTGAAATAGAAAGGACTCGCGCAGAGGCGCAGAGAGAACAGGCACGGAGTGAAAGAGTTCAACGCTGAACTACTTCACCTTCATGAGCTTCATGGTTCCAATCCCCTTCATCCCTGTGCATCATTAATTTTATCTCCGCGCCTCTGCGACTCAGCGGGACATAATCCCTGCAGTGCTGAAAAATGCTAACAACTATAGAAAAAATCCATGAAACTCATTGATGGCAAGGCGGTCGCCGCCCAAGTCGAACTGGAAACCAAAGTCCGTATCGAGGCCCTGAAGGCAAGGGGCATCACCCCGGGACTTGCGGTCGTGCTTGTCGGCGAGGACCCCGCCTCCCAGGCCTATGTGCGTAACAAGGACAAGACCTGCGCCGCCCTCGGGATGCACTCGCGGAAGATCGAACTCCCCGCCTCCACCACGCAGGAAGAACTGCTCGATCTGGTCACCAAGCTCAATGTCGACCCTGAGATCCACGGTATTCTTGTCCAGTCCCCTCCTCCCAAGCACATCAACGAGCATGCCGTAACCGTGGCCATCGACCCCCGCAAGGATGTCGACGGTTTCCATCCGGTGAACGTGGCCAAGCTCGCCATGGAGGATCCCACGGCGTTCGTCCCCTGCACCCCGCTCGGCTGTCAGAGACTCCTGATCGCCGCCGGCATTGAGACTTCGGGTACTGAGGTAGTAGTAGTCGGCCGCAGCCTCATTGTCGGCAAGCCAATGGCCCTTCTCCTGATGGCCAAGGGCAAGGGAGGTGACGCTACCGTCACCGTGGCCCACTCCCGTACGAAGGATCTCGCAGCCATCACCCGCCGCGCCGATATCGTGATCGCCGCGATCGGCAGGCCGAAGGCCCTCGGAGCGGAGCATATCAAGGAAGGCGCCGTCGTCATCGACGTCGGCATCAACCGCGTCGAGGATCCCTCGACAAAGAGCGGCTACCGACTTGTAGGTGATGTCGACTTCGAGGCCGTGGCACCCAAGTGCTCGGCGATCACCCCGGTCCCCGGAGGCGTGGGTCCGATGACAATTGCGATGTTGATGAGCAATACTGTCACCGCCTGCGAACGCCTGACGGCCTGATTGCTGATTTTAAACCCGAACTCCGAAGTTGAGCGGAGCGATTTCACACAATCTACTGACCGCAAAGAAGTCGCGTCTATTCTCGCCTGTATCAATCGATACGCCCTCAAAATCTCCGCAACTACGGGTCCCACCTTTGCGGGATCTGACTCTGCCACTCCCACGGCCTCGGCTCGAACCCCACGGGTTCAAATTCGCCTGCGGCGATCGCCAATAAAATTGGCGACCCTAACGGGATTGACGACGGCTCTTCCCGGAGCCTTCGCCCTGCGGGTCCCGCATACGCGTAATCTGACTCGGCCGTTCCCACGGCCTCGGCTCGAACCCTACGGGTTCAAATTCGCTTACGGCGATTGCCAACAAAGTTGGCGACCCTAACGGGATTCGAACCCGTGTTACTCCCGTGAAAGGGGAGTGTCCTAGGCCACTGGACGATAGGGTCGTGAAGTGGAGCCAATCATGATGCCTGAAGTGTGGCCGAATTCAAGACAAAGAGACTTAAGAAGTACGGGGTCTCCCCCTTTCATCCCTCATAATTCATCCCTGATCCTTTTTCTGCCCCTAGCCCCTTCAGTCTTCTCCGCCCTCTCCTTCATTTTTCATTCTTCATTTTGCCTTTCAGTCGGCCTCGCACCCTCACTCGCTCAGCCTTCCGCCAACTGATCCAGCACCCGGCTTCTGCTCTCGGGAAGCCGATGAAGCAGGGAGCCCAGCGAGCGGTGAGGCGGCAGGGAGGGATCATGAATTCCCAGGACCTTCACCAACTCTCCCTCGAAATGCACAACCCCGCGCCTGTCGGCTTTGCCTTGCCGAAGATAACCCCACGCACGCTTGAGCAGTGAATGGATTTCCGGAACCGGATGCATCGGCTCGGTGACCAGATCGCAGAGTTCCGCGAAATAGGAAGCAGTCAGGATCGTGGGATAGGTCGCGGGGAGAGCTGCATCGGGAGACATGACCACCTCGCTGAGGGTGTGAAGATCGCCCAACTTGGGAGCCTTGAAGGCTATCTCCGCCTCGGTGAAGAGCTCGAGACGTCCGGCGAAGGGACTGCCGGGCTTCGTGGCTCCCCGGACCGCGGTCTTCACCTTGCCGTGGCGTTCGGTCAACCAGACCACGACAAGGCTGTTCTCCGAAAAACGATACCGCCTAAGCAGGATGGCATGGGACTGGTCCATCGGCGCGTAACCTCTTGCGCTCACTCCCCGTCAGGAAAACCAACGGCTCTTATGAGACACTCCTGCATGAAAGCGTAAAGGTTCACCTGCATGAGAGCGAGTCCACGCGGGGAGGAAAGATCAGGCTCCACGTTACGGGAAAGATCCTCCTCGGTGAGACCATGATCGCCGACGAGTGCGAGGCGCAGCGCATTGAGCGTGGTGAGCCAGGCATCGGCGTGATCCAGTGGAATCTCCAGCGAGAAAAAGGCGTTTTTTCCTCTACCCTTTTTCATGAGTGCAAGATCGGCTTCGACCACGGCACGTTCGGAATCAAAATGGAGTCGCAACTCCGGCTGAACATGATCCTGCCAGTCGGCGCAGAGTTCCTCATCCGTGCCCGGAGGAGGAAGGAGACGGGCGCACCCCTCGGGAAAATGCTCCCAGGGATCGAGCGTCGTGGCTCGGAGCAGCTCCGCAAGAAGGGGATGGATCCTGCTGAAGCGGGGTTGACCCGATGGGGAAATCTCGAAGATCACGGGGTTAACCTGTTGCCTGTTCCAACGTTGCCAGCAGGAGGAAGCCGTGGAGTTGCTGGACATAGAGCTCCGCCTTCTCCCTCTCCCCGCTCCAGACGATCGAACGTCCCTTGTGGTGGACTTCCATCATGTGCTTCTCGGCCCGCTCCCGATTCCAGCCAAAGACCCTACGAAAGACCATCGACACATAGCTCATGAGATTCACCGGGTCATTGTGGACGATCACTAGCCAAGAACGGTCGAACCGTTCGGACAACTGCGTCTCGGGGGATTCGAGAAGATCCGGCATCTCCATCGTCATACCAGCGCGATCGTGGCGGGAGCATACTCCTCCCGACCAAGGATTCCATTAAGCAGGAAGCGTGAAATATCGTGGCCATCGAGCCCCGAACCGCTTCCCTCCTGCAGGAGATAGGCACCCTCTGTCACGCGCGGCGGCAGGCTGAAGAGAGCGGCTCGAAGCCCATGGATCACGGCAAGATGTCCCGGAGCGTCCCCAGCGAGAACTGCCTCACGGTAACGCTCCACGACCCGGTCTCCCCGCGGCGGCAGCAGCCCGCCGATCAGACGCTTTCCCTCCGTCCTGCTCTGGAGGGAGAGCCTCTTTGGCAGGCAGGACTCCAGACGACAGTCGATCACTGCGATCTCAAGATTCCCTCCCAGAGAATATTCCCGCCGCACGTCAGCCAGAGCGGGCCTGATCACCGGGGAAAAGAGGGCGGCATTCCAGTTCACCACCGAGGCGGCCACCGGGCCACGGACTTCGAGAGTCACCTCGCCCATGGCATCCAGGAAGGGATTGCAAAGCTCCGCCGCACGCACGATCACCCCGAGATCACTCCCGGAATCGATCTGCTCCTGCTGTATGGCGGGTTCTCCCATGGCGGAGAAGCTATCACAGACCGCGAAGTGCGGCCTGCAAAATCTCCTCCTGCCGGGCATGCATGATCACTTTTTCCTTCTCGGTTAGATCATCATAGCCGAGCAGGTGCAGCAGACCGTGGATCGCACAGAGGGACACCTCATGATCCGCAGGGTGGCGAAACTTCTTGGCATTAGCGGCGGCGATCGGCACCCCGATCAGGATCTCGCCATGCTCGAAGGTGATCACATCCGTCGGCGTCGGATCGTCAAGAAACTCACCGTGCACCTTTGCGATCGCCGCCTCCCCGAGCAGGGTGATCTCCACCTCGGAGGGAAGCACCGCTCCCTTCGTCCTTGGCTTCCCCACGCAGAGGGGCAACGCCGCCTCAACGATCAGCCGGATCTTCGGCAGATCGAACTTCACCGCGCGCTGACGGTTGGACCAGAGGAGAGACGGTAGCACGAATGAGTTTTAAGCAGGAACTCAAGAACTCTGGAAGGAATTGCTTAATTCTCTATAGCTCCAGACCAAGCCTTCATCTCATGAATTTTCAGGAAGCCAACGCAGCCTTTGCCTAAAAGCTCCAATGGCATTTATGAGAAAAATACCTCACCTGCTCCCAATGAACTCGCAGAAAAACACGGTTTTTTTATAGCCTAGCAACTGACAGGCGTTTCCTAGCGTCCCGTGCAAACCACTCGTTAAATCCACCTTGATGCCTGAGCCCAAAATGGTTCGGCCCTCGCACCGCGCGGTTTCAAATACGCAAAGAGTGACCCGTTCGCGCGAACGCCGTCGCACTGAGTTTAGTTTCGAGATTTATTTCCAGTCGAGCGTCTATAACTCCCCCGGGGCGAACGGTGCACTTTGGATTCATGCTATCGTCCGCTCCAATCGCCTTTCCGCATGGCGTGCGACTCAACCACATCACCTTCTCGCCGACGATTCGTTTGAGGCGGTCAGATTGGCAACCTTCGAACACCGCATCACTGGCTCGACATCAACCTTGCTGATGCCGCCTCCCGACCAGCCACCATTTCGATTGCGATTGCAGCAGTCGAAACTTTCTGTCTGCCGCTGTTTGCAGCATTCGAGGACGCACCCCCCTTTGCGAGCGGTTGGCTATACGACCGACCTACCCGGCATGGAGATGCCAAATTCCTTGGATTTCCTTCTTTGCTTCTGCACTGCGTCAGCAGCCGAGGCAGTTCTCCACCGATTCTTTGCGACTCGTCCCGATTTACTGCCGCAATATCACGCCGACTTGGACAGGTTCGGCCGCGACGGGTTCACTGCAATCGCGCTCACCGGCTACGCCCCACAACTCGCCTTTGCCACAATCGCCTACCAACTCCAATCACCCGGAAATGCCTGCCAGGATCTCCATTGAACAAGCTCTGGCGTTGTTTTTTTATGTGTCAGTTGAGCCTGAATTCGCCGGTGCCTGTCGCTGAGCCTTGAGGGCCTTAGCAAATCCCTTTGAAATAAGTAGTGCTTGAGGACATTGATAGAGGGTGAGCGAACGGATTCAGGAACACCACGACGTGATAGTGATCGGCGGCGGCGGCGCCGGGATGTTCTGTGCCTTCACTGCCGCGAATCGTGGAAAACGGGTTCTCCTGCTGGAACACAACGATCAGGTCGGGAAGAAGATCGGGATCTCGGGCGGCGGACGCTGCAACTTCACCAACATCCACGCCACGGCGGCCAACTATCTCTCGGGCAACCCTGATTTCTGCAAATCGGCCCTGGCACGCTACTCCCCCTGGGACTTCATCTCCCTCGTCGAGAAACACGGTATCCCTTACCACGAGAAGAAGCTTGGTCAGCAGTTCTGCGACGAGAGTTCGCGCCGCATCATCTCCATGCTGGAGAGCGAGTGCCGCGATGCCGGGGCTCGTATTCTCTGCGGATGCCGCGTCGAGGATGTGGTGAAGAACGACCGCTTCGAGGTGATCACCTCACGGGGATCCTTCACGTCGGATGCAGTTGTCGTGGCGACCGGGGGACTCTCCTTTGCCAAGCTGGGAGCCACCGACATCGGTCACCGGATCGCCCGGAAATTCAGCATCGGTATCACGTCTTTGCGCCCCGGACTGGTTCCCCTCACCTTCAGCCCCCGGGAACAGTCGTTTTTTGAACCGCTGGCGGGCGTCTCCCTCCCGGTCCGCGTGACCCAAGGAGGGAAATCCTTCGAAGAAGCGATGCTCTTCACCCACCGAGGCGTGAGCGGTCCGGCTATTCTGCAGATCTCCTCCTTCTGGAAAGAGGGTGAGCCCCTCTCCTTCGATCTTCTCCCCGACCGGGTGGATTCCGAGAGCTTTTCCTCATCGCTACGGGGAGGTAGCACGGCCCTTCAGATTCTCTCCAAGGCATGGCCCCGCCGGTTTGCCGAGGCGTGGTGCGAGCGCAACGCCCCAGACAAACCATTGGCCCGTTGCACAAGGCAGGAGACCGAGGCCCTGACGCGGGCGCTACACGGATGGGAGGCCTCCTTTGAGGGAACCGAGGGATACCCGAAAGCCGAGGTCACGCTTGGAGGCGTCGAGACAGGAGAACTCTCTTCCAAGACGATGGAATCCCGCAAAGTTCCAGGGCTTTACTTCATAGGTGAAGTGGTCGACGTGACCGGCTGGCTAGGCGGATACAACTTCCAATGGGCCTGGGCCAGCGCACACGCCTGCGGAACGGCAATCTGAAGAAAGGATGAAGGATGAATTATGAATGATGAAAAGAAACCAGCGGCCGACCTATCCGCGAGGACTAAGACATTCGCTCTGAGGGTGATTAGGCTCTATAGCCCCCTTCCAAAAAACACCCTGGCACTCACTCTGGGAAAACAGGTTCTGAGATCCGGCACTTCCGTGGGAACGAATTACCGCGAAGCCAATCGATCACGAACGAAAAACGAGTTCATTGCCATCTTGACGACGTTTTCAAAGAGAACCAAGGCTTCTAACTTTCATCCTCCATCCTTCACCCTTCATAATTTTCTTCCAGATGCGCAAACGCAATCCCCATAAAACTTCCGATCCTCGGCGCGATACCGAGGAGGCCATAGCCGGAGTCAGGCAGATCTATGCCGAACTGAAGGCGAATCCCCCGGAACGCAACTGCACGCTCCAGACCGAATGCTGCCGATTTCACCTGACGGGTCGCACCCCGACACTCACAAAGGGGGAAGCCCTGACAGCCGCCAAGGCGGTGCGGGCCGCCGGTCGGAAGGAACTCCCGAAGCGGGAGGATGGAGCATGTCCGCTCCTTCACCCCTATACCTCCCGCTGCATGATCTATGAAGGCCGTCCCTTCGGATGCAGGACACACTTCTGCGAGGCGGCGGGCGGCCCCTACACCCGCAAGGAAGTCACCGATTGGATCCGAAGGCTTGAGGAGATCGACGAACGGCTTGGAGGCGACGGGGGCCGGGATTTCACAGTGGCAATCCGGGATGCCCTGGAAGATCTGAAATAGCTAGAGGGGACTGAAGAAAGCTGAAATCGGAAACTTGAAACCTGAATGCCCGATACGCTTGCCGGGAGGCAAGTGCCCTCAAACCTGAAATCGGAACCAAGCCACTGAGAACCCTGCTTGTCCCCTCATTCCATCACTTCCTGATTTCCTGCTTTCATGATTAACTGATCCTCATGCAGAAACGACCAGGCACAGCACTAGTGATCGTCGGACACGGATCGACGACCAATCCCGATTCCAGCGAGCCGAATCATCTGCTGGCAGACTCGATCCGATCCAAGGGGATCTTCGACGAGGTGCTCTGCTGCTTCTGGAAGGAGGAACCCTCGATGCGCGAGGTACTCCACTCCATCTCCTCATCCGATATCTACATCGTTCCGAACTTCATCAGCGAGGGGTACTTCACCCAGACGGTCATCCCCCGTGAACTTCAACTCGAAGGTCCCCTCACCCTGCGTGACGGAAAGCGGATCCGCTACTGCGAGCCGGTCGGCAACCACGAGTCGATGACATCCGTGCTGCTCAAGCGCGCGCGGGAGACGGCTCCCGGCATTCCCACGCAGGAGACAAGTCTCCTGATTGTCGGTCACGGGACAAACCTCAACGATAACTCAGCCAAAGCAGCCAAGAATCAGGTGGCCTTGCTCTCGGCATTGGGCCTCTACGCCGAAGTCCTCCCCACCTACATGGAGGAGGCCCCGCTGGTGAGCGACTGGGCAACGATGACGACACAAAGCAATGTCGTCGTAATCCCCTTCTTTATCAGCGACGGACTTCACAGCTATCAGGATATCCCGGTCCTGCTGGGCATCCGTGAGGAGGTGGGTCCGGCGGCGAGCCAGTCAGAGGTCTTCCAGACAAATCCCCATCACCTTCATGGGAAGAATCTCTACTACGGAAGCGCCATCGGCACCGATCCGATGATGGAGCGTGTCATCCTGGATCAGGTAGCGGCCTTCGATGCCTCCGCCCCTGTGACCGAATCATGAGGCTCCTTGCCGGAATCCTTGCAGCACTGCTTTCCGCAGTCTCGCTGCACGCCTCCGTCAAGGGATCCGGGACGCCTGCAACACGTCACTATCCGACAGGGGATCAAGCCGCCGCGATCGAACGACGGGTGGAGCATTTGCTTGGTAAACTCACGGAAGAGGAAAAGATCAGCCTCCTTGCCGGTGACGGCAACGACGGCATGTCGACGATCGCCATTCCCCGACTCGGCATCCCGAAGCTCGTCATGGCCGACGGCCCCCAAGGGGTGCGTGCTCACGGTCCGGCCTGCTCTTTTCCGAGCGGAATAGCCCTTGCGGCCACATGGGATCCGAAGCTCGCCTTTCTTTACGGCGAGGCGTTGGGCCGTGAAGCCCGCGCCAGAGGAATCCATATCCAGCTCGGCCCGGGGGTGAACATCGCGCGCACACCGCTCAACGGTCGCAACTTCGAGTATTTCGGCGAGGATCCCTTCCTGACAGGAAAGCTCTCCTCGGAATGGATCCGCGGCCTCCAGAGCCAGGGAGTCGCGGCAACGGTGAAGCACTATGCCGGCAACGACACCGAATGGAGACGCATGGAGATCGAGTCAGTCATGAACGAGCAGACCCTTCGCGAGATCTATCTTCATCCCTTCCTCAAGGCAGTGGAAAGCGGTGGAGTGTGGTCGGTGATGTCGGCCTACAACAAGCTCAATGGTTTTCCCAGCACCTCCAACAGGCAGTTGCAGGAGGAGATCCTCAAGAAGGAATGGGGATTCCCCGGGCTTGTGATGTCTGATTGGTGGGCGACCGACTCCGTGGACTCGATCGCCAGGGGACTCGACCTGGAAATGCCGATGGCCTACCGCGTGACCAAGGAAAGCGTCACCAAAGCGCTCCGGGAAGGACGACTCACCAGCGAGCGGATCGACGATGCGGTCCGCAGGCTGCTGCGCATGGCCGTCTCGATGGGCTTCCTCGACAGGGAGCAGCTCAGGAAGGACCTACCTCTCGATTCGCCGGCAAACTCTGCCCTTGCCCTCGAAGTGGCGACCAAGTCGATCGTTCTGCTCAAGAATGATCCCGCGCTCCTTCCGCTCGATAAGGGAAAGTTGCATCGCGTGGTCGTCTACGGCCCCAATGCCCAGGACACCCCGGCCGTGGGTGGAGGAAGCGGCGGAGTCACCCCGTTCAGGAAGGTCAGCTTTCTGGAGGGAATCCGCAAGGCCCTGCCTGAGGGAACGGAGGTCTTCTACGCGCCGATCCGGGCCAAGAAGCCCTTCTCGGTCTTCGATTTCCTCGAATACGGAAAGCCGGTTCCCATCCCGCCGAGGATCACGGGCATCAGGAAGATGACGAGCATCGACCAACCCAACTTCACCAGGGTCACCACCTCGACAGAACGGACAATCGGAATCTCATGGGGAAAGAACTCCCCCCCCGAGGATGTCCCCAAGGGGCGCGAGGCACGGATCACATGGGATGCCGAAATCGAGGTTCCACAGGGAGGGATCTACGAACTCGTCGCCGAGGGACATCCGGAGATCCGCCTCGGAGACCGCGAGCTCGGTAATCCCGACAGCTATGTCATGGCCCTTGAACAAGGTAGCCGCATTCCCCTGAAAATCACCGCCAGCGAGGTGGGACGCGGGAGCGGCAGGGTCTCCGTGAAGATCATTCCCGTGACCGAGGAGGCGACCGGAACATTCCCGGCCAAGAGTGCCGATGCCGCCGTGGTCTGCGTAGGCCTGACACCGGAGGTCGAGGGAGAGGGATTCGACAGGGGATTTGCCCTGCCGATCAGCCAGCAGCTTCTCATCAAGCAGGTCTGCGAAGCCAATCCCCGCACCATCGTCGTCTTGAGCGGCGGAGCTGGTGTCGATATGCGCCCGTGGATCGGCAAGGTGCCTGCGGTTCTTCAGACATGGTATCTTGGACAGGAAGCAGGGACGGCCCTCGCATCGGCGCTCTTAGGTGATGCCAATCCCTCGGGTCACCTTCCCTGCACCTTCGACAGAACGATCGATGAGAACCCCGCGTTCCGCCATTACCCGGGGAATTTCCTGGAAGGGAAGGATTGGCCCGTGGTGGACTACCATGAGGGCATCTTCTACGGCTACCGTGGCTATGACCGCATGGGAAAGACTCCTCTTTTCGCCTTCGGACACGGGTTGAGCTACACATCATTCAACCTTTCGGGAATGGAGGCATCTGTCTCGGGTGACGGTCTCCAAGTCACCGTGATCATGAAGAATACCGGCGCCCGGCAGGGAGCCGCTGTTCTCCAGCTCTATCTGGGGCTTCCCGAGGAAGAAACACCTCGCCCACTGCGTCAGCTCTGCGGGTTCCTGCGCATGGAACTCAAGCCGGGCGAATCATCCAAGGCTACGATTCAGGTCCCGGCAGATGCCCTCCGTTACTGGCACCCCGACCAGAAACAATGGGTCCCACCTTCCGGAAGCATCCGACTGGATCTCGGCCTCTCGGAAAGGGATATCCATCAGTCAGTTACTCTCCCGCCTCTTGCCAAGCCCAATACCGAATCCGCGGGGGTTGCCCTTCCACCGGTGATGCCTTAGGCTGAAGTCAGGAATCGGTCATCGATTCCCGACATCATGGCAGAGCTACGCGTCCAATCAGGGGCTGTCATCGCCTTGAGGCTGTTTGATATCGCCTATTCGATCGACCTGAAACGGATCGAATCACTCTGGTCCGATCACACCAAGGGGGTTGCCGTGAGGAGGAGCCTCATCTCGGCTCCGACCAAGGCGATCAGCTTCGAGGTTCCTCCGGTCCAGATTTCCCTCGATCCCCTGACACTGACCGTCGGGGAGGCCCGACTCTCCTGCCCGGTGACAGCACGTCTTTACGACTTCGGAGTGGTATCGCTCTCGATTAGAATCCCGACGACGGGGATGAGTTGGGAGGAATTTACGGGTTTCACCAACGAGGTGGACTGCCTGATCGGGTCGGCATCCGGGGAGAATCCCTGGAGACTCATTCTGGATCGCCTCAGGAAGGATCTTGGATCCGCGCTGCAAAGACCCACCAGCAGCCTTCTTCAGGAGGATCATCTGATCGCGGTGGTGGATCAGTGGAGCGAGCCGGTGATCGGCGCCGATCTTTCCGGGAGAATCGACCTCGTCCCCATCCTCACGGGGGAACACAGAAGTCTCTCGGAGAAGGCCCGTGCCGATCTGCTCCGCCAGAGCTTCTCCTACTATGACGATGATCTGGTAGTCGTCACTTGGGACAGGGCCTTCATCCATGAGCCCCGCAACGACTCCGACGTGGCCGACATCATCGAGGTAGCCAACGCGCAGTTACTCGAGTTCCGTTACTACGACCAACTGCTCAACGATGAACTTCCGAGGATGTACGAACTCGTCAGGAAGGCGCGCCTGACAAGGAACATTCTCTCATCCCGCAGGTTTGCCAACCTCGCGCGCAAACTTCATACACTGGTGGCTGAAGTGACGGAGTTGACCGAAAAGGCCGAGAATGTGCTCCAGGTCACCGGAGACGTCTATCTGGCACGAATCTATCAGGCCGCTCTGGAAAACCTGCGAGTGCCTGCTGTCAGTGCGGCGGTCGGCAAGAAACTCGATATCATCCGTGACACATACTCCGCCCTCCACGGGGAGGCATCAGGTGCTCGCTCGGAACTTCTGGAACTCGCCATCATCCTCCTCATCGTGATCGAGATCGTGATCATGTTGGTCGGAGGGCGCGGGTGATTGCTTCAGTCAGTAACCTGCGGCCTTGCCGGAAGTCACTGACAAAAAGTTAAAGTGTTAAAAGGTTAAAACTGATTTGAACCATTCCCAGGGAACTCTTGCTAGGGAAGCTGCAAGACTCTTGGAGAGTAAGGCGGGAGAATTGCTTTTCCTCAGCCACCAGTTCAAGAAAGCAGATCAGGAGACCGATGCGGGTGTCTCCAGATAGCTCCAGCCGACTCCACCGACTGAGGAGTTGGAGGGACCGGATGAAGCAGCGGGATGAATCTCGATGAGGCCGAATCCGGGGGCGGTCGTCCCGTTGGGTCCCCTCCACCACTTACCGCAGACAGCTCCTCCGGTGATGCACGGAATCCCCGCAAGATCGAGACGCTCGTTCGTGTGGACATGACCCTGAAGGATCAGCGCCAAGGGACGGTTTTTGAGCTTCTCAAGAACGGCATGGGAATTGAGCACACGGACCCGCCCAGGTGCCGGCCCCATCATGGAACCGAAGTTCTCCATGACGGATGTCCTGAAAGGGATATGCGTGCAAAGAATGATCGGTTGATCAACTGGAATGGTCGCCAACTCCCTGTCGAGCCAGAGCAGTTGGGCGGCATCGATCCATCCCCGGTAAGGGCTTGCTCCCCCGACAACCTTGACGGAATCTAGCATCAAGAAGCGGTAGCCGCGGAAGGAAAACGATCGATAGGTACGCTCGAGTCCAAAGTAACGGCGCCACCTCCAGCGCGGATCATGGGGAGACGGAGTCCCGTCCCGTTGAAGCGGCTCGTAGAAATCATGATTTCCAATGAGAGGCTCCATCCTCTGCCTGAGTGACCGGAGGAAGCGGTCGGCGATCAACCAGCGCCGATCAATGGTCTTCCCCGGATCATAGAAGCCTCCGTGAACAAAATCCCCGCCGCCGATAATCAGATCAGGCTTGAGGGAGTTCATCAGATCGGCAGTGCGGGCCAGAGCGCCCGGCGCATCATGCTCCGCCATTGCGTGGCAATCGGTGAGAAAACCGAGACGGAGGGGACGAAGATCCTTGGGCAACACCACCCCGGCCAGAACCTTGGGAAGGATGAGTTGGGAGGCAAAGAATGCCCCGAGTCCTGCGATGAACTCACGGCGATTCATGCCGGCCGCATGGATCGAAGTGATCCTGGATGAGCTTTTCGAGCTGCACGGTTGCAGGCCGCTTGAGGAAGCGTTATCTGGAGTGGCGTTGTTCAAAGTCCTGGAATTTCAGTCGCACCGAATCCAGTAGGATCAAGGGGAAATGCTGATGGCACGGTTCACTTCTCACCAAGAAGGATCACCGCCACACCGGCCAACACAAGGATCCCTCCGCACAGGGTGATGCTGTTCAGCTGCACTTCCCTGAAAAAGAGCCAGGTGAAGAGAACCACGAAGAAGGGATAGGAGACCTCGATCAGCGACGACAGAGTCGGGTTCCTTGCCCCCATGGCGACATAGGTCAGGTAGGCTCCGAGGGCGCCGATCGCGACGGAGAAGAAAAACCATGGCGCATCCGCCCGTTCCATGGCCGGAAGCTTCCACAGTGAGGAAATCCTACCCGAGCAGAGAAGGGAGAGTGTGGCTCCCAAAAGGCCGAAAAGGGTGTAACCAAAGAAAAAAAGGAGAGGACTGAACCCCCTGTTAAGCAGGGGGCCGCTGGCGGCATAACTCATACCCCAGCAGATCGAGGCGGCGACGGCGTAAAACAACCACATGGCCTCAGGGTAACTTGATCTTATGAAAAAGCCAATCCAAGCAACCCGAAGCACTGCAACCGGAGTTGGTCTTGCCGATGTCATCAGAGGGTGCTTTTCTGGAGTCATGGCCTTGGAAACAGAGCGCAAGTTTCTGGTGAACTCAGAAGCGTGGCGCCTATTGGGCAATACCGTTCCGTATGCCCAAGGGTATCTCTCCCGAGGGAGCGGGCGCACGGTGCGGGTCCGCATTGCCGGTCAGGAGGCTTTCCTAACAATCAAAGGACCCGTTATCGGGATCACCCGCCAGGAATTCGAGTATCCCATCCCCGTGGAAGATGCCCGGTCGATGCTCGCTCTCTGCGACGGACCGGTGATCGAGAAGACCCGGACAACCATTCCGATCGGAAGCCATGTCTGGGAAGTGGATGAATTCGCCGGAGAGAATACGGGACTCATCGTCGCCGAGGTGGAACTGAACGACCCCTCCGAACGCGTCGACAAACCGGAATGGGTCGGCTCCGAGGTCACAGGTGACCCCCGCTACTACAATTCCAACCTGACCGTGCATCCCTACGGGAAATGGCGCGAGCAGTCGTAGTCCTCAACAAGAGACTGCCATGGCCGAAAAAAAACATTCCGCTTCCCGGCGCCGGACTTCGGGAAGCAAAGCTTCTGAGAAAAGGAAATCTTCCAAAAAACCACGCCTCGAACTTCGCAGGGGGGGAAACTTTGGCAAAGGGCTTCGGCAACTGGCCGAACTGCAATTGGATGCCGCGATACAGGAACTCAAGGGAAACAATGTCTCCCCCGATGCCGTTCACAATGCCAGAACCTACATCAAGAAAGTCCGAGCGATCATCCAGCTGTCCTCCCCGTCCATGGATCGACCTCTGCGGGAGAAGTTGCTCGGTCTCCTTCGGGACGCATCGGCGCGTACCGGCCCCCTTCGAGACTCGGAGGTTCAGGTCGGGACGTTCGATCTCCTGATGAAACAAGGTGGCTTTGCGGCCGGGGAATTCTCCTCGCTGAGAAACGGACTGGCGGATGTCGCCAAGCAGCGGAGGATCAATGATGAGCGCCAGATCCCCAGAGTGATCTGTTCCTTGGCAAGCGTGCGTGACTCCCTACCCGAGTGGCCCTTGGACTCACTTGGCTCCAAGGATCTGCGACGTCGAATCCGCCGCACCTACCGACGTGGACGCACTGCCCTGGAACTCTGCGCTACCAAACGCGATTCCGAGGACTTCCACCTCTGGCGCAAGTTGGTCAAGCAGCTCTGGTACCAACTCAGGATCACGACTCCCTACTGGGAGGGTAACGGCGGGGAACTTATCGCGGAGACGCGAAGGATCGGGGAGCTTGCCGGCATCGAGCGCGACTACACCATGCTCGGAGCATCGCTCTCCGCGGGACCGAAAACCAAGGGGTCGGCACTCCTACAGGAGTGCATCTCAAGGGTTCTTCCCAAGCTCCGGAAAGAGGCAACGGATGCCGGTGAACACTTCTACGAGCCGAGACCGAAAGCCTTCATGACGGGCCTCGATCTTTGAGAAAGCCCTGCGTTAAGGAACCGCTGATGAAATCCATTGCTCATGATTGAAAAAATCACATCGGCGGCCGGAACTCATCCGCTCATTGAGCAGACCTTGGATCAGGCTGTAACCATCATCACTCCTGATTTTCATGTTGGGACCGATCTGGTACTCGCCATCTTTCCCCTGCTGATCGCCCTGATCATCTTCCGACGCAGCATCAGGATCCCCGCCCTGCTCTGGTGGCCCCTTTTGGGAGTGTTCATTCTCTTTCTTCCGAACGCTCCCTATGTCCTCACAGACGCGATCCATTTCATCTGGAAGGTCAGGGTCACTCCTCCCCTCCCCATCTGGGCGATGAGCCTCCTGCTGCTGGAGTACTTCGTCTACTTTCTCTTTGGCATGCAGTGCTTCACCCTCTCGGTGATGATCCTAGGTCGATTCATCAAGCGACAACTTTCGGGATGGCTGGTCTTCCCGATGGAAATAGCGGTCATCGCCCTGAGTTCCTTCGCCATGTACATGGGGCGGATCGACCGACTCAACAGCTGGAACATCGTCACCGATCCCCATGGGTTGGTGCATCGCGCAGTGAGCGATGCCTCCTCGTTCAAGCCAATGGAGATGACCGTTCTGTTTTTCTGTGCCGTCTCCATTCTCTACTACTTCCTGAAAGGTTGGAATCATATGGTTGCCGGACTCTTCCGCCATCATTCCTCCCATCAGGAGGCGGTTCCCTGACACGGTATTTTACCGCAACCGCCAGAACATCACGGCCGTGATGATCAAGCCAATGACAGTGATCAACTTCCTCACGCCGCTCTGGGGGAGCCGCTGGGACCAGGTGGCGCCGAGGTAATAGCCGATGACAGCCCCCACGGTCATGATTCCCATGCGCGGCCAGTCGATGAGACCGCTCACCGTGAACCAGAATGCGGCCACGATATTGATCAGCGATCCCAGGACATTCTTGAGCGTGTTCATTCCGTGGATGTCGGTGAACCCCATAAAACCGAGGGTGGCCAGCATGAGGATGCCGATACCCGCGCCGAAGTAGCCTCCGTAGAGGGATACAAGGAACTGAAAGAAGAGGGCGGCCGCGAGATGCCACCGACCGCTTGGTGGGGCCTGGGCAGTCACCGCCATGTGGGCCACACGCCTCCTGAGCAACCCCTGGAGCATGAAAAGCACCGTGGCAAAGAGCACCAGATAGGGAACAAGCTTGCCGAAGAACTCCTCGCTGCTGCAGGTGAGCAGGACACTACCGATCAATCCCCCGACAATACTCACCGGGATAAAAGTCGGGAACCATGGGCGCACCTCGGTAAGTCGATTGCGGAAACCGTAGAGACTTCCCGAGATCCCGACGACGAGGGAGAGGGTGCTCGTGGCGTTGGCCACCACGGGCGGGACGCCGAAGAGGATCAGGACAGGGAAGGTGATCAGGGTCCCCCCGCCCGCAACGGCATTGATCACTCCGGCAGCACAGGCGGCGGCAAGCAGGGAAATGATTTGGAAAACGGACATGAGGGCTTTTTACAGGAACCGGGATCCTGATGCGATCCCTTCGCCAGTCAAATATCGATTTCAGATTGAATCTTCTTTTGATTCGGCCCGCCGGAGGGCATCTTTTCGCCCCGATCCGACTACCATGCTGACTGCCTCAGGCCTTTCCAAATCATACGGCGGACGTTCCCTATTCGAGAACGCCTCGCTCCAGATCAACCGTGGCGACCGGATCGGCCTAATCGGTGCCAATGGCGCCGGCAAATCGACCCTCTTCTCCCTGATCCTCAAGGAAGCATCACCCGACGAGGGTACCGTGGCGCTGGAGCGGAGTGTCTCCATCGGATTCCTTCCACAGGAGAGCGCCCCCTCGGGTGACGAGACGGTGTTGGAACTCGCCACCAATATCTCCCCGGCAATGGAAGAGATCCGCAGGCAACTCCGTGAGCATTCCGATGAGGATCCGGTGCATCACGAGGCCATGGCCCGCTTTGCGGAACTCGACGGTCACTCCCTCGAGGTGAAGGCGAAGCGTATCCTGAGCGGCCTGGCATTCCGTGAGGGGGATGTCGGAAAGCCCGCGCGCACTCTGAGCGGGGGATGGATCATGAGGGCCCATCTGGCCCGATTGCTGGTGATGGAGCCCGATATCCTGATGCTTGACGAGCCGACCAACCATCTCGACCTGGAGTCTCTCGGCTGGTTCCAGACCTACCTTTCCAAGTATCAGGGGGCGATCCTGGCCATCTCCCACGACCGCGAGTTCCTGAACGCGATCTGCGTCGGCATCCTTGAGATCCGAAACAGGAAGCTTAACCGCTACCGGGGGAACTACGACGACTACCTTGCCCAGAAAGCCGCACGGGAGGAGCAGCAGTGGGCTGCCTACAAGAACCAGCAGAGGGAAATCGCCGAACTGCAGCGATTCATCGATCGATTCCGGGCAAAGGCCAGCAAGGCATCCCAGGCTCAGGACCGCATCAAGCAACTCGCCCGCATGGAGCGCATTGAACCGCCGGAGCGTGACGAGGCAACCGTCTCGTTCTCCTTTCCCCAGCCCAAGCGGGGCGGCCAGCGGGTGATCACCCTGGAGGGAGTCAGGCAGTCCTACGGATCCCATGTCGTCTACGAGCGCCTGGACCTCGAGGTGGAGCGGGGTCAGCGGACCGTCCTGGTCGGCCCCAACGGAGCCGGAAAATCGACCCTGCTCAAGATCCTGGCGGGTATGTTGCCGCTGGAAGCAGGGAGCGTGACCCCGGGCCATAATCTCTCGATCGGCTACTTCGCCCAGCATCGCACCGAGATGCTTGACGTGAAACGCACGGTTCTGGCCGAAGCGATGCAAACGCAGACCCCTGTTCCGGAACAGACCGTCCGCACGATCCTTGGTTCCTTCCTCTTCCGCGGGGATGATGTCTTCAAGCCGGTCGGGGTACTGAGCGGCGGGGAAAAGAGCCGTCTCGCCCTGGTCAAGCTCCTCCTGAATCCCCCAAACTTCCTGCTTCTGGACGAACCGACGACTCACCTCGACATGCCGAGCATCGACGCCCTGATCGGGGCGCTGCGCCAGTATGAAGGGACTCTTTTCTTCGTCAGCCACGACGTTCACTTTATCCGCGCGCTCGCCTCCTCGGTACTTCACATCAGCGCGGGAAAACTCACACCGTATGCAGGGGACTACCAGTACTATCTGGACAAATCGGGTTCACGTTCGGAAAGGGAGGCCCTGATAGCCCCCGGAGACTACCGGCCGGAGGCGGCGTCAGACGTCGCGGAAACACCCCGGATCAAGATGGGTCTCAAGGAGATCAAGGAACAACGACGCGCGGAGGCCGAGGCGCGAAAGGCAGCCAACAAGGCTGCAAGGGACGCAGCGGCAGGACTCAAGTCGGCCGAAGAGGAGATCACCACCCTGGAGTCACGTCAGAGGGAACTCGTCGAGGAACTAGAGGATCCCGAGAGTTTCAAGAACGGGCGGGCTTTCAATCTCAACAGAGAGCTTGCCGACCTGCAGGAACGACTGGCTAAAGTCATGAAAGAGTGGGAGCGGCTCTCCGCGCTCGTTCCGGCACCCGAGGTGACGGAAGAGGCCTGAGCCCCGCCCGCAGCTCCATTGCCATGATCACCAGTTACCTTTCCAAGCGTCTGAAGAGCTTCGGCTATGCGTTTCAGGGCATCCGCACGCTGGTCACTACCCAACCCCATGCACAACTTCATCTGCTGGCCACGATCGTCGTCGTGACAGCGGGAATCCGTGTCGACCTTCGTCGCTGGGAGTGGGTCGCAATCATTCTCTGCATCGGAATGGTCTGGATGGCCGAGGCGCTCAACACCGCCCTGGAGTTTCTCGCGGACGAGGTCTCTCTGGAGCAGCGTGAGCGTATCGGAAAGGCGAAGGATGTGGCCGCCGCCGGCGTGCTGATTGTAGCGATAATCTCGGTCGTTGTGGCGGCGTTGGTCTTCTGGAACCACCTCCACGGGCTCATGCCTTAAGGGATCATCTGTCTCTACAACTTTCAGCTTTCAGGTTTCATCCATCCGCATTCTTAAAGACTGCGGCTCTTATACCATCTGCACTCTTATTCCGGTAGAATCAGCTGGTTCTTTCGGCGATGGGCGTTGTTGTCATCCCTCGGGTTATCATCAGATTGACGCCACTTGCCGCCCGGCAAGCAGTGGCGCCCTGTTGGGGCTACCTACGGTGGTCTACCGCGCTCCTTCCCAGGAGCTTGGTTGATGGCATCCGCCTCCCGGCGGACGGTGCCACCTCTTCGAGGCTGCGGCATGCGCCGCAGGCTACCGCGCCCGTTTGTACTCGCTTGCTCCCGCAAAGCTCGCCCGTTGGGTTCATCCGCCGAATGCAGATGACTACAACTCGACCTTCCCAAGATCTCGTTTCCTCGGGCTTGGTTGCCCTCGCTCTTCCGCCTAGCCCATCACGAAAATTCCTTCGCCAATTCCACCAGACTAACCGCGTAAATGGTATTACTCTCAGAGTCCCTTGCGCCTGAAGCAGGCCACCTTCATCGGTTCCAACGCCGAGAAGCTACCTTGCATATCCTTGACATGCATGAGGATCCAAGGCTGGGCATAGTTGATGCCGTTCTTGGTGAAGACGACATCGTCGGCAAGATAGACGGATGAATGGACAACTCCTCCCTGGGGATCGAGCAGAAGGAGAAGGTCACCAACGATCGCAGGCTGGGCGATCTCGTAGTAATTGTCGGAGAGGAACCGACTGGCATATTCCACGTCGCTCATCTTGGGATCAGGACTGAGTTTGAAGAAATTCAGGGCAGTCCAGTGACAGTCGGGCAGTTTAGGATCATCGGGCTTGGGTGGAAGCGGAGAGGTGTAAAGTCTCTCGCGAGCCATTGGCGGGAGCAGGTAGAGGATGCTGATGGAGCCTCCTTGGGGCAGTCTTCGTTGGGCCTCCAACAAAGGCTTCAGATCCTTGAGCAGTACTCCGGACATCGAGAGGGCCCAGTAGTTTAGCGGCTTGTCGATATCCGCCTTGTTCCTGATCAGAAGGTTAAGCCCCACCGAGTTCTGACTTGTCAGTCCCTGAAGAAAAGCCATCCGATTCTTCTCCGAAGCAATCCTGGTGATTACCAGTTCAGGGTCGCTGAAATAGGTGAACCCGTTGCGATTGTAGAGGAGCTTCCGCATGGTAGAGAGGGCGTCGGAATCCAAAGTTTCACAATCTTTGAAGAGCCTCTGAGGATCTCCTTCCGTAATGTAGTAAGGGGATGCCTGGAATCGGTTCGAGGAATTGCGACCAAGGGCTAGGTATAGTTTCGATCGAACCTCCGGAGCCAGCGACAGTATCGATTCGGCATCCGGCTTCAGGATGAACACATTCCCTGTTCCATGTATTTTTGTCAGAAGGAACTTATTCGTTTGCTCCACGGTGCATCCGCAGGAGATCAGCAGATCTCGCACACCTTGCGGGGACAGGGTCCCAAAACTCCAGATGGGGCCATCGGAGGCGATCCGCTCGAACCCGACATACTCCAGAGGTTGCTCAAGACGCATATCCCACTCCTGAAGATCCCCCCATGGACCGGAACGGATGACCGGGACTGTCCCTGAGGAATCGTGCTCTCTCCGGGCATCAACAACGTGAGTTGCCACAACGACCGCGACCAAGAGAAGAGACCAAAACAACAATTGTCTTTTTTTCGTGATGATCCAGCCAAGCCATGAAACTCTTCCCGGGTGGTTTTTGGAATTGAGCGTCTGATTGCTCTTAAGGGATGAGGATGGATTCAAAGAAAGAGCAGGATCGGTAAGTTTTACATTAAAATTAAATAGAAATACAATGAAAGTAAATATAATACTGTTAGCAGACGAGCTTCATCCACTCCAGATGAATTGTGTGAAGCTTTCCGGTTGACCATGGGGATCTGGTTAATCAATCTTGAGTGATACCAAAGGTGAGGTGGCTGAGTGGTCGAAAGCAGCGCTTTGCTAAAGCGCCGTACTCCAAAAGGGTACCGAGGGTTCGAATCCCTCCCTCACCGCCATGGTCCAGAAGAAGGTATGTTCCCTGACTGAACCTCCATAATTCAACTCCCTCTTTCTGAATTGGAGGGAAGAGAACCTCGGTTCGAACGCCATGCCGCGATCAGCGGCATCAGCACTCAGCGAAGCCTGACTGCAGAGACCGAGCAGAGCTCGGGATAATCCCTCCCTCACCTCCATGGTTCAGATGAGTGTTCTGCCAAGCCTTGCCGCCGGGAGGGTGCCGTGGGCATGATGAGTCGGTTGACATCATCCATGACTTTATCACGAATGAAGCCCTCCACATCCGTCACCGTCTTCGTTCCGGGCACCACGGCCAATGTTGGCCCGGGATTCGACTCCTTTGGAATCGCCCTCGGTGCTGCCAACAAGGTGACGCTTTCACTCAAGCCTCCTTCCCTTCCCCACCCTTCGATCGTGGAGGAGGCGGCTCGGAGTTTTTTCCTCGGCAGTGGTCTCACCCCCTTCCACTTCTCATGGAAGATCAAGGGAGACGTCCCTCAGGCGCGGGGTTTGGGTAGCAGCGTCACCGTCCGACTCGGAATCCTCATGGGTCTCAACGCCCTCACGGGTCATCCCCTCTCCCGAGGCGGCCTCTTCCGTCTCTGCGCGGAGCTGGAAGGGCACCCTGACAACGCGGCGCCTGCGATGTTCGGAGGCTTCACCATCGCAAGGGGACATCACGATCCTCTCCGCTATGCGGTCTCCGATGGTCTTCGATTTGTCCTGCTGATCCCTGGCTTTGAGGTTGCCACTCCCGATGCCCGCAAGGTGATGCCGAAATCGATCAGGGTATCCGAATCAGCCGCCAATGCGGCCGACGCCGCCGTGATTGCCGCAGCCTTCGCCACCAAGCGCTATGAACTGCTTCAAGGGGCCTTCGGTGACAGACTGCACCAACCCTACCGCGCCAAGCTTGTCCCGTTCCTTTCGGATGTCATCACCGCTGGAGAGGAATCTGGTGCCATAGGGGGATGGTTGAGCGGTTCGGGATCGACGATCTGCTGCCTTGCACCGGATGCCGGTCATGCCGCCCGCATCGCAAAGGCCATGAAGGCCAAGGCTCCCAAGGGATCTCGGACCATCGTCGTCTCCGCCGACAACAAGGGAGCCCGCGCGGTCTAGGCGGAGTCATGCGCCGCCTACTCGACAGTCTCGAGCAGTTTGCCGTCGATGTCATCCTCGAGCGCCGCGCAGGGAAGCGCGCGGGACTGCTGAGGGCACTCCTTCTGCTTCTCTCCTATCTCTACCTGGGGATCGTCACCCTGCGACTTTCCCTCTTTGGCTCCCACATTCTCCGCAGCCACCAACTGGGCTGCCCGGTCGTCAGCATCGGGAACCTGACCGTCGGCGGCACGGGAAAGACCCCCGTCGTTGAGAAGCTGGCGCGCGATCTCACCACACGGGGAAGACGGATCGCGATCCTGAGCCGCGGCTACAAGAGCGTGAAGGGAAGGGCTTCCCATGCGACGGGAACCGCCTGCCGCGTTGTCTCCGAGGGAGGGGCCATCCTGCTTGATTCAAAGAACGCCGGGGATGAACCCTTCATGCTCGCCAAGAATCTTCGCGGCGTCGCCGTCGTAGTCGACAAGGACCGCGTCGGGTGCGGCAGTCATGCCGTCAACCGGCTCGGATGCGATCTGCTGATCCTTGATGACGGACTGCAGTATCTGAAGCTTCACCGCAAATTCGACATTGTCCTGATCGACCGTGAAGCCCCGTTCGGGAACGAATATCTCCTCCCCCGGGGCACGCTCCGCGAGCCCCCCTCCCATCTCCAAAGAGCCACCCACATCCTCATCACGAAAAGCGATGGAAGCGACCAGACGGCTCTCCATGAGAGGATCCGCCTCCACAACCGGACCGCTCCGATCATCGAGTGCCGCCACCGGCCGGTGCTCGTTCAGGATCTCTCCACGGGCGAGGAATTCCCTCTTTCCTATCTTCAGGGACTCCGTGCGGCCTCCCTGAGCGCCATCGCCTCACCCGAGAGTTTCGAGCAGGGCCTCAGGCGGCTTGGCGTTGAACTCGAACTCACCCAGAGCTTTGCGGATCATCACCGTTACTCCAAGAGGGAGATCGAGCGCTTCCTCAAGCGATGTGCCCGTCGCGGCATCTCCTGTGTGCTGACGACCGAGAAGGATGCCGTGCGGATGCCCCGGTTGCTCAATCAGGAGATCCCCATCCGTTATCTCCGCATCGAGATCGAAATCATGAAAGGCCAGGAAGAATGGGAAAGAATGCTCGAACAACTCCTCCATGCACCCCGCCCACTGATCGAGAACACCGAGATACGCGGCGAAGAACTTCGTCAGGAAGAGGACATTTTAACCCCGCATCCTGAAAAGGATCTGAAGCAGAGCCTAAACACCGTGGTGGGAAGTCCTGTGGGCTGAATGTCCCCAGGGCCGTGAAGGGGCAACTGGCGACCGTGGAGTCCCAACTCGTGCGGAAGATTGTGGGGCGCTTGTCTTCGGATGACATCAAAACACTCGATGACAGACTGCGTGGGTGGCTCGAGCTCTAACAACCACTCGACCCATCAATTCCTTTTCCTTCTTGCTGGTATTTCTGCTTCCTTCAGTCTTCACCCTTCAGTCTAAAAACCTCTCCCAACCATGCGCTCCTCCGGCCCTCAAATCATCCTCGTCCGCCACGGTGAAACCGAGTGGAGCAAGAATGGAAAACATACTTCCTATAGCGACATCCCCCTCACGCTCGAGGGTGAACGCCAGGCCTCTTCGCTGAAAAAGGAACTCTCCGACTGGGATTTTAAGCTAGTGCTCTGCAGTCCACGCACACGGGCCAAAAGGACTTGTGAACTGGCCGGCCTGCTCGACCGCGCCGAGATCACGGATGATCTCACCGAGTGGAACTACGGAGACTACGAGGGAATCACCACCAAGGAGATCCGGAAGACAGATCCGACATGGACTGTTTTCACGAGCCCGACACCAGGAGGCGAGACGCCTGATCAGGTAGCCGAGCGATGCGACCGCGTCATTGCCCGCGCCAAGTCGGTCAATGAAGATGTCGTCCTTTTCGCCCACAGCCATGTGCTCCGAGTCCTGATTGCCCGGTGGCTGGAACTCTCCCCTGTGGAGGGTCGCCACTTTGTCCTTCAGACCGGCACGCTCAACATCCTCAGCTACGAACACGAGTCGACTGTCCTCATCTCCCTGAACGCCGAAACCTTCCGCAATGATCCAAGGAGGTAAGGCTCGGATTTTCAGTAATTTTCACAGGGATCCGTGACGTATGCGCTGCAACGGCCCGGCTAGCCAAGGCGATTAACGGAAAGATCCTGCATTTTGGTTGCACTTCGACGCTCGCTCGCACCATCCCTTCCATCCCCTTCATCCCTGTGCTTTTTTCTGCCTGCGCTCGGTAAGGAATCATTTTTCATTCTTCCTTTTTCCTTTTTCATTTAACCTCCTTCCCGTGTTCCAAGTCATCTTTAATCCCGTCAGCGCCGCTGAAATGAGCGCCCTCCCCAAGGATCTCCAACTCGATCTACTCTCCGAGTTCCAGATCCTTCCCGATGATCTCAATTCGCTCGACGGTGCCAACTTCAGTAAAATCCAGCGCGACGGGCGCACCTTGCACCGCTTCCGCTGCCTCGATCACCGCATCTACTTCGAGCGCCACGACGAGGGGATCATCATCCACCGCGTCCTCCACAAGAACACCATCCGCGACTTTCTATTCCGCTCGAAACTCCCGATGAATGACGGTGACGATCAGGGTGATCAGGCCGAGAGCACCGACCAGTTCTGGAAGATGATTCAGGAAACTCCGGCCGCCACGACCGGAGAGAAGCTCTGATGCAGCGCTTCGGCTCAGAGGAGGAACGCCTCCAGGCCTTCCCCGTGGCAGGCAAGAGGATCTTTCTAGCCCACGCCGGTGTCACCTCTCTCCCGGCCTGCGCCGCGGGGGCAATGACCGCCTACATCACCGAGAGCAGTGTGGATCAGCAGGAGTTTGGGGGCGTTCTTAAGGAAATCACCTCGACGCGTCGCGACGCCGCCGCATTGCTTGGGGCGGATCCGGACGAGATCGCCCTGCTGGGACCCACTTCCCTTGGCCTGAGCCTCTTTGCCAATGGTATCGACTGGAAGTCCGGTGACGAGGTGGTGCTCTACGGCGAGGACTATCCCGCCAATGTCTACCCATGGCTCAATCTCCAACGTCACGGTGTCATCATCAGATACCTACGGACGGAAAGCCTCGGCCGGATCACCCCGGAATGTGTCGAGGAGGCCCTTACCCCCGCAACACGTCTTGTTGCACTCGCCTCCTGTCACTTCCAGACGGGATGGCGCATCGACATTCCCGCGATCGGTTCACTACTGCGCAAGCGTGGCATCCTGTTCTCCCTTGACGCGATCCAGACACTGGGTGCCTTCCCCACGCCGGCCTCGGAGGTCGACTTCCTCTCAGCCGACGCCCACAAGTGGCTCCTCGGACCTCTTTCTGCCGGCATCGTTTATGTCGCAAAGGAGCGCTTCGAGATCTGCCGACCGACGCTTCTCGGTTCTTGGAATGTGAAGTCACCGGATTTTCAAGCTCAGCAAGTCATCGAGTTCGAGGAGGGGTGCCGCCGTTATGAACCGGGTGTTCTCAACGTCGCGGGTATCTATGGCATGAGGGCATCGATCAATCTGATCCGCGAACAGGGGCTCGATTCAGTCTCCTCGCTGATCCTAGAGCGCCGTGATCAATTGGAGCAGGGCCTCGCCGGGCTAGGCTTCGAGTTTCTGTCTCCCCTCGCCGATGAGCCGCTCCGTGCCGGCATCGTGACCACGCGCCATCCCACGAAGGATCCGACCCTTCTCTTCGCCGCGATGGAAAAGGCCCTCATCTCCGCCTCCTGCCGCAAGACTCGTGAGCACGGCACTTGGCTCCGCTTCAGCCCCCACTTCTACAATACCACCGCCGAGATCGACCGCGTCCTGAACATCATCTCTGAGGCTCTAAAGTCTTAATCCTTCAGTCTTCAGCCTAAACCGCTAACAGCCTATTATCATGCTTCCCGTCGAGCACAACGATCCCGTCAATGCCGCCATCCTCGCCATCTCCGAGGACAAGATCGCCGGATTCCATGAAGATCCTTTTGCCGAGGTGGCCAGACAGTCAGGACAGCCCCTTGAGTCAGTCCTGACCCGTATCCGTGCCATGTTGGAGGCCGGAACGATCCGCCGCGTGCGCCAGACCCTGATCGCCAATAACCTTGCCGAGGGGGCCTTGATCGCGTGGAGGGTTCCCGAAGAGCGCCTCGATGAGGCTTTCGACTTCCTCTTCAAGGAGGATCCGTTCTCCGGTCACGTTGTTGTCCGCTCCACGGATGCACGGATCGAGGGCGGGGCATTCCGCCTCTGGACCACGCTGAAGGTTCCGGCGGGATTCTCCCTCACGGATCATTGCGAGCTTCTCGCCAAGCGGATCGGTGCCGATTCATTCCGCATCATGCAGGCCAAGGGGATCTTTGCATTGGGTGTCGGTCATGTTCGCCGCAAGAACTGCGAACCCGGAACCCGTTCCGAGGATCCGGCGACCATGATGCAGCCCGCCGTCGTGCATCTCACCGATCTGGAGTGGAGCGTCCTGCTGGAACTCAAGAGGGAGTTCACTCCGGATGAGATCACCCCCCTCCCCTGGCTGAAGCGCGCGGAGGCTGCGGGTGTCACCCCGGAGGTCTTCTACTCCGTGGCCCGATCCTTCCTGGAGAGAAAACTTCTCGGTCGCTTCTCCACGTTCCTGGAGCATGTGAAGCCCTCCGCGACCGGTGTCCGCGTCACCCGGTTCAACGCCCTTTTCCATTGGGCGGTCCCTCCGGGTAGGGAACGTGAGGCCGGGGCCGAGATCGGACGGCACGACATCATGACGCACTGTTACTGGCGCGAAGGTGGCCCCGACTTCAACAACGTCAACATCATGGGGGTGGCGCATGGGACCGACAAGAGCCGGGTCCTCGAGCACAAGGCCGCCATGGACCGCCACTTGCAGGAAGCGGGCATCACTCTTCTCTACACCAACGTCTTCTGGGGTGGTCGAAGCGAGATCAAGCCCTCCGAGATCTCCCCTGTGATCTACAGGGAGTGGGTGGAAAGAATTAAGTAAAGAAACAGCCGATCGAGAACCTTCTGATCAGACTGATTCCACAGCCATCCCACAGGGGCATAAAGACTGAGTGCTGATTAAGTATTGAAGGGGTAGGAAGGGTGATTTTGGTTAGAAGTGGTTTTAGAATTTCTGGATTTGAAGTGCTGGGCGAGCAGTTGAGAGGGGTGCTGTCCCATAGGTTA
>CANKJN010000029.1 GCA_947482345.1 Spartobacteria bacterium
ATAACCTATGGGACAGCACCCCTCTCAACTGCTCGCCCAGCACTTCAAATCCAGAAATTCTAAAACCACTTCTAACCAAAATCACCCTTCCTACCCCTTCAATACTTAATCAGCACTCAGTCTTTATGCCCCTGTGGGATGGCTGTGATATTCAAACGCGACTTGATCCTCAAATTCTGGAAGCTGCGAAACGAGCAGCCGAGCTTGAGGGAAGCAGTCTCTCCGAATACCTCCGCAAGCTCGTTCAGCGGAATTTGGAATCCCGGCATGAAGGGAACGATGGAGGCGAGGGCTGCGGAGCGAGCGATGGGGAGAGCGACCGGATCCGGTAAAAGATAGCGACCAGAGGGGAGCCCAGAGGCGGGGTGGCGTGGAGGTGGAATTCCCCGTCCTGCCTCTCCGTTTGCAATGGGGGACGCACTCCTGTAATCACAAGGCCATCATGAATGTCAGATTGACCAAGGATTTCACGTTCGAGGCGGCGCAGACCCTTCCCAAGGTGCCGTCCGATCACAAATGTGGGCGGATGCACGGGCACAGCTTCAAGGTGGAGATCTCCGTGGAGGGTGAGACCGATCCTGTGACGGGATGGCTCTACGACCACTCACGCATCAGCCGCGCGATGGATCCCCTGCTCGAGCAACTCGACCACTCCTACCTCAACGACATTCCGGGGCTCGAGAATCCCACGATCGAGAATATGTGCCGCTGGTTCTGGGAGCGCCTCAGTCCCTACCTATCCGGCCTCGCTGAGATCGTGATCCATGAGACGCCTACAGCCCGGTGCAGCTACCGGGGCAACTGACCGCAACCATGATTCTCGATTCACTCGACCAAGCGGCCCTCTACGGCGTCCTGCATCCCTCCTTTCCCAAGGCCTTTGCCTGGCTGGCCTCCCACGATCCGGCGACTGCCGACGGTCGCTACGAGATCGACGGCCCCTGCCTTGTCGCCATCGTCCAACGATATGAAACCGCTCCCGCCGAAGAAAAGAAATGGGAGACCCACAGGATCCACGGTGACATCCAGTTCATGGTCGAGGGCTCCGAACTCATCGGATACACGAAGCGTGATCTCCTCGCAGTGCGCACACCCTACAATCCGGAGAAAGACGCCGAGTTCTACGAGCCTCCCGCCGGGATTCCTTCACGCTTCCGGCTCGATGCGGGATCCTTCGCCGTATTCCTGCCGCAGGACGGCCATCAACCCGGCGTGCAGATCGATGCACCCGCAGCCGTCCACAAAGTGGTGATCAAATTCCGGTTGTAGAGGGAAATCTCCCGCTGGGGCGCAGAGTCGCAGAGAAAGAATTGAGCACAGGGATGAAGGGGATGAAGGAGATGAACCAAGCCGCTGGGAAGCGGCGCGGAAGTTCACGCGAATGCGTGACCTGGATGGGCGGCACTGCTTGCCGGGAGGCAAGTGCCGACGATGGGATTTTAAGAATGGCATGGCAGGAGTTGCTGCTGACAAAACTTCGGCACGGTTTGCCTTGGTCTCACTCTTGCACGTGAGCTTGCAAAGATGATCCCAAAGGCAACCGGCTTTGCGTTGCAGAGCCCATGCCTGCTGGATCAGAAACCCTGAATTCAGCGTCGGGTCGTCCTCCGGAACTATGACTCGGTGGTGAACATCCCCTTTATCCCCTTCATCCCTGTAAAACCCTTCATCCCTGTAAAAACTTCCGTGTATCTCCAACCAAGTTTTTAGGCCAGAGAGAGCTTTGCCGGGCTCTCCCCGAGCATGGCATGATGGGCCTCGCGTGAGGGATTGGGACGCTTGGTCTTGGAGACAAGCAGGTAGATCGCCGGGACGACGAAGAGGGTGAAGAGGGTCCCGATGATCATGCCGGAGACCAGGACGATCCCGATGCTGTTGCGGGCGCCCGCGCCGGGACCCGTGGCCAGGATCAGAGGGGTGTGGCCGACCACCGTGGCGACCGAGGTCATCAGGATCGGGCGAAGGCGCGTCCCCGATGCAGCGAGAATCGCGTGCCATTTGTCGAGTCCCCCTTCCTGAAGGTTGTTGGCGAATTCCACGATCAGGATGCCGTTCTTGGCCACCAGGCCGACAAGGGTGATCAGGCCGACCTGGCTGTAGATGTTGATGCTGGTCGCTCCCAGAAAGCTGAAGAGCAGAGCTCCGGAGAGTGCAAGCGGCACCGATCCGAACAGGATGATGAAGGGATCCCGGAAGCTCTCGAACTGCGCGGCAAGCACCAGGAAGATGAGGATGAAGGAGAGGATCATCGTGGTGACAAGGGTGTTCCCCTCCTGGCGCAGTTGGCGCGACTCCCCGGCGTAATCGACGACGAATCCGCGGGGGAGGATCTCCGCCGCGCGCTTCTCGAGAACCTTGAGGGCCTGGTCGACGGTGATGCCGGGAGGGAGGATGGCGGAGATCTTGGCCGAGTTGAGCTGCTGGAAGCGGTTGATCTGGCGCGGTTCCGTGGTTTTCTTCAGCTCCGCGAAGGTGGAGAGTTGCAGGAGTTGGCCGTCGGGGCCTCTCACGTAGGTGGAGCCGAGTTGGTCGGGATCAAGGCGGCTCTCGCGCTTGATCTGCGGGATGACCTTGTAGCTGCGTCCCTGGGTGCTGAAGCGGTTGACGTAGTTTCCCCCGAAGAGGGTGCCCAGATCGGAGCCGACCTGCTGGAGATCGAGTCCGAGCGCGGAGACCTTGTTCCTGTCGAAGGCGATCTCCGTCTGCGGTTGGTCGTACTTCAGATCACTGTCGGCAAAGATGAAGATGCCGCTCGAGAAGGCGGTCCTTACCAGGTCATTGGCTGCCTCGAGAAGGCGGCGGGGTTCCATGGTGGAGGAGATGACGAACTCGACGGGGAAGTCGTTGCCCCCCGGTAAGGCGGGCGGCGTCGTGGCGATCACGCGCAGGCCGGGGATCTCGGCGGTCTGCTTGCCGAGGGCGGCGGCGATCTCATCGCAGCTACGGCTCCGGTCCTTCCACGGCTTGGTGCGGATGCCGCCGAAGCCCCCCGAGGGGTTCATGATCTGGAAGGTGTGACCGGTCTCAGGAAGTGAGAGCAAGACATCCCTCACCAGTTCGGAGTAGAGAAGTGTCTGGTCGAGCGTCGAGAAGGGGGAGGCCTGGAAGATGGTGTAGACGATCCCCTGATCCTCCTCCGGGGAGAGTTCCTTCGGTGAGAAGAGGTAGAGCACCGGGAGGATCAGGATCCAGAAGCCCGCTACGGTCAGGAGCGCTCCGCGATGGCGGAGCATCGTGGCAAGCAGACGGACGTAGCCGTGTTGGAGGGCGGTGAATCGCTTGTTCACCCATCCGGCGTAGCCGCGGGTGTCGTCGCCGCGACGCAGCAGCCTGGAGGCCATCATCGGGGAAAGGGTCAGGGCCACGATGCCTGAGATGATGACCGCGCCGGCAAGGGTGAAGGCGAATTCCCGGAAGAGCGCCCCGGTGAGTCCGCCCTGAATGCCGATCGGGGTGTAGACGGCCGCCAGCGTGATCGTCATGGCGATGATGGGGCCGAGGAGTTCCCTGCCGCTCTTGAGGGCGGCATGGAGGGGGGAGAGGCCCTCGTGCAGGTGGCGCTCGACGTTCTCGACGACCACGATGGCGTCGTCGACGACAAGGCCGACGGCCAGCACGACGGCCAGCAGGGTCAGGAGATTCACCGTGAATCCGAAGAGGGCCATGATGAAGGCGGTCCCGATCAGCGAGATCGGGATGGCGATCACTGGGATGATCACCGAGCGGATCGATCCGAGGAAGAGGAAGATCACGACGATCACGATGAGCAGGGTTTCCGAGAGCGTCTTGAAGACCTCCTTGATCGCATCGCGGATGTAGTCGGTGGAATCGTACGGAACGTCGAGGGTCATGCCGGGAGGGAGCATCTTTCGGAGCTCGGGGATCTGTTCGCGCACGCTCTTGCAGACGTCGAGGGTGTTGGCGGTCGGGAGGCACCAGATGCCGATGAACTTGGCGTTCTTCCCGTCGAAGCGGACATCGGTGTCGTAATCCTCCGAGCCGAGTTCCACGTCGGCGATCTCCTCCAGGCGGACGAGGACGCCTCCCTTCTGCTTCACGACGAGTTTGCGGAACTCCTCGGGGGTGGTGAGGTTTGTGTTCGCGATCAGGTTGATGGAGGTCATCGTCCCCTTGGTCTTGCCGACGGCGGCCAGGTAGTTGTTCGCCTGGAGCGCCTTGCGGACATCCGATGCGGTGATGCCGAGGGCGGCCAGGCGCTCCGGCTTGAGCCAGACCCTCATGGCAAAGACGCGGGCGCCGAGGACATCGGCCCGCTGGACGCCGTTGATGGCGGTCAGTTTCGGCTGGATCACCCGCGTGAGGAAATCGGTGACCTGGTTCGGCTTCATGTCGGGAGCGGCGAAGCCGAGGTACATGGCGGCCCGGAGTGCGTCGGCGTTCTGGAGTTCGATGACGGGGTTCTCCGATTCCGGGGGAAGCTCGTTGCGGACCTGGGCCAGCTTCGCCTGGATCTGGGTGAGGGCCGCGTTCGGGTCGTAGTTGAGCTTCAGGTGGACGGTGATGACGCTCGATCCCTGGGAGCTGGCGCTCTCGATGTAGTCGATCCCCTCCGCCGCGGCGATCACGCGCTCGAGCGGCGTGGTGATGTAGCCGCGCACCAGATCGGCATTCGCCCCGACGTAGGCGGTGGTGACCTTGATGACGGCGATGTCGCTGCGCGGATACTGGCGGATGTTCAGGACATGGATCGACTGGAATCCCGCGAGCAGGATCACGAGATTGACCACGAGCGCCAGCACGGGACGCTTGATGAAGAGGTCGGTGATTTTCATGAACGGTGACGCGCGGCCGCTCTTCCGTTACTGGTCCTCCGGCTTGGGGGCCGGATCGTTGCCCGGGTGGACGCTGTTGTTGATCTTCACCGCGCCTCCCGGCCTGAGCTTGAAGGTTCCCGAGGTGGCGATCTCGTCGCCGGGCGAGAGTCCCTTGGCCACCTCGACCTGGTCGCCACGTGTCTTGCCAAGGGTGACCGTCTGCTCCCTGACGCCGAGATATTCCTTTCCGGCCGGATCCTTCATCGTCCCGATCACGAAGAGGGAATCACCGTAGGGGGCGTACTGGACGGCGGTCGCCGGCACCATGATCACGTTCTCCCTGGTTGGCAGGGTCACCTGCACCCCGGCGAACATTCCGGAGCGGAGGGTGTGGTTGGGGTTCGGGACGGTGGCCTGCACCTGGATATTGCGCGTGGCCGTGTCGACCGCGGAGTTGATGGCCGTGATCTTCCCGGTGAAGGACTTGTCAGGGATGCCGTCCGCACGGAGACGGACGGGTTGGCCGACCGAGAGGTTGCCGAGGTTCTGCTGGGGCAGTGAGAAGTTCACGTAAATCAGGTCAAGCGACTCGAGTTGCACGATGGGATCGCCGCTCTTGAGGTATTGGCCGACGTTGACCTGACGGATGCCGAGTTCCCCGGCGAAGGGTGCTCGGATGGTCTTTCTCCCGATCACGGCCTGAATCTCCTCGAGTGAAGCCTGGGCGGCGTCAAACTGGCTCTTGGTCTCCTCGAAGGCGTACTCCGCGATGACCTGTCCCTTCCTCAGTCCGATGTTGCGTTCGAGGTTGTGCTTGGCGAGTTCCAGTTTGGCTTTCGCCGTCCTGAATTGGGCTTCCTCCTGACGCGTGTCGAGCTGGACGAGGATCTGACCGTTGGTGGCGTGGGAACCCGATTCGAAGAGGATGGCGGTCACCATGCCGGGAAGGTCGGCGCTGAGCATCACTCCCTGCGTGGAGGAGATGGAGCCCACGGCCTCCAGGGTCGGGGAGAACGCCTCCGGGGTCACTTTGATGCTGGTGATCGCATCGGGCGGCATCCTGAACGCCTTTCCCATCGCGATCGCCTGCGAGATCTGCCACGCCTTCCAGGCGCCGATGGCGACGATGAAAAGGACCATTCCCACGATGGCCGACGCAAGAACCAGTCTGGGGCGCTTCGGGGGAGTCGGTTCTTCCTTCAGGGCAATGATCTCCGGGGCGGCAGGCGTGATTGCCTGGGGAGATGGGGATTGTGGATCGTTCATGCGTCGGGTGCCGGGAATGAGAGCGGGGTGAAAATCACCAAATACTTAATGACATTAACAAAAACAGCATCCGTGATCAGGGTCAAGGGAAACGGGGTCGCCGGGTGCTGCCTCAGCAAAACCATCAGTCAGTTCGAGTCTTTCTTTTATTTCGTGGTTCAACCCGGATTATGAATTAGAGAAAGGATTCCGGGAGCGGGGAGTTAAAATGGTTAGAAACGTTACAAGGTTACAAGGTGGAACCGGAAACCCCTGAACCTGAATTCGAGAAAGTGCCATCAAGAAGTTTGCTGATCATGGCTCGGCTCGGAGAGTGGAATGAGTGTCTGCTGTCAGCCCTTTGTAACGTTTCAACTCTTCAACGGTTTTAACCATCCTACAACTCACCATCTGGGTGAAGCATCCAGACCTGTCGCCGTCACCCTATTGCATAATCTGGGTTCAAATTGATATTCCGGCATCAAAAAAGCCCCGGCCGTTTCCGACCGGGGCTCTTGATGATTGTTGGTTTCTTTAAGGTTCCTTAACCTCTTGGCGGACCAGGAGATCAGATCAGCTCGTTGACGATGTTCTCGATGAGTTCCTGGCGGCCGCTGCCGTGCTGGACGGGATCGGGATGGCTGAGGGCGTGTTTCTCGAGGCTGGCGAAGCTGGCCTTGCCGGATTCGACCTCGGCGCCGATGCCGCTGTCCCAGGAGGAATAACGGTTCTTCACGATCTCGGCGATGCGGCCGTCCTTGCGGATTGCGGCGGCGATCTTGAGGCCGCGGGCAAAGGCATCCATGCCGCCGATGTGGGCGTAGAAGAGGTCGATCGGCTCGAAGCTCTCGCGGCGCACCTTCGCGTCGAAGTTGAGTCCGCCCGTGGTGAGTCCTCCCATCTTCATGATGCCGAGCATCACCTGGGTGGTGAGGTAGAGGTTGGTCGGGAACTGGTCGGTGTCCCAGCCGATGAGTTCGTTGCCGGTGTTGGCATCGATGGAGCCGAGGGCGTTGGCCCCGAGGCAGACCTCGATCTCGTGGGCCATGGTGTGGCCGGCGAGGGTGGCGTGGTTGGTCTCGAGGTTCATCTTGAAATGATCCTGGAGGCCGTATTCGCGCAGGAAGTTGAGGCAGGCGGCCGTGTCGCTGTCGTACTGGTGGGTGGTCGGCTCCTTGGGCTTGGGCTCGATGTAGAACTGGCCCTTGAATCCGATCTCCTTCTTGTAGTCGACGGCCATCTGGAGGAAGCGGGCGAGGTGATCGAGTTCGCGCTTCATGTCGGTGTTCCAGAGGGTGGAGTAGCCTTCGCGGCCACCCCAGAAGGTGTATCCCTCGCCACCGAGTTCGTGGGTGACTTCCATCGCCTTCTTCACCTGGGCCGCGGCGTGGGCGTAGACATCGGCGTTGGGGCTGGTGGCCGCTCCGTGGAGGAAGCGGGGATTGGTGAAGAGGCAGGCGGTGCCCCAGAGAAGCTTGATGCCGGTGCGCTGCTGCTCCTCCTTGAGGACGGCGACGACGGCGTCGAGGTTCTTGTTGCTCTCGGCAAGGGTCTTCCCCTCGGGGGCGACATCGCGGTCGTGGAAGGCGTAGTAGGGGGCGCCCAGCTTCTGGATAAACTCGAAGGCGTAACGGACGCGGTTCTTGGCGTTCTCGACGGAGTCGGTGCCGTCATCCCAGGGGCGGATGGCCGTGCCGGCGCCGAAGGGATCGGAGAGTGAGTTGCGGAAGGTGTGCCAGTAGACGACCGAGAAGCGCATCCAATCCTTCATCGTCTTCCCCTCGATGACCTCGGAGGGGTTGTAGTGCTTGAAGGCGAGGGGATTCCTGGAAGAGGGGCCCTCGAAGGGGATGGAGGTGATATCGGGGAAGGCTGAAGTGCTCATGGAAACGGGAAGTTAAACCCGAACTCCGAAGTTGAGCAAAGCGATTTGACACAATCTACTGACCGCAAAGAAGTCGCGCATTTTCTCGCCTGTATCAATCGATACGCCCTCGAAATCTCCGCAACTCCTATCGGCCAGCATCTCGCGCCAACTCATCTCTTTCACCTTCGGAGTTCGGGTTAAAGGGAAAGCCTCCGGTCAAGTGAAGGGGGAAAACCCGTCGAACGGTCTTTTTTCTCGTTCCGTTGCGGCGATGCGGGCATTGTTCACCGCTTATGGCAATCCGCGCTCTCCTCTTTGATCTTGATGACACCCTGGCCGTCGATGAGGCGGTCTCCCACGAAACCTTCGCGCATGTCGCCGCGGTGGCCGCCGCCCGTTTCGATGCGGAACCAGCACGGTTCGCAACCGATGCCATGGCGATCGCCCGCGAGCTCTGGGGGGAGGGTGAGTGCCGTCCCTTCTGCCGCTCGATCGGCATCAGTGCCTTCGAGTGCCTCTGGGGTGGCTTCACCGGGGAGACGCCCGAACTTACCGCACTCCGCAACTGGGCCCAAGCCTACCGGGTGGAGGTTTTCGCCAAGGCGCTGACCCTGCAGAAAAGTGATTTTCCGGCCGAGGCCCCCGGGGTTCTTGCCTCGGAATTCTCCGCGACCCGCCGCGGCCGCCAGAGACTGCTTCAGGGTGCGAGGGAACTGATGACGGAACTCTCGGCCACCCACAGCCTGGCCCTTCTCACCAACGGAGCACCCGACCTCCAGCGAGAGAAGATCGCCGCCTCGGGACTCGAATCCTTCTTCAAGGCGATCGCCGTCTCCGGGGAACACGGGATCGGCAAGCCGAAGCCGGAGATCTTTCACCGTCTCCTTTCCGAGCTCGGGGTGTCGCCCGGCGAGGCCATCATGGTCGGCAACAGCCTGGAGCGTGACATCGCCGGTGCGCGCAATGCCGGGATCCGCTCGATCTGGATCCGTGTTCCCGGGGCTGAGGAGCAGGCGGATGTGACTCCCGACCACACGATCTCGGCCCTGTCCGAGATTCCTCGGATTTTGAAGGATCTGGAAGATCCATCCGGGAATTAGCGGCTTGACCCTTCCACCCCCCTCCCGCTTCTAATGTCGGGTCAATTTTCCGATTACCAGACATCCCGCATTTCATGACGACATTCCGCTCCGCACTATTCCTCCGCCTGACCCTGGGAGTGCTTCTGATTCTCTCCCCCGGCTCCCGCCTAGGGGCGCAGATGGCACCGCAGGCGCCCATCATTCAGGAGATCGACGTCCGTTTCGTCGGACCCACGACACTCAGCAAGGAGCGCGTCCTCGACAATCTGGCGACCAAGGCCGGATCCCCCTACAACGAACGCCTCGTCGAGGAGGACATCAAGTCGCTCTACGCCACGGGGAATGTCTCCAACGCCCGCATCTTTGCGGAGCCGGTGAGCGGCGGGCTCAAGGTCACCGTCCTCCTGCAGGGGCGCACCACGGTCGGCGAGGTGCTTATCGAGGGTGCCGAGGCGGTTCCCTCTTCCAAGATCCGCAAGGAGATCACCTCCAAGCCGGGGGATCCGCTGAGTGACGAGAAGGTCAACGATGACCGCCAGAAGATCCTCAAGCTTTACGAGGACAAGAACTACACCGACGTCAAGGTGGATGCCGTGACCTCCGAGCTTCCCGACAAGAGGATGCGTGTCGTCTTCTCGATCAACGAGGGCCCGAAGCTGGTCATCCGACGCATCAGCTTCACGGGCAACGACTCGGTGCTCCCGAAAGACCTGAACAAGGTCATGAAGACCAAGACGGCCAACATCCTTTCCTTCCTCACCAAGGCCGGCCGACTCACCCCCTCGCAGATGGATGAGGACAAGGATGAGATCCGCAAGCTCTACCAGAACCGCGGATTCGCCGATGTTCGCGTGACCGACGTCCAGACGGTTCCCCTTCCCAACGGCAAGGGGGTCGATCTTGTGATCTCCATCGCCGAGGGCACCCAGTACCGCCTCAACAAGCTCTCCATCGAGGGTTCCTCGATCGTCGAACCCGCCGAGTTGGCCCGCTTTCTCAGGATGAAGGAAGGCTCGCTCTACACGCCCGAGGGAATGGGCGCCGATCTCAAGATGATCCGCGATTTCTACGGATCGCGCGGTTATGTCGACATGGTGGCCCAGCCCCAGGTGACACCGGCCGGAGACGGGCAGATCGATCTCTCCTACCGCATCGACGAGGGAGTCCAGTCCTACGTCAACCTCATCAACATCCAGGGCAACACCAAGACCAAGGACAAGGTGATTCGCCGCGAACTGGGCGTGCAGCCGGGAGGCATCTTCGACACCACCCTGGTGGATGTCAGCAAGACCCGCCTGATGAACCTGAACTATTTCTCCAAGGTCGACATGGCTCCCCAAGACACCCTGGTGCCGGGTCGCAAGGATCTCGATGTCATCGTCGAGGAGAAGAAGACAGGATCGTTCAACTTCGGCGCCGGCTTCAGCTCGATCGACAGCCTGGTCGGATTCGCCGAACTCCAGCAGTCCAACTTCGACCTCTTCAACTGGCCCAACATGACCGGCGGCGGCCAGCGTTTCCGTATGCGCGGACAATATGGTCTCCAGCGTCAGGATTTCACGATGTCGCTCACCGAGCCGTGGTTCATGGGATACAAGGTCTCCGTCGGCGGCGAGTTCTACTACCACGGCGCCTCCTTCCTCAGCCCCGTCTACAACCAGTCGAACCTCGGCGGAGCCCTCCAGGCCCGCAAGGCGATCACCCCCTTCACCGCCCTGCGCGGCGAGTACCGCCTCGAGAATATCCGCATCTTCAATCTGAGCGGCAACTACGGCACGACGATCCAGAACGCCGGGAACAGCTCCCCCTACACCAAGAGCTGCCTGCTTGGCGGTATCGATTTCGATAACCGCGACAGCCTCTTCCTCCCCCGCAAGGGGCAGGCGGTCAACCTGACCGGATTCGTGGCTGGCGGCGGTCTCGGAGGCGATGTCCAGGACTACGGCCTCTCGCTCGATGCCAAGAAATTCTTCCCCCTTCCCTGGGACATGATCCTTCTCACCAAGGGTTCCGTGGGCGTGGTGAGCACCTGGGGTAGTGCCGCCAATCCTCCCCCGATCTTCGACCAGCTCTACCTCGGCGGCGCCAACGACATGCGCGGCTTCATCTTCAGGGGTGTCGGTCCCAAGGACCAGTATGGCAACCCCATCGGCGGCAGCACCTCGGTCTATGGAACCGCGGAGTTGACCTTCCCGATCATCCCCCGCCTCCGCGGCGCGGTCTTCACGGATTGGGGTTTTGTCAACGCCAACTCCTGGGATATCAGCCCCGCGCAATATTACGTGGACGGCAGTTCCTCCGGCGGACTCAACGGCGACATTGGTATCGGTGCGCGCATCGATCTTCCGATCGGTCCCATCCGCATCGACTGGGGTTATCCCGTCATGACCGACCAGTGGAACCAGACCAGTGGCCAGTTCCAATTTAATGTTGGCTATACCTTCTAACCGGGGTTAGTAATTCAAGACCCCACATCCTCTATTTCTTCCATGAAACACATCACCCGTATTTCCCTTCTGGCAGCCCTTTTCCTTCTCGGTGGAGTCGGCGCCGCTAACGCACAGGTCAAGATCGGCACCGTCGACATGAACCGCGTCTTCAGCGAGTACTCCAAGACGAAGGATGCCCAGGCCAAGTATGCCGAGGCGGAGAAGGCGGCCAACGACGACCTCAACAGCCGCGTCGAGACCCTCAAGAAGAGCATGCAGGAGATCAGCGCGCTCAATGCCGACCTGGAGAAGTCTGATTCCGGAAAAGAGGAGAAGGTCAAGGATCGCGATGCCAAGGTGGCTGCCGCCCGTGTGCTTGATCGCGAAATTGCCGATTTCCGCACCGCGAAGCAAAAGGCCCTTCAGGACCAGTTCCTTCGTATGCGCAAGGACATCGTCGATGACATCATGAAGACCGTGAACGATCTCGTGAAGGCCAAGGCCTACGACGTCGTCTTCGACAAGTCTGGCCTCAGCGCCGGTGCCGTCCCCGTGGTGCTCTATTCCCGTGACGATCTGGATTTCAGTTCCGAGGTCATTGCGACTCTCAACAAGAACGTCCCGGCCAAGGCCGCCAAGTAGGAAGAGGATTTTCCGCGCGCTGACCGATGAGACTGCTTGAGTTGGCAGCCCTCGTCGGTGCCGCGATTCCTGAGGGTACGGGCGACACCGAAATCACCGGGGTTGCTTCACTCCAGGAGGCGAGGGAGGGGGACATCACCTTTTTCGGGAATCCCCGCTATCTGGCCCAACTTCGGGCCAGTAAGGCCAGTGCCGCCATTGTCCCCCAAGGTTTTGACGAGGCGATAGCCCCGGTTCTTCTGCGGGTTGAGAACCCCTCGGCCTCCTTTGCCGCGGCTGTCGCCGCATTCGCGCCTGTCGAGCCCCCCGCGACGGAGGGTGTTCACCCTTCGGCAGTTGTCGATCCCGGGGCTATTCTGGCCTCCGGGGTTTCCGTGGGCCCCTTGTCCGTCATTGAGGCCGGCGCCGTCATCGGCGAGGGAAGCGTGATCGGTTCCGGATGCCTTATTGGACGGGAAGTCCGGATCGGACGCGGATGCCGTCTCCATCCCGGGGCCATCATCAGGGAGCGCTGCATCCTAGGCGACAGGGTGATCCTGCAACCCGGAGCGGTGATCGGATCGTGCGGCTTCGGTTACGAGTTCCAAGAGGGACGCCATGAGAAGATCCCCCAGACCGGCATCGTCGAGATCGAGAGCGATGTGGAGATCGGGGCGAATACAACCATCGACCGCGCCCGGTTCGGCCGCACCGTGATCGGCGAGGGAAGCAAGATCGACAACCTGGTCCAGATCGCCCACAACGTGCAGGTTGGTGCCCACACCATTATCTGCTCCCAAGTCGGGATTGCCGGCAGCACCAGGGTCGGCTCCTATGTGACTTTGGCCGGTCAGGTTGGTTTGGCCGGGCACCTTGAGATTGGTGACAAGGCCATCATCGGGGCTCAATCGGGCCTCTCGAAAAACGTCCCCCCGGGGAGCATGGTGATCGGGGCACCCGCCAAGCCGATGAAGGAGTGGAAGCAGAACAATTTCTACATCTCCCAACTTGGAAAGCTCTTCGAGAGGGTGAAGGAGTTGGAGGGAGAAGTCAAAAGGCTGAAGGCTGAAGGCTGAAGGCTGAAGGCTGAAGGCTGAAGGATTTTCAGGTAGGGGCATTGCGCCCATGGAAATCCGTTGCGGGATCTTTCACTTTCCCACTTTCGTACTTTCCCACGGCCGCCCTGTGTCTTTATATTGTGCAGATCCAACCCCAAACCGCCCCGGAGGCCCAATCCCTTGTATAACCAGAACGAAAAAGTCGAACCGATCGATGTCGCCGAAGAGATCTCGAGATCCTTCCTCGACTACTCCATGTCGGTCATCATTTCCCGAGCACTTCCCGATGCCCGCGACGGCCTGAAGCCCTCACAGCGACGCATCCTCTTCGCGATGAGCGAGCTCGGCGTCATGCCGACACGCAAGCACCTCAAGTGCGCGAAGATCGTCGGCGAGACCATGGGTAACTACCATCCCCACGGCGACCAGGCAATCTACCCGACCCTCGTCCACATGGCGCAGACCTGGGCCATGCGGGAGACCCTCATCGAGGGACAGGGTAACTTCGGTTCCGTGGAAGGCGATCCTCCGGCCTCCATGCGTTACACCGAGGCCCGTCTGCGTCCCCTCGGCGCCGTCCTCATGGAGGACATGGATCACGATACCGTCGACTTCGTCCCCAACTACGACGACACCCGCGAGGAACCGACAGTCTTCCCCGCCTCGATCCCGAACCTCCTTGTGAACGGCGGCACCGGCATCGCCGTCGGCATGGCGACCAACATCCCGCCGCACAATCTCGGCGAAACCATCGACGCCGTCTGCGCCCAGATCGACAACCCCGACATCACGATCGAGCAGTTGATGAAGCACATCAAGGGGCCTGACTTCCCGACGGGCTGCCAGCTCTGCGGCGTCGGCGGCATCAAGCAGTATTTCGAGACGGGCCGCGGTTCCGTGAAGGTCCGCGGCCGTGCCGGGGTCGAGGAGATCAAGGGTGGCCGCGAGCAGATCGTCATCACCGAGATCCCTTACAACGTCAACCGCGCCACCCTCGTCGAGCGCATCGCCGGTCTGGTGAACGAGAAGATCATCACCGATATCAGCGCCATCCGCGACGAGTCCGACGAGAACACCCGCGTGGTCATCGAGCTCAAGCGCGACGCCATCCCCAAGGTGGTGATCAACAACCTCTACAAGCACACCGCGCTCGAGTCCTCCTTCTCCATCTCGATGCTGGCCATCGACCGGGGACGTCCGAAGCTCCTCTCGCTCAAGGAGGCCATAGCCTGCTTCATCGAGCACCGCCGCGAGGTCATCCTGCGCCGTACCCGCTTCCTCCTCCGCGAGGCCGAGGCACGCGCCGAGAAGCTCGAGGGCTACCTCATCGCCCTGGCGAACCTGGATAACTTCATCAAGATTATCCGCGATTCGCAGAACCGCGACGAGGCCCGCACCCGTCTGCTGGCGCTCAGCTTCAGCAAGAAGGAAATCGAGAAGTTCGGCATCCTCCTGCGCCATGAGTCCCGTCTCAACGACAAGGGACAGTACTGCTTCAGCGAGCCTCAGGCCGACGCCATTCTCGAACTGCGTCTCTACCAGTTGACCGGGCTCGAGCGTGACAAGCTCAACAACGAGTATCAGGAGCTTCTCAAGACCATCAAGGACCTCCTCGACATCCTTGCCCGCGAGGAGCGCGTCCTCTCGATCATCAAGGCCGAGCTAAAGGCCATCAGGGACAAGCATGCCGGCCCCCGCCTCACCGAGCTCGTTCCCGAGGAGGGGGAGATCTCCATCGAGGACCTCATCGCCAACGAGGGATGCATCATCACCGTCACCCACAAGGGCCTCATCAAGCGGACGGCCGTCAGCGCGTACCGCTCCCAGAAGCGCGGTGGCAAGGGTGTCATCGGGATGACCACCAAGGAGGCGCAGAACGACACCGAGGATGATGACTTCGTCGAGCACCTCTTCACCGCAAGCACGCACGACTACCTCGTCTTCTTTACCAAGACCGGCCGCTGCTATGTCGAGCGCGTCTACGAGATTCCCGAGATGAGCCGCACGGCCAAGGGAAAATCGATCGCCAATATCCTGAATTTCCAGTCCGGCGAGCAGATCGCCGCCACCATGCGGATCGAGTCGACCACCAGCGGCGGCGCTGGCGGCGTCGAAACCACCTGGAATTCCGAGAAGCACATCCTCTTCGCCACCCGTAGCGGCATCGTGAAGAAGTCGAACCTCGGAGACTTCGCCAATATCCGCAAGGGGGGCATCATCGCCATCAAGATCGAGGAGGATGACGTGCTCATCTCCGCCGTCCTTACCGAGGGGCACGACGAGGTCGTCCTCGTCACCCGCGAGGGGATGAGCATCCGCTTCAGCGAGGAGGAACTCCGCGACCAGGCCCGCGCCACGGTCGGCGTCTGGGGCATCCGCCCCGACAAGGGCGACTTTGTTGTTTCCGCCAGCCTCGTCCGTCCCGGAGCGACTCTTCTCGTGGCCGGTGACAACGGCATCGGTAAGCGCACCCCGTTCGAGGATTACCGCAAGCAGTCCCGCGGAGGCAAAGGCGTGATCACGATGAAGACCGGCGACAAGACCGGCCTCGTGGTCGGCGCACTCACTGTTACCGACGACGATGAACTCATGCTCATCACCAGCGGCGGCCAGATGGTCCGAACCCGAGTCGGTGAGATCCGTGAGACCAGCCGCAACACCATGGGCGTGAAGCTCATGGGGCTGCCCGAGGGGGAGAAGCTGCAGCGCATTGCACCTGTCGTATCCCAAAAAGACGAAGAGGTAGCCGAGTAGGTTCGGGATATCGGCGAATAGCTGTGTTGGCCATCGGTCGCCGTAGGATAACTACGGCTTCCCTTGGCCGCCTTGCTCTTCATCCGATCTTCCGAACCTTAAGGAAGCATGCTTCCTTAAAGTGGAGTATTGATTGCTATCTCCTCAAAATCCCGTCGCCCCGATGGATCAAGGTAGCTACTGGCCACGCATCAGATTTTCCAAGCACCCCTTGGGATCTCCTTCATCCCCTTTATCCCTGTGAATCCTCTGATGCGAAATCAGATCTTTCCTGTGGCGTGTTGGCGTGATTCCGCGCATGCATGTCAGACCTATTATGGGAATTCTTCTGGCTGCTTCTGACCTAAAAGCCTTCAGTCTAAACAGCTAAACGCCATTTTTGTGCGTAAGCACAAAAAAAGGCGGCCTTGGTCAGGCCGCCTTTCGGTGTCGAGCTAAAGTCGAAAATTTCCTGTCGCTTACTTCATCAGGAGAGCGGCGCGGGAGCGCTTGATCTCCTTGGTGATCTTACGGTGGATGTGGGCGGCCACACCAGTCATGCGACGGGGAAGGATCTTGCCGGCCTCGGTGGTGAACTTCTTGAGGAGGTCGGGGTTCTTGAAGTCGATCGCATCGGTGGAGATGTCGAGACGACGGCGGGGCATGGAGCGGTTGGCCTTGCGGAAGTTGCGGCTGCGCTGCGGGGTCTTGGGTGTGCTCATGATGAGAAAGTGATGCGAGTATCTAATGCTTTAAGGGCGCTCGTTACTTGGTCTCGCGGTGGAGGGTGTGGCGCTTGAGGTTCGGATTGTACTTCTTCTTCTCGAGGCGGCCCGGGGTGTTCAGGCTCTTCTTGTTACGGGTCGAGATGTAGCGGGAGACGGGCTTGCCTTCGGCAACCGCTTCGGTGCACTCGAGGATGATGATGTCGCGTGGCATAAAGGGACGGGTTGGGTGTCAGTTATGGGTTTTAGCTTTCGGTGGTCTCTTCCTCTTCACCTTCGGCCTCTTCTTCGGTCAATCCGAAGAGGGAGGTTATTTGCGGCCGGGAACTGTTATGGTGCTGTCGCTTTTCCAGTTCGGCCTGGCAATCCACCGTGTAGCGGGTGAAAGGAAGGGCTTCGAGGCGGTCGTGCTTGATCGGCTTTTCACAGATCTCGCAGATGCCGTAATTTCCATCCTCGATCCTTTTGAGAGCCTCGTCAATCTCGTAAAGGGATCCCTGCTCCTTGGAGAGCATGCTGAGGGCGAAATCACGGTCGTAGGCGTCGCTTCCGGCATCGGCCTGATGCATGCCGAAGGCGGAGGTCTCGCTTCCGGCATGGAGGTTGCCGCGGGCCACGCCGCTCATGGAATCGAGAAGGGTGTCCTTGAGGTCCAGGAGGCGCTTGTGCTGCTTGGCGAGGAAAGGGGTGAGCTTGAGGTTCTTATTGACCCTGGGCTTCTGGATGAACTGCTGGGCCAGAACACGGGCGTTGGAGGCTACGGGAGCCTTGGCCTTGCCTTTGGTGGCTTTGGGCTTGGGAGCGCTGACCGCCTTCTTGGGAGCCGCCTTGGCAGCGACCTTCTTGGCGGGAGCCTTTTTGGCGACAGGCTTGGAAATCTTTTGCGGAGCTGCCTTTTTGGGAGCCGCTTTTTTCGGCGCGGCCTTTTTAGGAGCACTGACAGCCTTCTTAGCCGGGGCTTTTTTTACGGGAGCCTTTTTTGCAGGAGCTTTCTTGACGGGCTTGGAGGCCTTCTTGACGGCTTTTTTAGGAGCTTTGGCAGCGGTTTTCTTGGCCATGATGGATCGAAAAATAAGGGTTCTGAAGGGGGTTGTGTTGGGGTTGGGGGGAATTTGGGGGAGGGGCTTGTTATCCCTCCCCACGACATCCCGCAAGAGAAATCTTTAGGCAAGGCCGGCCCGCATCGCAAGTGAGCCCAGCAATCCGAGCCTGACTGACCAGAGAATGGTCCTGATCCAGTTGGTCGAGGAGAGCTGTAGTATGGCCCGGTGGTCGTGTCGTTTCTCCAGAATACAGTGAAGTGGAACCTGCAGGAGGAAGGTGCTGATCCAGATAACAACCAGGCAACCCAGGGCCGCCAGATAGAGGGGGCACGAGGGGATCGGGAAGGCTCCACCTGCACCCCATGACAGGAGGGGTGCAACCGCCGTTCCGAGCTCCAGGAGCATGAGGGGTGCGACGACCCATCCCGTCCTCACGGTGTGAGATTGCTCGTAACGGACGAATCCCTCCTTCGGGATCTTGGTAAAGAGGGGGTAATGGACAACCTGAACGAACCAGATGATACCGGTCATCATGGCGGTGGCCGCAAACTGGATCAGGAAGAGGGTGGCGGGTGAGGGATGCATGAACTCCATCCCCCCGACGGTAGGGAAACACGGGCAGGTGGAAATGCTGAAAAGGAACCGCGAAAAAGAGGGTGCGATCGGGGATTGTCGAGCGGGAATCTCTTCCATACTCTAATCAGCCCTTTTCACGACCATGCAACCCCTTCCCGGCTTTCGCGACCTCTTCCCTGCCGACTTTGCCCGGCGGAACTATCTGGTCGGCCGCTGGCGCGAGACGGCGAGGCGTTACGGCTTCGTGGAATTCGACGGACCGACGCTCGAGTCGGCGGAGCTCTACCGGAAGAAGAACAGCGGGGGCGAGATCCTGGGGCAACTCTACGAGTTTACCGACAAGGGGGATCGCGCCGTGGCCCTTCGCCCCGAGGTGACCCCGACACTGGCACGCATGGTGGCCGCCCGGCACCGGGATTTTCCGAAGCCGATGCGATGGTTCAATGTCGGCACCTGCTTCCGCTACGAGCGTCAGCAGCGCGGTCGCCTGCGCGAGTTCCTGCAGTTCAACTGCGATCTCGTGGGCGATGGCTCCCCGGCGGCCGACGCCGAGGTGATCGCCCTGCTGATCGATCTGCTCCGTTCCTTCGGCCTGGGAGAGGGGGATTTCGCAATCCGCCTAAGCGACCGCTCCGCGTGGCATGACTTCATGGCCCGGCACGGGGTGGAGAAAGATCGCACAGCCGAGTTTCTCACCATCGTCGACAGAATGGAGAAGATGCCTGCCGAGAAAGCGGCTGAGTTGCTTCATCCGTTCGGCATCGGGATTGGGACGCTGAGGGAGTTTATTGCGAAGGCCGAGATCCCTGCCCTCGCTCCGCTTCTGGCCGATCTGGAAGTGCGGGGACTGCGCGGCTATGTCCGCCCCGATCTCGGCGTCGTTCGCGGCCTTGCCTATTACACGGGCGTGGTCTTCGAGGCCTTTGCCCTTCACGGAAATCTCCGCGCGATCGCCGGCGGTGGCCGCTACGACCGCCTGCTTGCCGATCTAAGCGATGGGTCGGCCGATCTTCCCGCTGTCGGGTTCGGGGTGGGTGACGCCGTGCTGCTGGAACTTCTCAATGAAACCCCCACTGCCAAGGCCATGGAGGATGCGGCCCTGAAAGCCGATGCCCCGGTGCAGGTCTATATCGTGATCGCCGCCGAGGAACGCCGTCCCGAGGCGCTGGCACTTGCCCAGCAACTCCGTGAAGCGGGATGGCGCGTCGGATTCCCGCTGGGTGTCGAAAAGGTCGGCAAGCAGTTCGGCGCCGCCGAGGGCGCCGGCGCCTCCCATGCCGTCGTCATCGGCTCCGAATGGCCGGTCGTGAAGGTGAAGCGCCTCGCCGACCGCCACGAGAAAGAGGTTGCCAAAGATGCCCTCCTTCCTTGGCTTGCAGATTCCCGTTGCTAGTTTTCTTTCCTGACAGTCTTCAGTCTTCAGCCTAAACACCTTCTTTTTCTATGCACTACCGTGATTGCCTCTGCGGCGCCCTGCGCCCTTCCGATATAGGACGCGATATAACCCTGAGCGGGTGGGTTGCCTCCCGACGCGACCATGGCGGCGTGATCTTCATCGATCTGCGCGATCGTGACGGCATCACCCAGATTGTTTTCCGTCCCGAACTCCATGCCGATGCCGCCGCCGCGGCCCATTCCCTCCGCTCGGAAGACGTGATCACGATCGGTGGCAAGGTGGCCGCGCGTCTCGAAGGAACGGAGAATCCAAAGCTCGCAACCGGAGCCGTCGAGGTCATCGTCTCCTCGCTCACGGTGCTCAACCGCTCCGAGGTTCCCCCTTTCCCCATGGATGAGCGGATCGCCAACGAGGATCTGCGTCTCACCCATCGGTTCCTCGATCTGCGCCGTCCCGCCATGGCGGCCAATCTCCGACTCCGCCACCGTGTCACCAAGTCCATCCGCGACGTGCTCGACACCGAGGGATTCTGGGAGGTCGAGACCCCCATTCTCTCGAAGAGCACGCCCGAGGGTGCCCGCGATTTCCTTGTTCCCTCACGCCTCACCCCGGGCTCTTTCTACGCCCTTCCGCAGGCTCCGCAGCAATACAAGCAGTTGCTGATGGTCGGCGGTGTCGACAAGTACTTCCAGATCGCACGATGCTTCCGCGACGAGGATCTGCGGGCCGACCGTCAACCGGAGTTCACCCAGGTCGACATCGAGGCCTCCTTCGTCAAGGCGCGTGACCTTCAGGATCTCATCGAGAAGATATTCGTGCGGGTCTTCCGTGAGGCTCGTGGGGTCGAGATCCCGGTGCCCTTCCCGCGCATGACCTATGCCGATGCGATGAACCGCTACGGCAGTGACAAGCCCGACACGCGCTTCGGGATGGAGATCAGTGATGTCGGCGATGTTTTCAAGCAGAGTCAGTTCAAGGTCTTCCGCGCCGCTCTCGATGCGGGCGGCGTCGTGAAGGCGATCAACGCCAAGGGATTCGCCTGCATCACCACCGGCCAGATTGAGGAGCTCACCGAGTTGGCCAAGTCGGCAGGGGCCAAGGGACTTGCCTTCATCAAGGTCGAGAACGGCGAATGGAAGTCGCCGATCGTGAAGTTCTTCACCGATGCCGAGAAGGCCGCCCTCTCCGAGCGCCTCGGCATGGAGGAGGGGGATCTCGTCCTCTTCGGAGCCGATGCGTGGGAAGCCGCCTGCACCGTTCTCGGACGCGTTCGCCTCCGCGTCTCCGAGCTCCAGAAGCTTCCGATCGATCCGCTCCGGCTTGATTTCCTCTGGGTCGTGGATTTTCCGATGCTTGCCTTCGATGCCGAGGAGAGCAAATGGAACGCCGTTCATCACCCCTTCACACGGCCCAAGGCCGAGGACCTTGAGCTGCTCAAGGATCCCTCCAAGCTCGGAACCATCCGCGCCGAGGCCTACGACATCGTGCTCAACGGCGTGGAGATCGGCGGCGGCAGCATCCGTATCCACGAGGGGGATCTCCAGGCGGAGACCTTTTCGGTACTCGGCATCAACGGGGAGGAGCAGGAGGAACTCTTCGGTCATCTGCTCCGTGCCTTCCGTCACGGGGCGCCTCCGCACGGTGGGATCGCCCTTGGCCTCGACCGCCTTGTTGCGCTGATCGCCGGAGAGGAATCGATCCGCGAGGTGATCGCCTTCCCGAAGAATAACCGCGGCGCCGAACTCCTGACGGGTTCGCCGGCACCGGCCGGGATGAAGCAGCTTCGCGAGCTTTACATCTCTTCGACTGTCAAGCCGAAGGCTCCCCCCGCCGCCTGAGCAAACCGGATCCAGCCGCCATGCAACCCCGTCTTTTGGAAGGATTCGGGGCCACGGTCGACCGGGTGGTGCACGCCCCCGACCTGCCCGCTTCTCCCGACCAGTCGCATCCTTTCGTCTATTTCATGACCATCCGGAACGAAAGCGACCGGACCGTAACCGTGAAGGGACGCAAGTGGGTGGTGCGCGCCGAGGATGGCCATGTCACCGCCGTCGAGGCGGACGGAGTGGTCGGCTGCTTCCCGCGCCTCGAGCCGGGGGAGCAATTCTCCTACAACAGCTACCACACCACGGCCGGGCGCGCCGTTGCCGAGGGGGCCTATCTTGCCGTGACGGAGGATGGCGAGGCGGTGATGGCGCTGATCCCGCCCTTTGATCTCATCCCTCCGGAGGGCTTGTGATTTTAGCGCATGGCTGTGTTGGTCGGCGCTTGCTGTAGGTTGACTACAGCATCGCTTGACCGCCTTGCCCTGCATCAAAAATCCCGGCGCACCAATGAAATCACATCGGAGTTCCATATTCCAAATCCTTCGGTAATCTTATTTCAGGATGCGCGCGGCTTTTCATCATACCCACGAGTACGGGGGGTTCCGTCTGCATTACGGCCATGCTCTTCCCTACGGCGCAAGCCATGTGCCGGGCGGGGTAAATTTCTCGATCTTCTCCGCCCATGCCACGGCCTGCACCCTGGTGCTTTTCCGCAAGGGGGAGCCGCAGCCCTATGCGGAGATCCCGTTCCCGCCCGAGTGCAAGATCGGCGATGTCTACACGATGATCGTCTACGATCTCGACTACGAGGAGTTGGAATACGGCTTCCGCATGGAGGGGCCGCTTGACCCGAAGGCGGGGCATCTCTTCGACCCCAAGCGCATCCTGCTCGATCCCTTCGCCCGCGAGATCGGGGGGCGTGATGTCTGGCTCTCGAAGCCTTCGCCGGAGGAGATCTATCCGCACAGGGGGAGGATGCCGTTCGAGGACTTCGACTGGGGCCATGACCGACCGATCAATCTCCCCGTGGAGAATCTCGTCATCTACGAGATGCATGTCCGCGGTTTCACGCGGCATCCCTCCTCGGGCGTGAGGCATCCCGGAACCTACGAAGGGATGATCGAGAAGATTCCCTACCTGCAGTCGATCGGGGTGAACTGCGTGGAGTTGATGCCGGTTTTCGAGTTCGACGAGTACGAGAACAAGAGGATCAATCCCGAGACAGGGAAGCCGCTCTGCAACTACTGGGGATACAGCACGGTCGGTTTCTACGCGCCGAAGAGCGGCTATGCCGCGACAGGGCACCACGGGACGCAGGTCTCGGAGTTCAAGAAACTGATCAAGGCGCTCCATGTCGCAGGGATCTCGGTGATCCTGGATGTGGTCTTCAATCACACCGCCGAGGGGGATCTGCGCGGCCCCACCATTTCCTTCCGGGGCATCGACAATCAGACCTACTACATGCTCAATCCCGACGGGAGCTACGCGAACTACACCGGTTGCGGCAACACGCTCAACTGCAACCATCCCGTGGTCCGCTCCTTCGTCCTCGATTGCCTTCACTACTGGGTCTCGGAGTTCCATATCGACGGCTTCCGATTCGATCTGGCCTCCGTGCTGGGACGCGATCCCAACGGCCACCCCCTCGCCAATCCCCCTCTCCTTGAGGCGCTCGCCCATGACCCGATCCTTGCAGGATGCGATCTGATCGCCGAGGCCTGGGATGCGGGGGGCCTCTACCAGGTGGGGAATTTCCCGGCCTATGGCCGCTGGATGGAGTGGAACGGACACTATCGGGATGCCGCACGCCGCTTCCTGCGGGGCGACGCCGGGGTCGCGGGTGACGTGGTTCAGGGGATCCTCGGCTCCCCGAATCTCTACGCCCCCTCGGGCCGCAGGCCGACCGCCTCGGTCAACTTCCTGACCTGCCACGACGGATTCACGCTCCGCGATCTCTACAGCTACAACGGGAAGCGCAATCTGGCCAACGGCGAGGAAAACCGCGACGGGGCCAATGACAATTATTGCTGGAACTGCGGCGTCGAGGGGGAGAGCGAGGATCCCGGAATCAAGACACTGCGCGCCCGGCTTCAGCGCAACGCGATGGCGCTCCTCTTCCTGAGCCAGGGTGTCCCGATGCTCTCGATGGGAGACGAGCTTGATCGCACTCAACTCGGCAACAACAACGCCTACTGCCACGACGAGGAGTGGAACTGGCTCGATTGGTCGCCGGAGCGTGATCCCGGAAGCAACGGGGCAGGTCTGAAGCGCTTCGTCTCGCTGATGGCCGACTTCCGGCGCAAGCACAGTCAGCTGCGCAGGAAGGAGTATTTCACCGGAACGGATGTGCAGGGGTGCGGTTATCCCGATATCGGATGGCATGGTGTCAAACCCCGCCAGCCCGACTGGGGACCCGACAGCCGGTCGCTCGCCTTCATGATTGCCGGTGACATGGGCCGTTCCTTCGGTCCCGAAGCCGACTTCATCTATGCCGCCTTCAACATGTGGCACGAACCGCTCACATTTCATCTTCCGGTGCTTCCCTCGGGAATGCGGTGGAGGTTGGTCGTCGATACGGCGCGTCCCTCCCCCGATGACTTCCTGGAATTCGGCTCGGAGCAACTCATTGCAGACCAGTCGATGGTCACGCTGACCGAACGCTCCGTGATGATCCTGATCGGGAACAGGATGGGGAGGTTGGGGTAGGAAAACGTGATGAGACCTGAGACCTGAGACCTGCCGCAACGGATGCGAAGCAATGGCCGGGCAAGCAAACCTGAAAGGGGTGGTGGCAGATACCTTTACTTCCCGTGTTCCCCGTAGCGTTCAATCATACCGCGCTTCATGACAGCTTCCCCCCACTCGATCGAACTTGTCATCGCCCGACACGAGGAGGATCTGCGTTGGGTGAGGCGAGTCCCGACTTCGGTGAAGGTCACCGTCTACAACAAAGGGGTAAGCCGGCCCTTGACGGCGGAGCTTGAAAGCAGGGCGGGAATCTCCGTGATTCCGCTCCCCAACAAGGGAAGGGAAGCCCATTCCTATTTGACCCATCTGGTGGAACGATACGGATCCCTCGTTCCCCGCATGGTCTTCTGCCAAGGGCATCCTTTTGATCACGCCCCCGACTTTCATGCGCGGTTGAGAGATCTGGAAGGTGGGGATGCGACTCCGGAGCCTTTTCTCTGGTATGGATTCCTCGAGGAGACGGATGACCTATTCGGCAGGCGGCTCTTCGTCCCATGGAGCAAGAATCCCAAGCGTCAGGAACTCCGGACAGGAATGCTCTACGAGGAATTATTCGGGGAACCCTCCCCCGAGTTCTTCCACTTCCGGGGAGGGGCTCAGTTCGCCGTGACCCGTGAAGCAGTGCACCGGAGGCCGGAGGAGTTTTACCGCAGGGCATTGGAACTCTCGACGGCCACACCCTTGGCCGCTCATTCCTACGAGCGGATCTGGGACCGTCTATTCGGACCGCCTGTGATCGATCCCTCCACCCTGGGGCCCTCAGGGGTTCGCTACCTCAAGAGGATCCGCCGGCTCGAAGTGGAGGTCGGGTTGGGGAAGTCTGCTGATTCCGTTTGAATTTCTCCTCGCGAAAGCCGATGGTTTCGCCATGTCGCGCCACAAGAAGTCCCGAGGACTCCCCCCTTGGCTGATCCTGCTTCTTCTACTGATTGTTGGAGTAGTTGGTTATTGGAGCCTGAGGCAGGGGGGGGGCGAAGCCTCCCTGCGGACCACCGAGGAACTTGATCCCGCGCTCTATTACGACAACGCCAACTCACTCCGCGGCAACACCTACAAGATCGATGCCGAGATTGACTCCTCACTTGGCAACTCACCCTCCAAGGGGCGGCTCTTTTCCGTGGTATTGAAACAGGCAGGCAAGGGAGGTGCTCCCGTCGTTCTGCCCGTGCTGGTCCCTCCGGTACTCGGAAGCCTCACCATCCAGAAGGGACAGCACTACCTGATGAAAGTGAAGGTCGTGGAGGATGGCCTGCTCAAGGTCGAGGAGGCCAGTAAGCCATGAAGCATCCGATTATCATCATGTTCTGCGGAGTGTTCCTGACGGTTTTGGCGTCGGGCCTCCGGGCGCAGCAAGGACAGCAAGGTAACGCCGAGACCATCAAGGAAGCAGGGCAGCAGTATCGGCAAGGGAACCCCTTGACCGGGGCATCCGATAACAGGGTGATCGGCAAGCAGGCGATGGCCGATGTCAGCTTGGCTGGCAGAAAAAACGTGGTGGACATGAAGCCGAATACATTCCTGTCACTTTGGAACAATCCCGCTTTCGCCGCCCAGTTCGAGAAATTCTTGAGCGCCCCGGCAGAGACCTCGAATGATGCAACGATCTACCGCCAGCGGATCGACAGGATCATGGAATTGCTTTCACCCGGAAATGCCACCAAGAAGAATCAGGATGAGGCCTTCAATCTCCTGTCCAAGGCGTCCGAGTTCGAGAGCGATGCCAATATCTGCAGCACGATCCACGATGCCGTCTACACGTCGGCGAATGTCCGGACCGAGATCGCAAGACTGATTCAGCAGAACGTCGACTTGGAACGGCAACGCAAGATCGCCGAGTATAATAACCTGCAGGCAGCGAGGCAGCGCTCCCTGGACCAGGCCCCTGTGGATAAAAATGAGGCCCAGAGTTACAATAAAAATCAGGATGTCGAGCGCGAGGCGCGTATGGAGCCGACCAAGCGCGAGTTGGCCTCTCTGGGGCAGACCATCGAACGTAACAAAATGCGGATCGCCAGTGCTGAGTCGAGCGCGAAGTTCCAGCTCCAGACCCTGATCCTTCAGCTTTTCGTCCAGCGGCGTTACCAGCATGTGATCATCGCGAACCGCTTCTACCGGGCCATCTTTGACGACGGCGATCAATCGCTCCAGAGCTTTGAGCAGATGGCTGAAAAGCTTGGTTACAGCAAGGATGCCGGGCAACTGAAAGTCATCGCAAAAGGAGATCCCAAGGGGGCGGCGGCTGCAGGAGGTGATGGAGGACGTTCGGGAGCAGGAACCTCGGCGGGATCGGGAGGTGCCTCGGCGGGCGTTGGCAATAATACTTCAGGAATGGATGGTATGGCTCTCTCGGGTTCGGGGGTACAGTTCGGCCTCGAAAACGCCAGCGTCGAGAGCCTCATGAATGCGGTCTCGAGTGGCATGAGGACGATGAGCAAGACCTTCAAGACCTTGAGCCAACTCGATGGGGTCGCCAATGAGATCATCCGTGATGTGAACGAGGGTGTGAAAGTCTACAAATACCTTCTTGAGCAGAACGAACTTGAAAGCGCGAGCACTCAACTCGCCTCCGTCTTCACCAAGGGGGAGTATCTTCCAAGCGTCCGTCTCCTGAGCCAGGATGAGAAGAGAAAGACACTGAAATACGCTCAACTCTGCAACAAACTCGTCAACGCCTCCAACTCCGGAAACATTGATGTCGTCACCGCCGTTGTCACGGAGATGAAAAAGATGAATCCCGGCTTCGATGACACGGAGATCATGGCGGCTGTCCAGGGTGCCAAGACAGCCAGCAGCCTCCACATCGCCCAGGCGCGTGTGGCGGCATCCAAGGGTGACCTTCAGACGGTGCAGAGCGAGATCACCCGCGCTGCCGCCGTATGGCCAAACAACCCCGAGATCCAGTCGTTCTCAACCGACATGACAAAGGTTTCGGAGAAGGCCAGTCCCCAGATCCAGGCGTTGAGCGATTTCGATCAGCTCTATGCACAGAAAAACTTCCGCAGGATCTTCGACGAGAAGGAAAAGTACATCGCCTCGATCGCTGCGGATGACTCGGACAAGAAGACGACCCGGAAGGAGAATCTCCGTGCCGTTCTCGACCGGATGCAGGAGATCGAGACCTCCATCATGCGCGCGCAGGAGGTCGACCGACGCGGAGACCATGCCGGAGCTTGGGAAGGCCTCGAGATCGCTTTTTCAAAGTATCCTGATGATCCCAAACTCAGCCAGATGAGGGCTGATCTCACCACACAGGCCTCCGATTTCGTCCATGACATCCGTCAGGCCAAGGCCTTGGAGGAGAGGAAGGATTACGGATCGTCGCTGGCCTGGTATCTTCGATCCCAAAGTCGCTATCCAATGAGCGATCTCTCCAAGCAGGGCATCCAGCGTGTCGTAAAGCAGATCCTTCCCGATACGAACTGACCCCTTTTCCAAGATCCGGAGGTGCCTCCATGAGGAGACCGCCTATCAGTTGCGTAGTCCCTTCTGGTTTTTTTTGGTTTTTGGTGCCTAGCTGTTTGAAGTGGGTTGATTGAAAGATGAGGTTTTCACGCAGCGGGCGCAAAGCAACTGTGTTTTTTCAGGCTGGTTGAAGGTGGGCGTTTTTGAGGAGGGATTGGATGTGGATGAGGAGTTTGCGCATGGCGGCGACAATGGCGCATTTGTAGGGTTTGCCGCGGTCCCTGAGGCCTTGGACATAGGGAGCGATGACGGGGTTGCAGGAGGCAGCGGTGTGGGCAGACATGTAGAGGCATTTTCTGACTTTGGCCCGGCCTCCGATGATGGAACGCTTGCCCGAGAA
>CANKJN010000030.1 GCA_947482345.1 Spartobacteria bacterium
CAACCCTCGCCTTTAGGGTGCCGTTCTTTTGCCGCCATGCTTTGTTGCCCAAGAGAGTCAAGACCGCAAGGGTATTGCCTCTCTTATGCGCCTCGCCTGGCAGCAAAACTCCTGGCACCGCCACCTGCCTTTTAGTCTTAACAGGCCCTAAAGGGATCCCCCCAAAAAGCTCGGACTTCACGGGAAGGAATGAGTAGCTTTCTTGACTAAGCCGCACGCTATGATTTTCAACACTGAAAAAAAACCGATCCTGGCCATCAGCATGGCCCCAAATCGTTCTCCTTGGGGAGGAGCAAGCCCCTTCGTGTGGCAGCTTGAGGCGATCATGAAACGCAGGGGTTGGAGGGTTCAGTACTCGCTCTCCCCGACGCCCGATGTCGTGTTCGTGATCGATCCGAGGATGGATCATCCCAAGAAGAAGTTCGGCTTGGAGGAACTTCGTGCCTTCCGCAAGGGGCATCCATCGGTTCCGATCCTGCACCGCATCAATGAATGCGATCAGCGCAAGGGAACCAATGATATCGATGAGTTGCTCCGCCAGACCAGCGAACTGGCCGACTACACGGTCTTCATCGCGGAGTGGTTGAGGGATTACTTCGCGGCCAAGTGGTTTGACCTCACACGACCGCACTCATGCATCTACAACGGGGCGGATCCCTCGATCTACGATCCTTATGGGTCTGCTGTTCCCAAACCAGGGGAGACACTCAGGATCGTCACTCATCACTGGTCGGATAATGCGCTCAAGGGCTTCGATATCTACGAGAAGCTGGATCACTTGATCGCCGATGGGAAACTGCCAGGTTTTTCGCTTCGGGTGATCGGGCGTTGGCCGAAGTCGATCCGCTGGCGTTCGTCGGAACTCATCGGTCCAATGACTGGCAGGCCGCTGGCTCGGAAACTGCGGGAGTGTCACATCTATCTGACCGCTTCGCGCTGGGAACCATGCGGCATGCATCATGTGGAGGGGGCCCAGTGCGGATTACCCCTGGTTTACCACGAAGATGGCGGTGGCATCGTGGAGGCTGGCCTCAAATACGGGATCGGATACCGGGATGATCCCTCTGAGGCGTTGAGGCAGATGGCTGCCTGGTTACCCGAGTTTCGCAGGAAGGTGTTTGCGCAGATGCCTTCGGGAGACCGCATGGCCATGGACTACGCGGACATCTGCCGGATGCTTCTGGCCGGGAGGTGATGAGCAGGGAAATTCCCATCCTGATGCCGACGGCGCCGCGTTATCTGGCGCTGGCCCAATGGACATGCGGGCAAATCGCACGATTTTGGCCCGGGCATCCCGATATCATCATCTGTGGTGCCGAGGGAGACCCCAGGTGTCTCCCCTTGAAGGATGACCCTGCGGACTGGATGCGTATTGTGGCCCGTGCCTGCGAGGATCTTCTCGCGCGAGGCAAGAGGCAGGTTTATTTGATTCTCGACGATCACCCCCCGATCGCGGGATGTAACGGCGATGTGCTCGAACGGGTGCTTCCAGAAATGGCGGAAGAACTGGGCGCCACGACAGTCCTTAGTGTCGGATATGTGCCCTTGATACAACCAAAGGGATCTATCGCGGCATGGAGGGCATATCATCCGGAGAGACTGCCGATGGATGCTGTCTTCAAGTTATCGCTTCATCCCGCTCTCTGGAATCTGGAGCGCCTTCACATGATCCTGACCCATCTCATCGTCCATCTTCCCTCCCCGGATCATAATCCTTGGGCGTTTGAGAGGATCGGCAGTGATCCCGATCGGGGAGCCGTCAGGAGAGAGTGGCTTGCTTCCTGCTGGAGGGTGGGTGGGTTGGAAACATCCACTCCGGAGGCAGCCGCACTTCATGATTGGAAAGACAGGGGGCAGAGAGGATGGCGCCGGCTCCAAGGAGTGATCGGTAAGATCAAGGGAGCTGCCGAAACGATCGATCCTCTGCTCCACCCTCGGATAGGACCCTATCCATGCTTCTGGAGCGGTGTCATGAAAAAGGGGAAAATCAACGCCGACTATCTGGCCTACGCCGGGATCAAGAAGAGGACGGAACTTACCAAGGGCCTGGAAGAGGCTTTCTCCCAATGCAGATCATAGGAATCCTTCTGGTCAAGGACGAGGATCTCTACGTCGAGAGAGCCGTCAGGAATGTGATCGGGTTCTGTGATCGCATCATTGCCGTGGAGAACGGATCATGCGACGGGACGGCTGAAATTCTAAAAAAGTTGGAAACGGAGTTCCGCGGCAAGATCGAGCTGCATCATGTTCGTCATCCGGGGATTAGTCATGATCTGATCCAGCCCTTCGCCGGCACCGAAACTTGGGTCTTTGGTGTGGATGGTGACGAGATTTACGATCCCGAAGGCTTGGCCAGGATGAGAAGACGCCTTGAGTCGGGTGAATTCGACCGGGAGTGGTGTCTCTTTGGAAATGTGCTGAATGTGCGCAAGCTGGATCTTGCGAACGGTCTGGCCGAGGGACATTTGTCGCCCCCATGCCGGAGCATGACGAAGCTCTATAATTTCAACGCGATCTCGGCGTGGGAGGGGCCGTGTCACGAGCGGCTTCACGGTGGCCGGGTGATCTTCCGAAAGGGGTATCACGAGAAACTCCGAAGAAATCTTCATGAGTCAGTTGCTTGGGAGGATGCCGATTTCAGATGCCTCCACCTCTGCTTCATCAAGAGATCCTCGCTGGAGTCCGATGCGCCGTCACCACGCAGGAATATCATGGATCGCTATGCATGGAGCTTCACGAAGCTCCTCAGGACGGCGACGGACTTCCTCCTCCGCAGACCTCCGATCGACTGGAAGGAGCAGCGGTATGGAAGGGGGCCCTTGGTGAGCAAGCCGACAGCCTCTTTTTTTCCAAGTGATCAAAAGTCATGAAGAGGGTCGGATTCATCATCAATAGTCGTTTTCCTGAATGGAAAGCGGTGATGCGAGGTATGAAACCTCATCACCTCCTGACGGGGTGGCCGGACCGGCACTCCCCCATGAATTTCATGCGCTTTGGCTGGATTGCGGAGGCTGTGAACAGTGATCCAGGTTTCGGGATGCGCTACGAGCTTTTCAAGCCATGGCGCCACTATGATGCGGTGATCTTCCTTAAATCGATGGAGGCAGGCTGCGCGATCCATGCCGAACGGCTCAAGGAGAAGGGGACAAAGGTCATCTTCGAGGCCAATGTCGATTACTATACCGAAGGGGTGGAAGGAATGCTCCCCGGGCATTTAAGACCAACCTCGGCGCAGAGGGAAAAAGCAATCAGGATGACATCCCTGGCGGACGGCGTGATTGCCTCCTCCAGTCATCTGACAGCAATTTGCGCGGAGTGGAATCCTAATGTTTTCTGGGTTCCGGACCAAATTCCCGCGAGAATGATCCCCACGCCGCAGGCTACCGTCCCGCACGATGATTCCGCACTCCATGTCTGGTGGTCGGGGATGGCTGACAAGGCGTCCGATCTGCTTGCGGCGGGAGAGGCGATGCGCTCGATGGGAAAGAAGATCAGACTGCATCTTGTGACGGGCGATCTGAAATCAGCCGTGAGTCGCCTGGACGCCACTGCTGCGGCGAGTCTTGAGTCTCTTCTTTCTTCAGTGCCCCACACAACCCATCGGTTCAGGTCAATCGAGGATCTGCTCTCGCTGTATGCCAAAAAACCTGGGGTAGTTATCTCGCCGAGGTTTCTGGAGAACCCGTACAACCAGTCCCATACGGAATGGAAGATCACCCTGGGGATGGCTTGCGGCCTGCCCGCCATCGCAAGCCCCCAACCCAGCTATCTGGATGTGAGGGATCGGAGCGCGAGGGGATCAGCCGTGACGATCTGTGAGTCCTGCGAGGAATGGAAAACCGCATTCGAGACCGCTCACCGTGATGGATGGCACGCTGAGGCATCTGAATCGGCGCGACGTGTGTTTTTGGAACATTATGCAACGGAGGTGGTCGCGCCACGGCATGTCGACGCGGTGAAAGCCGTCTTGTCCCCGAAATGAACTCATCCCCCCCTCCTCTTGCCGGTGGGATTCCGGATCGGATCATCCTCGTCAAATACGGCTCGTTCTCACACGTGAACGCGAAGGTGGAGAGGGTGTTGAGGGAGCGGTTTCCGGGCTATGACCTGGAACTCGTAGATGCTGCCCGGGATATTCTGGCTTCCTTTCCGTTGCAGTCGTTGTGGCTCCGTCTCAAGGCCTCCATGAAGCGGTTGGTGCCGTTCATCCGGGGAAGGCACAGTCCGTGGGATTTCGTTTTCCAAGAGCCGAAGGCATGGGAGTTGATCTCGTCGTGGATCCTGCGGAATGTCGACCCGGCCGAGGTTACCTTCATTTTTCAGACCCAGTCGATGTTTGATGCCTCGCATCCGGGAATCCCATTCTTCATCTACACGGATCACACCCGTGAAGCGCACAAACGCCAACCGGGCGGGGGATCGCCGGCTCCTGCATCACCGGAATGGATAAGACTAGAGGCCGCTCTTTACCGGAAGGCGACAACGGTCTTCACCCTGAGTCGCTTCTGCGCGGAGTCAGTCGTCTTGGATTACGGGGTTCCCGAGGAACGTGTGCTGACGGTTTCCACCGGGATCAACATGGATCTGCCGATTCTGGAGGAGTCTGCCTCAACGCCCGAACCCGTGATTCTGTTCGTCGGGGCGGAGTGGGGGATCAAGGGAGGGGAGGAACTTGCCGCGGCATTCAAACTGGTCCGGCGGAAGATGCCCTCCGCGGAACTCTGGGTTGTCGGTGCGCAACCACCTGTCATTCAGGAAGGGATGAGGGTATTCGGGCGGGTGAAGCTCGGCGACCTCGACCGGCTCTTTCGCAAGGCCGCCGTTGTCTGTGTCCCGAGCCGCGTGGAGCGTGCCAGCATGCTGGCGCTGGATGCCGCCGCCTATGGATTGCCGGTGATCACCACCCCCTTCGGGGCGGGGGCCGAGCGAGTGAGGGACGGGGTGACCGGACTTCTTGTTGATCCCAGGAATGCGGAGGAGTTTGCTTCTGCCATTGTCGCCCTCTTGCAGGATCAGGACCGGGCGCGCGTCATGGGAAGCGCCGGAAGGACGATGGTGGAGAAAGAGTTTACATGGGATGCCGTGGGCGGGAAAATCGCGGCTCGGATTCGATCCTTCCTTGCCAAAAACTGAACATGGCCAAAAAGCCCGACATCAACGCCGAGATCTCGAAGGCATGCCGCCTGCTTACCGCTCCGCTCAGGACGCGACCTTCCTTCCTGATGCCCGGGGCTCCGAAGTGCGGATCCTCCTCCCTCTTCGACGCACTGCTCCTTCATCCGCGAGTCCGCAGGGGGCCGTTCAAGGAGCCGGCCAGTATGATCCATTATCCGGGAAGCGAACTTCGTCTGAGGATGAACTTCCCTTTTGTCAGGCCGTTCGCCCCATGGGTCTGCGGGGATGCAAGTATGGAGTACTGGTTCCATCCCGATTTGCCCGCCCGTGCGGCAGAGATGATGCCGGATGCCAGGCTGATCTTCATTTTCAGGGAACCGGTGGCAAGGGCCTGGTCCGAGTTCAGGATGTTCCGTAAATCGGGTGATGATCACGCCGATTTCACCGGAACCGTGACGAATGCGATCCGTTGGCTGTCGGATCCCTCGGGGAAGGAACTCTGCCGATCAGCACTGCGGCAGTCGAAAAATCCTCTCCGTTATGTCCGTTGCGGCATGTATGCCGATCTCCTTCAGGACTGGTGGAGACATTTTCCCCGGGATCAATCGTTGGTGCTTTTTCTGGAGGAAATGACGGAATCTCCGCAGGAACACTTGGCAAGAATCTGGAGGCATCTTGGCTTGGAGCCTGTTCCTGTCAAAAAAATGCCCCACGCAAGGGATGGAGGGGGTAAAGAGCCCCTTCCTGCCGAAGCAGAGCGGATACTGGCGGAATTTTACAAGCCTTTGAATGCCGATCTTGCCGGCTTGCTGGGTCGTAACCTGCCATGGTAAGACCCGAACCGACATCTCCGGTGAATGATCTGCTGTACTCCCTGAGGGAGCTCGGCAGCAGGGTCCGTCGCTTTCCCGAAAAAATCGCGGCAAGCTCCAAGGCCTCCCTGATCAGCATTTCGGAATCAGGCGTTCCTGCCGTCAATTACGGTCGTCTCGCACCCGTAAGGGCGGGGCGTCCCATCGGCGGGGAGATCAAGTTAATCCATCTCCGGAAGGCTTTTCCGGAATGTTTCGACAACTTCAACCTCATCTATCTGGTGAGCAGTGCCCTGCCGGCGCAGGTAGAGGAGGTTGTCAGGGCCGCAAAAAGCAAGGGCGCCAAGCTTGTCTGGAACCAGAACGGGGTGGCCTATCCGGGGTGTTACGGGGACTTTTATCCCTGGTTCAATCGGAGGATGGCCACGCTCCGCAATCAGGCCGACTTCATCATCAATCAGAGCGAATTCTCCCGCATCAGTGCCGAGCGTTATCTCGGATCATCGACCGTACCATCCGGGATCCTGTTCAATCCCGTCGATACGGAAGTCTTTTCTCCCCGAATGAAATCGTTGCCGGATGGCCCGTGGCGAATCCTTGCGGCGGGAACGAGCCATGCGCTCTACAGGACCAAATCGGCCCTCGATACCATCAGGGAGCTTCTCTCCCGGGGTCATGACGTGCAACTGACGATTGCCGGAGAATTTCGCTGGAAGGATGCGGAGGTGCAGGTGAGGGAGGCGATGCGAGGCTTGGAAAGTCGTGTCACAATCCTGCCCCCATTCCGCCAGGAAGAGGCTCCGGAAATCTATCGCGCCGCCCATCTGTTGCTTCACACGAAATACAACGATCCCTGTCCGACGGTTCCGATCGAGGCGATGGCATGCGGGTTGCCTGTTGTCGGAACGCGCAGCGGAGGGATGCCTGAACTCGTGTCGGATTCATGCGGAATGCTCGTGCCGATCGAGCAGGGGTGGAGCAGAGATCTGGCAGGTGAACCGGGACTCCTTGCCGATGCCGTGGAATGCATCATGGAAAACCATGTCGTGATGACTGAGGCGGCCAGATCCCATGCGGTGAGGGCTTTCGAAGTCGGGGCATGGCTGGAACGGCACCGGGAGATCTTGAGGGGGGTGACATCCCGATGAAGGGCCCGTCCATCACGATCCTGATGCCGGCATACAATGCCGAAAGGTACATTGCGGAATCGATCCGTAGCGCCCTTGCCCAGACATTCGGCGATTTCGAGCTGCTCGTGATCGATGACGGATCCACGGACGGAACGCATGAGGAGGTGGCCTCCTTCTCCGATTCGAGGGTTCGACTGCATCGTCGGTGTGAAAACAGGGGGCTGGTTTTTACCCTCAACGAGGGATTGGAAATGGCCCGGGCTCCGCTTGTGGCGAGACAGGATGCCGATGATTTATGCGATCCCCGGCGGTTGGCCATCCAGTTCCGCTACATGGAGTCAAATCCAGGGGTGGATGCCGTTGCGTCATCCGCTTTGCTTGTTGATGAAAATGGACGCCTTCGGGGACGCCTTCGTGTTCCCTTGACTTCTTCGCAGTTGGATTGGGATCTCTGTTTCCGCAATCCCATTCCCCACAGCTCGGTGATGCTCCGGAAGGATCAAGCTCTCAAAAGGTACGGGGGATATCCGGATTCACCCTCGTCGGAGGATTACGCGCTCTGGTCACTCATCGCGCAAGAGGGAAGATTTGGCCTGATAACCGATGCCCTGGTGTCCTATAGGATCCACGCCACCTCGATCATGAAGAGTTCCGGTAAGGGGGTGGAGGAAATCTCCGCGATCAGGAGGGGGAATATGGAGCGTGTGATGGGGAGCGTGGCGACACGGGATGATCTGGACTTGCTTCAAATGGCCTGGCGCAGCCCCCGTGCGGTTCCCTGGCAAGCCTACTGCGTGGTGTTCGAGCGTTTGGCTTATCTTCACGAGCAGAGACACGGATCGCTTGGAAAAATTCCGGGAATCGAATACCAGACGCTTTGCCAATTGCGGGAGGATTCTCCGATCCTCCTGTTCCATGCGCTTATACGAAACCATCCCAAGCGCCTCATCTCCATACCATGGATGCGCATGATGGCATCCATGCTTGCCGCATCTTTCCGATGAATTTCTTTTTTCTTTCCAGCCATGCGCATTACGCGCTCGACCCCTTGGCGACCCGTGTATCCGGCGGGGCGGAGCTTCAGGTGGCGATGCTTGCCAAAGAACTGGCTCGGCGCGGTCATGAGGTCGTCATTGCAGGTGGCGATACCGGCCAGCAAGATGGAATGCTCTTTGACGGGGTGGTGACAAGGAATGCGGGCCGTTTCCACACGGGAGGTCTCGCCGAGACCATCATGGCATTGCCCAAAGTCATGGGGTTGCTGGCGGAGTATCGTCCCGGATTCGTCTGTGTCCTGGGATGGACGGCGTGGCTCTATATCCTGTGCCTGCTGAGGCCGGTTTTCGGTTACAGGTTGGTCTTCATCTGCGGTCTTGATCCTGAAATCGACGGTTCCTTCGGAAAAACCCATGGATGGAAAGGAAGGCTGTTTGAGCGGGGTGTCGCGCTCTCCGATATCAGGTTCGCCATGTCGGAATACCAGAGGGGACTTTTTCGCAAAGCCGGACTCTCCTGCGGCATGTACCGGAATCTGATCCTCCCGCGAGCGAAGCCCCGCACGGCACCGAAAGATATCGATCTGCTCTGGGTCGGGCGCTGCCAGCACATCAAGCGCCCCCATCTCTTCCTCGATCTTGTCGAAAGATTGCCGGAAGCCCGCTGTGAGATGATCTGTCCCAGGGAGGACGAGGAGCTCTGGAACTCGGTGGCCGGCAGAGCTCAAACACTTCCCAACCTGAACTTTCGGGAAAGGGTTCCCTACAGCGAGATTCAGGAACGCTACGACAGGGCAAGATTCCTAGCGAGCACCTCCGAGGCCGAAGGGTTTCCGAACGTGATGATTCAGGCCGCGCAGGGAGGTGCCGGAATCCTCTCTCTGGAACTCGATCCGGACGGTCTGATCGAAACATTCGGCGCCGGTTTTTCCGCAGCGGGAGACTATGAACTTCTCCTGGCAAAGACTCGCGTACTGCTTGAGGAAAGGGAGGTTTCGCAAAGAATGGGCGAAGGGGCGCAGAGAATGGTCAGAGAGTGGCTTGATAACGTGCAAAACACAGAAGCGTTTCTGGAGGGGCTGAAATGACTTCCCCGCGACGGGTCCTTCATGTCATCGACAGTCTGGATCTGGGCGGAGCTCAGACCTTCCTGCTTGAACTGGCTAAGCACCATGACAGGTCACGTTATCTTCCGGAGGTGGCCTGCATGCACGGGCGGGGGGTCTATGCGGAGGCTTTTGAGAAGAATGGAATCACCGTTCACTCACTCTCTCCTGAAAAGTTCCCACCGTATTATCTCCCGAATTTTTGGCGACTGATGCGCTCGGGGGGGTACGACATCCTCCACTTCCATCTGTTTGGGGCGAACCTCTGCGCCAAGCCACTCGCGATCATGGCCGGTCATCCGGCGATCATCGTGCATGACCAGTGCAATGATGCCTCGAGGGAAAAGAACCCGCTGCTTTTGGCGGCGGATTCTTTTTGGAATCGGCGCTCCGATCGTGTGATCGCCGTCTCCGAAAGCACGCGCCGTTACCTTCTTGATCGTGAAGATCAGCGGGATGACCTGGTGATGACGATCCCCAACGGGATCGATACGGAGGTCTTTTCTCCGGCAAGTGCTGGAGCGAGGGAAGCTGCGAGGGCAGCACTAGGAATTCCTCGGGATGGTCTGGTGATCGGCGGTGTAGGTCGACTGGTTGCGCAGAAGAATTTCGCCTTGTTCCTAGAGGTGGTGGCACGTGTGATTGCCGGGCATCCCTCGGTTCTCTTTGTGATTGCGGGCACGGGTCCTCAGGAGGAGGCGCTCAAGGAGAAGGTGGCGTCGCTTGGAATTAGTCACCGGGTACGCTTCCTGTGGCATGTCAGCGATCGGTTGGCCCTCTATCATGCCTTTGACGCGTTGCTGATGACTTCTGCTTTCGAGGGGACTCCGATGGTCCTGCTGGAGGCGATGTCCTGTGGGTTGCCTGTGCTTGCCTCGGCGGTGGACGGGATCGCGGAGGTCTGTACGAACGGCCACGATGCCATTCTGCTCCCTCCGGGTGATGCCGCGGGTTTCACTGGAGCACTTGAAGGCATGCTTCAGGATGATGGATTGAGGGCCACTCTGGGAGGGAATGCCCGCAACACCATTTTGGAGCGATACGAAATCCGGCATCTTGTACGTCGGATTGAGGGCATTTACGAAGAGGTTCTTGTTGCCGATTGAAGCATCAATTAGAGGCTGCCAGCTTCTGGCTGGCATACCGAAAAGCAAACGGCTAATCCTCTGCTCATGATTATTTGGCTTACAGGTTTATCCGGCGCGGGAAAGTCGACGCTTGCCGATGGATTGGCAGCAAAACTCAAGGCCGAGGGAGTGCAGCCGCTGATGATAGATGGGGATGGTTTACGCGAGGAACTATCCAGGGATCTTGGATTTTCAGCCGAGGATCGGATGGAGAATATACGTCGCGCTGGGGCGATCGCCCTGCTGGCTGCGCGATCCGGCATCACGAGTATCTGCTCCTTGATTTCGCCCCTCCGAAGTGAAAGGGAGGCAATCAGGGGGCTATGTCAGGCGCGCGATGTCGCGTTCATTGAGGTTTATGTCAGCACTCCTCTCTCCACTTGCGAAGGGCGAGATCCCAAGGGGCTCTACAAGAAGGCTCGCGCGGGCATGATTCCGAAGTTCACAGGAATTGATTCCCCCTATGAGCCCCCCTTACATCCTGAACTGGTAATACCTACTCATGAACTTACCATTGAGGAGGCCGTTAGGAGATTGCATTCCGGAGTCAAGAACTTGGAATGAAGCTTTTTCTGGCTTGGCAATCGTCGGAAATCAACGCATAGGAGTTACAAGTGAAACTCATTCAACCAATCACTGGGGTAGCTCTCTGGGCGGCATTGTTGGTGATCACGGGATGCGGTTCCATTGAGTACAATTCTACCAACAGTCCCAAGATGGTTGTTGTGGTGGAGCGAACACCCTTTTTTCACAACGGCCCGGCCCAGGGCAACGGGCCCGACCTCTCGCTCGTGAAGGGTGACGAGGTGGAGGTGTTGCGCAAGGAGTTGGGCTACAGCTTCGTAAGGATCTTTGACGGGCAGAATGGGTACGTGGCCAATGAGGCTCTCAAGCCTCTTCTACCCGCCGCACCAGAGGCTTCTGCAAAGCCCAAGACCGAAACGGCCCGCACCTCCACCAACGCTCCGGCTAAGCCTGGTTTCCGGTATTGAGGTTTTCGGAAGTTGGTGGTCGGAGGTCGGGAGTCAGGTTTGCTTGCCCGGCCGTTGCTTCGCATACGTTACGGCAGGTTTGACGGCACTTTGAACTCGCTTGCGCCCGCAAGGCTCGCCTCTTTGAGGCTGCTTTCAGCAGTCCTACTCACCCTTCCCAAGGGTTCGTTTGCTCCCGCAAAGGGGTGCCGCCCCGTTGGGGCTACGACTGCGTCGTAGTCTATTATCTGCCGGTCGTCCCCGACCAGGCATCCTCTCCCGCAACAGCGGGATCGGACTTCTTGGCCCCCGCAGTCACGGGGCCTCGAATGATTAAGCCGCCTTCCCAGGCGCCTTTTGCGCCGGTTCCCTCCGGCTTGGTTCAGGTTTGACGGCACTTGCCTCCCGGCAAGCCGTGCCGCCCCGTTGGGGCTGCCTTCGGCAGTCTACCGCTCTCGTTCCCACGAGCTTGGTTCATACTTCATCCCTCATAATTCATAATTTCCCCCATCCCCCATCCCCTACTCCCTATCGACTCCTCCCGTCAGTGACTTGTCCTGTTCAATCATGGCTTTCCAGCGGGCTTTGAAGTTCCGGTCGTAGCGCTGGTCCTGCCAATCCGCCATCGTGCGGCGCAGGGTGAGGATCTTCTCGATTTCTGGAGCCAGTTCGTCATGGAGTTCGGAAATGAACCGTGTGGCCGCTGGGTCCCTGTCCCACAGGATCGCGTAGGACTGCATGAAGTCCTGGGCGTAGCCGATCTCGGAACGGTTGTTGGGATGCCAGATGTCGGCCGGTGGGGTGGGTAGATCCAGCAGCATCGGGGTGATGTAGAGGTTTTGTAGCATCGCGGCGCGGTAGGCGGCGCGGGCTGGTTCATCATCGCCCGAGCGCCAGAGGGCGAGTCCCTTGCCGAAGAGCAGCGACGGCTCGCAGTAGTCGTCGGGATAGTTCCGGTCGTATTCCTCAAGCGCCTTGAGCGCCTTGGCATCGTCATCACCCAGCAGGTGGACGAGCGGGATCAGGAAGCGCACGCCTTGGTTGTCGCGCAGGTTGAGAGTCAGGAGTTTTTCCAAATCCTTGGCGGTCTCCGCAAAGCGTCCCTGGTGCCACTCGGTCATCGCCCGCCCGTAGAGTGCCCTCATGTAGGGACGTGTCTCGTGATCCTCCCACCATTCGGGAGTCTCGCCGCGCCAGCGCCGCTCCTCGCGCTCGGTCACCTCCTGATAACCTCGTCTGGCTTCATTCCATCGGGCCGACTGGTAGTCGGTGTCGGCCAGTTCGATCCGTGCGAGGATACACTCCGCGTCATGCTCGATGGCCTTGCGCAGATGGGCGCTTTTCCTTTCCGGTGAGCGGAGGCGGCGCGCCGTTGCGACTAGCCCGCGGGCAATGGCCCCCGGGGAGTGGAAGCCTTCGCCCCTGAGCCGTTGCGCGATCCTGCGGCCGACTTGGAGCAGTTCGCCCGGCCTGGCTTCGGGGAAGGCTCCGAAGGCGATCTCGATCCGGCAGTCGATGGCGAAGGAGCGCCATGCCTCCGTATCCCAGTCGCTGCTCTCCGCGATGGTCAGGCTGTCGGGCGTGCCATGCTCGTCAAAGAGCCGGCCCAGCAGTTGCTCGGCGCGGGGTTGGTCGAGTTCCTCCAGGATCTCGGGAGGGCAGAGCGGCTTGCCGGATGCGGTGGTCACCAGAAGGCAGGTCGGCAAGCAGTACTCTCCGGCACCGGATTCACCGGATTGTGAGGGTGCCGGCACGGGCTCATCCAGATCGATCCAGAGGAGCCGCCAGCTGTTGCGGGCCGAGTCGAGAGGCTGGATCATGATGGCAACTCGATCGTCAGGGTCTGCTTCCTGGAGAAGCGGTCGATGTAGTGGAGTTGGCCATGCTGCACGGCGTACTCGTGCACAAGCTTGGTCACCTTCACGTCGAAGCAGCAGTACTCCGCGATCTCCATCATCTTCCCCTCGCGCCACCAGCGGATAGCATCAAGCCCCTCGGCAGTCTTGCCGACGCCGAGCGTGGCTGTGGCGATGGAGTCGAGCGGCAGCCTGTGACCAGCGGCCTTCTCGACGACTTCCAGAAGATCGAGCGTGGGGAGATGGTGGGGCAGGTCGAGAATCGTGTAGCCCATCAGCACCTCGTAATCGAAGCGACGGTTGTTGTAGCCCACCACCAGATCGGCGCGGCCTAGAAGGTCGATCAGTTCGCCGACACGCTTCTCGGTGAAGATCTCATAGCTCTGAGTCCCCGTGCTGTAGGTGACCCCCACGGAGACCCCCATGTCGGCTTTCTTGTCCCAACCGCCGACGTCATTGGCGGTGCGCTGAGTCTCCAGGTCGAAATAGACGATGTTCTTTGGGGCGGACATGAAGCACGGATGCTACCGCATCCGGTTGAAAGTTTAAAAGGTTGAACCAAGTCGCTGAAACGAGACCTTGGGAAGGTCGAGTTGTAGCCATCGTAGATGGACCCGAAGGGCAAGCCTTGCGATCATCGAGTGCCGGGAGGCACGATGAAGCCTGCAAAGCAGTCCGCAGGACAAACCAAACACCTGGGAGGGTGTGCGGAAGACTGCGACTTTGTCGCTGCCCGAAGGGTGCCGCGGCTTCCCGGGAGGGAAGCGGCATCAATGCCTTGGTAGAGGCCGAGGCAAAGCAAGCGAGTACAAAAGCGACGCGGTAGACTACGAAGCAGTCGTAGCCCCGGAGGGGCGGCACGGCTTGCCGGGAGGCAAGTGCCGTCAAAGGTTACAAAAGGAACAAAAGGAACCTCGTTAAAATCCCCCTATCCATGCCTTTGGTATTTATTGCAATATTTCGCGATTGCCATAATAATGAGTCGCATATTTATGGAAACGGCAAGATTTCTCCCAATCCCGGATGGCAGCTTCTTTTTACTTGGCCCAAGAGGCACAGGGAAGACTTGGTGGACACGGCGCACTTTTCCTGACGCTCTCAGAGTGGATCTGCTGGATCCCGCAACCTTGAGGGAGATGGCGGCTAGGCCTGAAAGGCTCAGGGAGATTGTGTCTGGCAACCCTGGATGCCCGGATGTCGTGATTGATGAGGTGCAAAAGTTGCCGGAGCTCCTGGAGGTGGTGCACGGCCTGATCGAGGAGAAGGTTGGGAGACGTTTCGTCCTGACTGGCTCAAGCGCGCGTAAGTTGCGACGTGCCGGGGTCAATCTGCTCGGAGGGCGGGCGGCTCATCTTTCGATGCATCCGTTCATGGCTGCTGAGTTGGGTGATGAATTTTCACTGGAGAGAGCTCTGCGTCACGGGATGCTCCCCGTGGTCATGGGAAGCCAGGATAGGGAATCGCAGATTCAGGCCTATTGCGGCGTGTACCTGAAAGAGGAGGTGCAGGCCGAGGGACTCGTGCGGAATGTGGGGAATTTTGCTCGGTTTCTTGAAGCAGTCAGTTTCTCGCATGGCGCGGTTCTGAATCTTGCGAATGTTGCAAGGGAGTGTCAGGTCAAGAGGCCTACACTGGAGGGCTACCTATCGATTCTGGAGGATCTCTTGCTGGCTTGGCGCTTGCCGGTCTTTACGCGAAGGGCAAAGAGGGAGTTAGCCAACCACCCGAAGTTTTACTTTTTTGACACCGGCCTTTTCATGGCCAATCGAGCAAGAGGTCCTCTCGACGCCCCGTCGGAAATCGATGGAGCGGCTTTGGAAGGATTGGTGGCGCAACATCTGAAGGCTTGGTGTGAATACAGCAGGGGAAAGAACGATCTCCATTATTGGCAGACTCGATCCAAGGTGGAGGTGGACTTTGTGGTCTACGGGGATTCGTATTTCTATGCGCTGGAGGTGAAAAACACGGAACGAATCCGTCCAGTTGATCTGCAGGGGCTTAAGAGCTTTGCCAAGGATTACCCGGAAAGTAAGCAGATCCTTCTCTATCGTGGAGCTGAACGGTTGCGCCGGGACGGGGTTCTCTGCATGCCGTGCGAGGAATTCTTACGGAATCTTAAGCCGGACACTTTTCCCGCGTAACTTTCCTGGCTGGTACAATTTCAACCTTTTAACTTTTTCATCTTTTTAACCCTCGGAAATAATATTTTCCTAGACATACAGAGATATTTTCCCTACTAACTTTAACCTTTATGGCAAAAGAAGAAGCAATTACCACCGAAGGCGTTGTCGTCGAGGTTCTCCCAGGCACGATGTTTCGTGTCGAACTCGGCAACGGCCACGTGGTGTTGGCCCATATTTCAGGGAAAATGCGCAAGCATTTCATCCGCATTGTGCCGGGTGACAAGGTGACTGTCGAAATGTCCCCTTACGACCTGACCAAGGCCCGCATCACCTTCCGTACCGCATAGTCGCAAACCCATCCGGATCGCAGTTAAAAAGTTGAATCGTTAAAAAGGTTACAAACAAAAACCAATCAATCCCGATAGCCCATCCCCAATCACCTAGCACCTATACTCCTAGAGTCTAAAAACCTAGAACCTAACCAACCCAATACCATGACCATCCCTGATTCCCTGACCCTAAAGAAAGCGATGAAGATCGCCGTCAAGATCGAGCGCCTTCAGCAGAAGCTCCACGAGCTCCTCGGCGCCACGCTCGAACTGCCTCCCGCCACCGTCACCATGACCAGTCAGTTGACCCAGTTGGCCAGCACTCCCCGCCGCCGTGGCCGTCCTCCCGGTTCCGGCCGCAAGGTTACCGCTGACGGTGAGCCCCGTAGCTCGAAGCTTGCAGGCCGTCCCCGTCCCGCATCGCCCTCCGGCCCTCTGGCTCCCGCCGTCGTGAAGGTGCTCCAGCGCTACAACCGCCCCATGAAGGTGAAGGAAATCCTCATCGGTCTCGAGCAGGACGGATATGTCTGGACCGCCAAGAGCCCTACTCAGACGCTTTACGTCCGCATCGGCAAGCTCGCCGGCGTGAGGAAGGCAGGCGAAGGAATCTATGTTGCCGAGAGCCTTAGCACACCCGTGGGAATCCTTCCCGAGGCCGTGGCTCCCGCCGCGTCCTTCCCCTCCGAGACGGCCGCATTCTAAATCCCGTACAGCGGTTCCTGAATGTCAGACCGCATTGATTCACCGAACCTCGCTTCCCTCATCCGGGAAGCGGGGGAGCGGTGGGGGGATCTCCCCGCATTCTCTTCCCGTCGTCCTGACGGGACTTTTTATTCGGTCTCTTACCGCGCGTGGTGTGACCGCTCGCTGGCACTTGCCACAGCATTGATCGAACTCGGCGTCGGTGCGCGCGATCATGTCGCGATCCTCTCCGACAACTGCTTCGAGTGGATTCTGGCGGATGCCGCCGTGCAGTTTTGCGGTGCCGCCGATGTGCCGCGCGCCGCCGATGTCACGGCCGAGGAGATCGCCTACATCCTCGGGCATGCCGATGTTGGCGTGGCTTTCGTCGAGAATGAGGCCGTGCTGGCTAAGGTGGAGTCGGTCCGCGACCGGTTGCCGGGCCTACGCCATCTCATCGTCATGGCCGGTGATACGGATATTGCCTCCGCCGGAAATGTCCACCGACTCCGAGATCTGGAAATCGCCGGCGAGCGATTGCGTGTGGAGGGAGATCGCCGGGCGGAGGATAGGATCACCGGGGTGCATCCCGAGGACCTCTACACGATCATCTACACCTCGGGCACCACGGGTGTGCCCAAAGGAGTAAGGCTTTCCCACGGCTCCATCATCTCGCAGGTGAGGAATCTCCCCTTTGCCCTCGGGCCGGAGGACAGGGCCCTCTCGATCCTTCCCGTCTGGCATATCTACGAGAGGGTCTTCGAGATGCTTTCCATCTCGAGCGGTCTACACACCTACTACACGACGCTGCGTCACTTGGGTGAGGATCTCAAGGCGGCGCGTCCCACGATCATGGCCTCGGCGCCCCGGCTCTGGGAGGGACTGCACCGCAGGATCCTCTCCACGGTGGAAAAGGCGCCCCTGATCCGCCGGGTCCTCTTTCACGCGGCCCGGATCTCATCGCATGCCGTCCGCAGGGCGGAGGATTTCCTGAGCGGAAGGAAGGTCGATCTCACAGGACGCTCATTCCCGGTCTCGCTCCTGCTTGGGGCCTTTCATACGGCGGCATGGCTGGCCTTCATCCTCCCGTTCCTCCTGCTCGATGCGATCGTGCTGAAGAAACTCCGCGCCATCGTGGGAGGATGCTTCCGAGGAACGATCTCGGGGGGAGGGGCGCTGCCGCCCCATGTTGACGAGTTCTTCAATGACATCGGCTTTCCCGTTCTCGAGGGATACGGACTCACGGAGTCGGGCACCGTGCTGGCCGTCAGGACATGGGGTCGCCTGGTCATCGGAACGGTCGGCCCGGCTTTTCCCGGCACGGAAATCCGCATCGTCGATCCCGTCACCGGTGCCATCCTCTATCCGGACACCACCCGTCGCGATCTCGGTCGTGGCCGACGCGGGGAGATCCATGCCAAGGGGCCCCAGATGATGTCGGGATACCACAAGGATCCTGAAAAGACGGCAAAGGTGCTACGTGACGGATGGCTTTCGACCGGCGATCTGGGACTCGTGACCTTCAACGACTGCATCAAGATCGTCGGCCGCTGCAAGGAGACCATCGTTCTGCTGGGAGGGGAGAATGTGGAGCCTCTCCCGATCGAGTCGAAGCTCCTCGAGTCACCGCTCATCGACCAGTGCATGGTCGTCGGACAGGATCAGAAGCATCTCGGCGTCCTGGTGGTTCCGTCGGTTGGTGGATTTGCCGCCGCCGGGATCGAGGCGGCGGATTCCGACTCCTTGGCCTCGCGCCCCGAGGTCCGCGAAAAGATCCAGAAAGAGATCCGTCGTCTGGTCTCCGGCGAGACGGGCTTCAAGCCCTTCGAGCGAATCGCCGCGGTCGAGCTTCTGGGGAAGCCGTTCGAGGTCGGCGACGAACTGACCATGACCTTCAAGCTGAAGCGCCATGTCATCGCAGAGAAGTATGCCGGGAAGATGCAGACGATGTTCGAGGGGTGATGACATAAACTTTAACCCGAGTCCCGAAGTTGCGCAGAACGATTTGGCGCAATCTACTGACCACAAAGAAACATGGCTCTACGCTATTGGGAGTGGGGAAATGTTCCAAAAAGGCATGGAATGAGTTTCACGCAAAGGACGCAACGATCGCAAAGGGGTGCCGCCCTGTTGGGGCTACGACTGCGTCGTAGTCTATTATCTGTCGATCCGCCCGGATCAGACATCCATCGTCCCGCTGGACTCAGGACTTCTCGGCCCTCCGTCCACGAATGATTAAGCCGCCTTCCCAGGCGCCTTTTGCGCCGCTTCCCAGCGGCTTGGTTCAGCTTACCGGTTTCAAGTTTCATCTTTCATCTTTCCGCCCTCCTCCGCTCCATCGGGCGCTACTCTTTAATCCAACCTTGGCGACCTTGCGCCCGTTGCGTGAAAACATCATCCTTCAATCAACCCACTGTAAACAGCGAGGCGCCATTATTCTACAGCCAATATTTGGGGCGGCATAGGGCACTCAGCGGTGTCGCATCGCTCGGGCAGTAGCACAATGACTACAGTCGCTCGCTTGCTCCACACTGATCACCCCATGGCGCTCCCAAATCTACGGCTACATCTTTACTTAAAACGCTCTAGGGAAGCGCTGATTAAATCGCATAGAGGCCGTTGCGGAAAGAATGGGCCGCGGGCAAGGCGGCTTGGCACGAGCATCCCCGCAGTGGGCTGTAAGTGCCAAGCCAACGCAGCCCCCGGCCTGTTATCTCCGCAACCCGCAGGGCTGAAGCCATTTTTCGATTTTTGTGGCGTTGCTCGCTCGAGCGAGACCGCTGCGGGTATCGCCCAGCGCTCGCGCCTTCAAAAATCAGCAAATGGCATTCAGCGGCCTTCATGGGATTTAATCAGCGCTTCCCTAGCCCATCACCAAAATCCCTTCGCCAATTCCACCAGATTAATCGCGTCAATGGTATTAAGCCAATTGACACGCTCATTCCTATGCGAATCGCCACTCGCTGCACTTGGGCTGCCTTTGGCACTCCAACCTACTCATCCCTTGCGTAGGTTGCGTCACTTTCATCATCGGAGTTCGCGGTTGAGTATTGGGCTTACAATGCTTTCGGCCATTGGTTCCATCGACTTGATGAGAAGCGCAAGGAGGAGCTGTACACGTTGGGGTATGAGGCCGATCAGCTATGCCCAATCGGGCGCTGGTCTGAGTAAAAAAACTCATTGAATGACACTTCCTGTCGCTGACTTGGCTAATCCTTGTTACACTTTATCCGTTCCATGTCCCTACCACTAGTCTTTCTGAAAAAAAAGAACTCCCTCGCGGAGCAGGTGGCCGAGCATCTGCTTTCGGATGCCGCGGGTAATCCGCCGGATCTCTCCAGGACACAGGTTTGGGTGCCGACCAGTGGAGCCTCCCGCAGGATCCGCCATGCGCTGGCCAAGGTGGCGGAGAGAGGTGGGAGTGGAGTGCTTTCCCCGTCATTTCTTCAGCCAATGGCCGCGCTGCTTCCGAAGACGGCGACGGCGACCCGGACGGACCGCGAGCTTGCATGGGGTCTTGCGCTCAAAGCGGCCAAGGCATCGCCTCCCGATGGCTTTGATGTCCTTTTTCCGCGTCCCGAGGTTTTGGAGGGGGATCATGCCCTGTTGGGAACCGCATCATTAATCTGCGATCTCTGCGATCTGCTGGGGGAGGCCTCTCTGAACCCCTCCTCGAAAAAAATCAGGGAAGTCTGCGCTGAAGATGAGGACCGCTGGTCGGCGCTGGGATCGCTTTACCTTTCTTACAAGCGGGTGATGAAGGCTCATGGATTGACGGATCCGAACGAAGCACGAGCAGCGACCATATCGTCGCCAGTCAAAGACCTTGAAAGGGTGGTGATCGCCTGCATTCCCGATCTTCCCGTCGCGGCTTCGCTTCGAGCCCGAGAACTCGAAAAACAGGGTGTCCGTGTGGAGGTTCTGGTCTGGGTGCCGGAATCATTGCCCCACGGCTTCGACGATTGGGGCCGTCCCCGGCCCGAAGCTTGGGAGAAGGCCCTGATCCCGTTGACCGGATCACAGATCGTGCTGGCAAAAGATCCGGCCGATGAAGCGGCCAAGGCGATCGATTTTCTGGCCGGGGCTGGCGGCAGTCATGCGGCGATCCTGGGAGATGCAAGCCTCACTTCCCCCTTCCAAGCTGCCTTCCTGGAGCGTGAAGGAAAGCCTTTCCTTCCGGAGGGGCTCCCTCTCGGGCACACCGAGCCGGCGACCGTGTTAAGCGAGTGGATCAACCTGCGCCGGGAACCCCGACTTCGGACGCTGCGCCGGTTGCTGGAGTGTCCCGGATTTGCGGGGTGGGCTTGTAGGAAAGCCGGAATCAGCCAGTCGCTTGCATTGGAGGCCTGTGACCATCTGGCCATGAGTCCACTCGTCGAATCGCTGGATCAGGCCGCGGGCTTCCTCGATGCGGAACGTCCGGAGGATCCGGAGGAGCGCCCAATCGCCAGAGAGGCAAGAGTCCGGAGGGAGGAAGCCGCACGTTCCCTGCTGAATGTCGTTGTCCCGGCATGTGATGATATCGATCCGAAGGATGTTCCGGGATTGGTATGGCACGATGCGCCCCGGGATTTTGGATCATTGGGTGATGTGCTTGAGAGCTGTTCACTGGTGGCGGGGTCTTCCCTCCTCGGTGATTGGAGCACTGCCTCGGATGCTGCATTGCTCCGTGCGCTGGCGAGAAAGAGGGTGTTCGGTTTCTCCTCGGAGGGTGACACGGAGCTTTCCGGTCTCCTGGAGGCTCCCTGGTCGGAGGCCTCCCGAATGGCCCTCTGCGGGTGTGCGGAGGGTATGATTCCCTCCTCGGTCGATTCACACCCCTTCTTGCCCGACTGTCTCCGCGGGAAGCTCGGGATCGCCGACAACGCTTCCCGACGCGCGCGTGACGCATACCTCCTGGCCTGTCTGGCCCGGGTGCGGTCCCCGGAAAACTTCCGCTGCAGTTTCGCGAAGTTCGGAGCCGACGGGACTCCCGCGATCCCCTCGGGTCTTCTGCTCCGTTGTCCCGGGAAGGATCTTCCGGAACGGGTCACGAAACTGTTTGCTAAGCCGACGGCGTCATCCAGTCGCCCCGGTCGTTCCGCGGAGTGGTTTTGGGATCTTCCCGAGCCGTCACAACTTCGTGAAAAAAAGGACGGTGTGTCGGCGAAGATCAGCCCCACGGATTTCAGCGTCTATCTGGCCTGCCCCTTCCGCTTTTATTTGAAGAAGCGCCTTTGGGTCGATGGCTTCGATCCCGGGGTCCGAGAGATGGATGCCCTGCAGTTTGGCGACATGATCCACAGGGTGCTGGAGCGCTTCGGTAAGGACCATGCCGGCCAGGGCAACGAGCACCAGATCAGGAACATCGTGCATGATTTCCTGAAAGAGGAGATTTACCGTCGTTTCGGTCCCGATCCCTCACCAGTGATCAGGGTCCAGACCGAGTCGGCCAGGGTGAGGCTCTCCTCGTTTGCCCGGGTGCAGGCGGAGCAGTACGCGGAGGGATGGAGGATCGAGCAGGTGGAGCGCAAGATCCCGGCCGAGGATCCCCTTGCCCTGACGATCGGCTCCCTGAAGCTATCCTCCAAAATCGACCGCATCGACCGGAGGGGAGGTATCATCCGGGTGATCGATTACAAGGCACAGGGAGGCGATGTGAAACCCCCGGCAAAGACCCATTTCGGACCCGCCTCATCCGGATGGATCAAAGAGGCCTCGGTGATGGTCGCCGGCAAAAAGGGTCCCTCGGAAAAGAGCTGGAAGGAGCTGCAGCTCCCCCTTTACAGGAGGATCGCCGAGGTTCTCTACCCCGATCAGGAGGTCCGGACGGCTTACTTCATCCTGGCCGCGGATCCGTCCGAGAGTCGTGTCGAGGAGTTCGAGTTGACAGATGAGCAGATGACCTCGGCCGACGGGTGTGCCCGTGCCGTGGCGGAGATGGTGGAAAACGAAGTTTTTTGGCCGCCTCGCCCTCACTCCGGGACCTGGGATGATCCTTTCGAGGCGTTCTTCATCAATGGAAATCCCGAGAAGTGTTTTAGCGCGGAAACGATTGCCCGGCTGAAGGGCAGAAAAGGGGAGGTGGCGTCGTGAAGATTCCCAACACGATGATGCTCGCCAATGCGGGAAGCGGAAAAACCTACGCGCTTACCACGCGTTTCGTGACCCTGTTGGCCAACGGGGTGAACCCCGAGAAGATCGCGGCGCTTACCTTCACGCGGAAGGCGGCCGGTGAGTTTCTTGATGCGGTCTTTCACCGGATAGCGGAGGCGGCCATTGATCCCGGGAAACTTATCACCCTACGCAAGGATACGGGGTGCACGGACCTTGACGAAGGAAAGTGCCTGGAGATGCTCGAGAAGCTCTCCCTGAAGGCTGGCATGCTCAGGATGGGCACGATCGACAGCCTTTTTGCCCGGATCGCCAAGGCATTTCCACTGGAGTCCGGACTTCCGGGGGAGTTCCAGATGATCGGCGATTCGGAACTCAAGCATGCCCGCGAGGAAGCTCTTGCCGCGGTGTTCCGTGAACAGACTGACGGCGAAGGCCTCGAGGGATTTGTCGATCTGGTCAGGCGGGCCTCCAGACGCGGCGGGGAGGTCGACGTTTTCACGACACTCTACAAAATCCTCGTCTCTAGGCACGAGGCCTATCTACAGACCCCCCCACAAGCCGTTTGGGGTAATCCCAAGACGATCTGGCCCGATGGTAACACCATGCTCGGGGGAGGGGATCCCCGGGGGGCTGCGGAGGATTTGAGGAGTGCGATCAAGGCGGCCCATCCCGACCTCACGGACGCGGTGTCGGAGTTGTGGGACTCATGGCTGGATTCGGCCGCATCCTTTGATGCCGGCAAGCCGTGCACCGAGGTTCTGGAGGGCTTCATCGAGAAACTCCTTGCGCCCAGCGCGGACAAGTCGACGGGTGAGAGTTATATTCCGGTTGGCAAAGGTAACAACACGAGGGTCTACCTACTCGGAAATGTTGCCGGAGCACGGCTCAGGCTGCTCCATGTTCTCCTGAAGCCTGCCTTTGAAAAACTCCTGGGCCGGAGTGCCGGGCAGTATGATTTCATGGAGAGATACGAACAGGTCTACGACGTGCGCACCAGAAGCTCTGGTCTACTGACCTTTCAGGATGTCACGGACTTGCTGGCCGCACAGGCCGGCGACCAGAGGTGGATGGGATCGGTGGGGTATCGGCTCGACGGGAGGATACAGCACTACTTGCTGGATGAATTTCAGGACACGAGCAGACAGCAATGGAAGGTCCTGAGTCCTTTTGTCGGGGAGGTGCTTCAGGACACCGAGGGGGATCGCTCGCTCTTCTATGTCGGGGACACGAAGCAGGCGATCTACTCATGGAGGGGAGGGGATCCCGAACTCTTCTTCGAGATCCGGGATCATTACAATGGGGAGAGCGAGTGCATTATCGAGAAGCCGCTTTCGGTTTCACAGCGCTCCGCACGCGAAATCATCCAGATGGTGAACGCTGTCTTCGGGGACATAGACTCCGTCAGCGGGCCCCTCGGGTACCCCGGCGCCACGGTGAGTAATTGGAAAAGGGCTTTCACCAAACACCTGGTCGCAACACGCAACGAGGGATTGGAAGGCTATGTCAGGTGGGTGCAGGCTGAGGACAACGGGCAGGCGGACGAGGAGGAGGGAATCCATATCCAGGATTTGGAGATACTGGCGATCCTCCGTGAAGTAAAGCCATGGAAGCATGGAAAGAGTTGCGCCGTACTGGTGCGAACGAACAAGCAACTGGAGGCGATCTCAACTCTCCTGCAATCGGATCAGGAGCAAATCCCCGTCTCTGTGGAAGGCAAATCGAATCCCTGCACGGACAATGCGCTCGGGGCATCCATTCTGGCGGCATTTCGGTTGGTGGCCTCTCCCGGGGACAAACTTTCGAGCACTCTGTTAAACTCATGCGAGTTTGGGAAAAAACTGCTCGATGACGGAGAAGCGGAGTTCCGGGAAGAGGCACTCGCATCGATTTCCGATACCGGCTACGAGAAGACAATACGCAAATGGCTGAAGGGTGTGAAACTGCCCCCATTCCTTGCATCGCGTTCAATTGACTTTCTGGCCGCGGCCTCAGATTACGATGCCTCAGCCAGGGGAGCGATCGCCGATTTTGTTTTCTTCATCGAGAGCCGTAAGGTTGAGGAGCCCGAGTCTTCCGGCGTGGTGCGCCTGATGACCCTGCACCAGTCCAAGGGCCTCACATTCGATATGACGGTGGTGTCCGGACTCGACAGGTCGGATGGAAATCACGACGAGAAGATTTATCTCCGCCGGGATGACTCTCCGGAAAGGACACCCCAGTGGGGGTGCCTGATGCCCAGGAGGGACCTTGCGCTGATCGAACCAAATCTCAACGCGGCTCTCGAGGAGACACAGGCCCGTGCGGCTTATGAAAAACTCTGCATGGCCTATGTTGCCATGACCCGTTCGCGCAACGCACTCTATGTGGTGACCAACAGGATCGGCGCCAAATCAACAGCCAGGAATTTTGGGAGACTCCTTAGCCTAACCCTGAATCCGGGGTCCCCAGTTTATGAGGTGGGCAATGAAAAGTGGTATGAGGTCAAGGAGGGTGCCAAGGAGGAAGGGGAAGGCGTTGACGAAGAGGTTAAGAAAGCCCGACTGAGTCCTTGTTCCGCTTGCACGCCCCACGCTCTTTCCCCCTCCTCTCTTTCCCTGAAGGTGAAGCAGGCGAGGGAGTTTACGGTTAAAAGTAGCTTCTCATCGGATGCCGCCGAATTGGGAACCGAGATCCACGAGGTGCTCTCACGGATCGGTTGGGATCCCGGTGCGGCGGATCTTGGATCCTGCAGTGCGGAGGCACGCCGATTGCTCGCGATCTTCCTGAATACTCCCGAGGCCAAGGCTCTCTTCGCGAATCCCGGGGAGGATTGGCAGTTCTGGAATGAGAAGCCCTTTGACCTGATGATCAACGGGCAATGGATCAGCGGGATCTTCGACCGGGTTCACATCCGCAAGGAGGGCGACAAGGCGGCGGAGGCCCGGATCTACGACTACAAGACGAACCGGGCGACACCCGAGGACATCGCCGGGGAATATGAAGGCCAGATGGAGCAATACCGTCAGGCCGCCGCCAAGCTCCTGGGAATCGGCACCGATAAGGTCACGGCAAGGACGGTTCCGATCCGGCAAGTGACTTCTGCCCAGGGAAACGCTGATGAAACCCCATGAAGGCCGCTGAAGAGCATTTGCTGATTTTTGAACGGCACTTCTCTCCCGAGAAGCAGTGCCGTCCCCCATCGGGATGGGGGATCATGGCTTTGGCATGCTTCTCCGCGCCTCTTCCCAGAGGCTTGGTTGAAGGCGCGAGCGCTGGGCAACAAGTAGCTGCGGGAGCTGCTTGGGTAGATTTGCCGCAGGCAAACCCGTCAGGGCGAGCCTCGCGGGAGCGAGCGAGTCAATACCCGCAACGGCCTCTATGCGATTGAATCAGCGGTTCCCTAATGAAACTATCAATTCCGACACGCGTTATTTGTAATCCCTAAGATTTTCAGTCTTTAGTCCTCCGCCCGACAGCCTAGCTTCATTCAGCCTAAAATCCTCCAGCCCTCTTCCCCATGGAACCGATTCTCCTGATCCTTATCCTGATTCTCTTGATTGCGATCCTCGTGATCCAGCTCCGCAAGGCTGGTGCTGGAGTCGCCGAGATGGACGCCATCGGCTCCAGGCTGGAGCAGATCGATGTCTCCCATCAGAAACAGGGGGCCGTTCTCGGCAATGAACTCGCCAATCTTCGTCAGGAAGCCGCGACACACGCCCGTGAGGGTCGCGCCGAAACCCTCACTATTCTCAAGCAGGGCAATGAGACTCTCCTGAACGGACTGGGCGTTCTCGGACAGAACCAAGGGGAGCGCCTGCAGGCATTCGCCGACACCATCAGCAAGCTGACGGCATCCAACGAAGCCAAGCTGGAAGATGTCCGCAAGACCGTGGAGGCGAAGCTCAAGGAGCTCCGCGACGACAACGGGGCGCGCTTGGAGGAGATGCGCCGAACGGTCGACGAGAAGCTCCAGACAACCTTGGAAAAACGTCTCGGGGAATCGTTCCAGCTGGTTTCCGACAGACTGGAAAAAGTCCACCAGGGACTCGGAGAGATGCAGAACCTGGCGACCGGTGTCGGGGATCTCAAGAAGGTCCTCACCAATGTGAAGACCCGCGGGAATTGGGGAGAGGTCCAACTGGGTGCCCTCCTGGAACAGATGCTCACACCGAACCAGTATGAGAAGAATGTCCGGCCCAATCCCTCCTCATCGGAGGTGGTCGAGTTTGCGATCAAGCTCCCGGGACGCGGAGAGGATGACTCGGTGGTCTGGCTTCCCGTGGATGCCAAGTTCTTCGTCGAGGATTACAAACGCCTCCATGAGGCCCAGGAGCGTGCGGATCTCTCGGCCATCGAGGTGTCGACCAAGGCGCTCAGGGATGCGGTCCTCAAGTGTGCAAAGGATATCTCCACCAAGTACCTCAATCCTCCGCACACCACCGACTTCGGCGTCATGTTTGTCCCGACCGAGGGACTCTTTGCAGAAATCCTCCGGATTCCGAATGTCGTCGAGGAGCTTCAGGGAAAGCACCGCGTCGTGCTGACCGGGCCCACGACCTTCGCCGCCGTCCTCAACAGCCTGCAGATGGGATTCAAGACACTCAGCATCCAGAAGCAGTCGAGCGAGGTCTGGAAGACGCTCGGGTTGGTAAAGACGGAGTTCTCCAAGTTCGGAGACTCGCTCGAAGCAGTGAAGAAATCGCTCCTCGCCGCCACCAATAAGATTGAGACCGTCGGCGTGCGTTCCCGTGCAGTGGAGCGTAGCCTGCGCAAGGTCGAGGAACTCCCCGGGGGAGTGCCCTCCGACCCGGTTACCGACCTGCTTCAGATCCCTTCTCCCGAGGAAGAGTAGTTCTCTATTCCCCGACCTGATACTCCCTGTCGCCATCCAGGAAGGCCTTGATGGCGGCAAGGATGATCTCTTCGGACTTGCAGTCGTTGGCAAGTGCGGTGGCCTCGAGAAGTGAGATGATCTCAGGCGGGATGGTGATAGGGGTTTTCTTTTCCATGCAAGGATGATCTCACAGAGGGTGGGACGTATAACGTCCTAGGGAAGCGCTGATTAAATCCCATGAAGGCCACTGAAGAGCATTTGCTGATTTTTGAACGGCACTTCTCTCCCGAGAAGCGGTGCCGTCCCCCATTGGGATGGGGGATCATGCCTTCGGCATGCTTCTCCGCGCCTCTGCCCAGAGGCTTGGTTGAAGGCGCGAGTGCTGGGCAACATGTAGCTGCGGGAGCGGCTTGGGTAGATTTGCCTCAGGCAAACCCGTCAGGGCGAGCCGAGCGGGAGCGAGCGAGTCAATACCCGCAGCGGTCTCGCCCGAGCGAGCAACGCCACAACGACGAGCGGCGGGAGCCGCGTCGTAGCCTGCGAAACAGTCCGAAGGACGAACCAAACACCCGGGAGGGTGTGCGGAAGAGAGCGATGCAATCGCTCCCCGAATGGTGCCACAGCTTCCCGGGAGGGAAGTGGCATCAACCCGTCGGGAATACGGTTGGCCGAGAGGCCACCGGATAGACAGCGCATGCGCTGCCTGAAAGGAGAAATGAGCGGGAGCGAATGAGTCAAACGG